>CAYZEX010000063.1:0-6995 GCA_964477675.1 uncultured Isosphaeraceae bacterium
CTGAAGCAGTATTCATAGACGCAGTAAACATCTGGACAGGCGATATTCCTGCTCCTGGTGCTCTTGCGCTACTTGGACTTGCTGGATTAGCAAGCCGACGCCGTCGACGTTAATCGACACTCCTCTTAAGTTATCCAAATAAAAAAAGCCCCACTGCTTGCAGTGGGGCTTTTCTTCTCTATACTTAAGTTTTCTCAGAGCCAATCTGTGTTTGAGCAATAATATTTACGGGCAAGCGCCCCATGCAGAGATGAGTTCGATGATATCGAGAACTTCAACAGTTCCGTCACCATTAAGATCTCCAGGACAATCCACATTACCTCCCTCACAGATTACCGTAGCGCATAGCGTTGTATCACCATTCCATACACCTCCACCGTTGAGACAAACCTCTTCCTCCATTTCCCAACAAGCTGAACCCCCACAACACGCTCCAATCCCAATTACACACTCAAGAATTTCACCACTAATAGTTGGTTGGTCACCAGAAAAAGGTTCCTCAACTTCACAGACCAAATTATTGCACATCGTAGGCGTATCAATGGTTACAGAACTATTGACAATTTCAATTGCACCGCTTCCTCCAGTTCCATCACAATCGCTATCTGCAACATTTGAGTCAAACAAACAATCGGTAAAAGTGGCTACACTTGAATTTCGTATTTCTGCAGCGCCACCAGTATTCGCTGCGCTGTTGTCAGAAAAAGAAGTTGTTGAAAATATCGCGTCTCCTTGAGAATAACTATACCAAGCACCACCTTTATCAGCAGTGTTCAAAGAAAATGAACAGTTCTGTACAATTGCATTCGTTTCTTTGTTGTAAATACCCCCACCATTTGATGAGACTATATTTTGATTTATTTCAGAATCTCTAATGCTAATATCACCCGTGCTTTCTTTGATATATATACCACCGCCATTGTTTGCATTGTTATTTTCAACAGAACATTCTATGAAAGTACCGTTGCAATATTTCAAGTACACCCCACCACCTGCTGCACCAGAATAATTATTTCGAATTGCTGTATCGGACAGCGATAACGTACTATATTTCGCATAAATACCACCACCGCTATTGGTCGATTGGTTCCCCGTAATAATACAACTCGTTATGGTTGGAGATGCAGGTATGGCTGGAGGATCATTACCTATAAAAATACCACCGCCTTGATACGCAATCCCATTGCGTATGGTAAAACCCTGAAGAACCGATTCACTCGTTTCACTATTTACAAAAGAAACAACCGAACCCGATGATTGACCACCATCAATAATCGTACCTGCCGCATCACCATCCTCACTCATAACGGTAATCGCTTTTCCATTAAAATTAATTAATTCGTGGTAAACACCGTTGCTTACTACTACGGAATCCCCATCAACAGCCACATCAATCCCTCCTTGGATGGTGGAATAATCACCAGGTACCAGAATAGTGTCCGCAAACCCTAAACTCGTAATCGTTAACCCTAGTGCAAATGTGCACTTTGATAACCGCCTTGGATAATCCCTTCTCTCTTTAATTTATAATCTGTTGTTAATACTATAGTTAGAAACATATTTTGCAAGTAAAAGATTACTTGTTCTAGCAAAATCTCTCGCTAAATAGCACACAGGGCAATTTTTTAGGGGTGATAACTTAAAAATGCAAGATTACCAATTCCATTGAGATGGAGGTTTTGATACCATCACCCTGCATTGTATTTGGGTTCTACGTTCATCTTCGTCGATAACCTTACACCCAAGCCAAGGATGGCATAACGCAGGAAGGATTCAGCAAAATTACATGGATGCATTTTCAATACACGGTGGACAACGGTTAACTGGCAGAGTTTCGGTCGATGGATCAAAGAACGCTGCACTGCCTTTGCTCGCTGCAAGTTTACTCACGGATGAACTTGTCACGTATACCTCTGCTCCGGAGTTATCTGACATTGCAAACATGCTACGGCTACTTGAAGAACTGGGATGTTCAACAGAGCAACAGAACGACCGAATTGTCGTAAGGGTAAATGATGCCTCACAATCACATGCTCGATATGACATTGTTCGAACTATGCGAGCAAGTGTCTGTGTACTTGGCCCACTTCTTGCAAAACGTGGTGTCGTTCAAGTTTCTATGCCCGGAGGTTGCTCATTTGGCGATCGACCAATCGATTTGCATTTAAGAGGACTCGAAGCGCTTGGAGCATCGATTCACTTAAAGGGCGGTGACATCGTAGCTCGGTGTGATCGGTTACATGGAGCCACTATTTTTCTTGGCGGACCATTTGGCTCTACAGTTCTAGGAACAGCAAACGTTATGAGCGCGGCCACACTAGCAAAAGGCCGAACCGTAATTGAATCCGCTGCATGCGAACCAGAAATAGGGGACCTCGCCAAACTCTTAAACAATATGGGTGCGAAAATTACTGGAGCGGGTACTCCAAGAATTGTTATTGATGGAGTTGAAGAACTTGGGGGTGCAACACATAACATTATGCCTGACCGAATTGTTGCTGGCACTTGGGCTATCGCAACTGCAATGACCAACGGAGATGTTTTCATAGATCGGTTTCCACTCGACCACCTCCTAGCTGTAACCGAAGTCCTTTCAACCATCGGTGTACATGTTCATCAAACTGATTTGTCTCAAGACACTAAATCATGCACAGTACAAGTTGTAAGCGATCGCAATTTAAAGCCAGTCATGTTCACAACACAGCCCTACCCTGGGTTTCCAACAGACCTTCAGGCACAAATGATGGCGCTTCTTAGTATTTCAAAAGGTAATAGTATTATTACTGAAAAGATTTACCCTGAAAGATTTATGCACGTTCCAGAACTGAGCAGAATGGGGGCCCGTCTAGTAAAACAGGGTTCTACGGTTATTGTTCAGGGCGTTGATCGCTTAGTTGGAGCTCCAGTTATGGCGAGTGATTTACGTGCTTCTGCAAGTCTAGTTATAGCGGGCTTAGCTGCTGAAGGAGAAACGATAGTTAGCCGTGTGTACCATCTTGACCGAGGATATGCAAAGATGGAACAAGTATTGACTGAACTTGGTGCAACAATCAAGAGAATCGACGGCACACAAGTAGTTGACGGATTACCCGTTGTTGAGACGGTTCCTGCAAAGAAGCTCGTACAAACCGATAGCTGAAGCAACTGCAACGTTAACAGAAGGTACCAGTTGCGTCATTGGTATTTCAGCAATAGTATCGCACGATGCAATTGTGCTGGCAGACAACCCGCTTCTTTCCTCTCCCATAACTAAGCCAACTTTATCAGTTGGCGCAATTTCCCACATTGGTTTTGATTGTTCACCCGTTTCACAGCCAACCAGTTTTAGCCCAAGCTCTGACTTGAACAACTGTAAATCATTTACCCACTCTGTTGATACGACCCATGGAACACTCAACACATGCCCCATTGAAACGCGTATTGCTTTTCGGTATAGCGGATCACAGCATGCGTGATTAAGAACTACCGCATCCACGCCAAACGCAGCAGCGTTTCGGAATAAGGCACCCATGTTATCGACATTAGTAACATTTTCTGCGAGTAACAATGAGATTTTATTCCGCGTCTGCATTGAATCAATTAGAGTTTGGACACCTAACGATTCTGTACTTGGGCGATGCACCAATGCTAAAGTTCCTCTGTGAATATGAAATCCAGATATTTGTGACATCAAGGAAACATCTGCAACAAAAACTTGCATTGCATTATGAGTTATGAAAGGGGCTAACCGTTCATATTTTTGAGGAGAAAGGAATAAAGAATGTATAGACCAATCGGATGCTAACAACCTTCTAACCACCATCTCTGATTCAACCATACATAAATGTCGCCTTCCTCGGAGGTCAGCATCTCGTACACTTCGGTATTGATCAACTCTTGGATCATCGAGTGATGTTATGGGTGATACATTTTTGTGCTTGCTTTGCAGAAGCATTATTTTTCAGGGAATTCTTGCTTCATACGCTCAAGAATTATGGAACGTGCATGTTCAAATGCCCGAACACTCTCTTGGAGAGAACCAACCATTGCTGAAGTATCATCTGGCGCATCAGGGGATTGGGCTACAGCTTCCAACATTTGAGCTGAAACACGTAAGTCTGATAAAGCAGAAAGTAATTGCCACGATGCTGCGTTTAATTGTTCATACTTAATGTCACGGTCTGTTGGACGATAAATCAATCGCCATGGGTCAGATTGAATGTCAGCGATCGCTGATTTCGCTTGAATCACAACTAACTGCACGTCATTGAGTATGGTTGAAATTTTACTAGCCCATATTGGCGAACTTTCTTGAAAAGTTTTACTTAGTTCATCAAGCGAAGCCATAGTACTTTCAAATGACTGCATTGATTTATCAATAGAAGGCAGGATGTTTACTCTCACATCGTGCACCGTTCCATGAATTTCTGCAAGTGTATCGCTAATTTTGTTTGGCAAAGGTTTACTATCCACCAAAATTGATGTAACTGAACCCTCCCATGTAGGCCATACCGTTTCTGTGGAATCCAAAATAGAATCCATCGCACGAAGTCCCGACTGCAACGATGCAAGTGCTGATTGTAATGCTTGTGATTCTTCTTGGCCAAGAAGCAAAGTCAAAGCACCATCTTCATTAGTTAACGCTTCGCTTAATTTACGTAGGGCTACAAGTGATTTAGAAATATTAATCTGAGCATCGCGTCCAAGAAGTTGCGAAACCATTGATTCAGATGACCCGTGCAATAGTGTTGATAAAGTTGCAACTTCACCGTTTCCGACATCTGAGATAGAAAGCCAACCCTTGTCACCAAGCAAACCTGAGCGAGAATAAATTGTCGCATTGGAATAAATAGTGTATTTACTATCAAGTTGAAAAGTAACGTCGATGTAGGAAGTTGGGGTACCACTTTTTAGTCTCGGCGAGACATCTAATACATCTCCAACTAACACTCCACCCAATCGCACTTTGGAACCAGCAGATAACGTTCCGATACCTTCCGAAATCGTGAAGGTAATTTTATATTTTTTCACCTTTGTTGTAATTCTAGAAACTGCACTTGTCAATACTGTAAAAACGACCAAACCCAAGAGGATTGAAATTGATACAAATATGCCAGCACGGATATTATTTCGTCTCTTATTTCTCGCTTGGGACATATTCGTATTCTACTCCTTCGAAGAATGGATTGATGGACCGCGGCTTAATCTAGGAGCACTTAATCCTAGCAAATCTTCAGCATAACTAGAGTCTTCTTTTCTTTTCGTAAGAGGTCCATCAGCATCTCCCCTTAAAAACTGGCGAATAAGACGATGATTATTATCCAAATTCGCCGCCTCCGATTCAGAGTAATCTCTGAGTTCTTCAAACACTTCACGTTTATCTACCATTAACATTTTGCCCTTATCTAGCATCGCCATCCGGTCTGCGATCACAAATGCAGAATCCATTTCGTGTGTAACAACAACACTTGTAGCACCAGCCTTTTTTGCAAGACCCAAAATAAGTTGATCAATACTCGCACTTGTAACTGGATCTAGTCCAGCTGATGGCTCGTCATAGAATAGCAATTTTGGGTCCAATGCCAACGCGCGAGCAAGACCAGCACGTTTTGCCATACCACCAGAAATTTGAGAAGGGAATTTATCTGCTGCGTCTCGAAGACCAACTTGTTCAAGTTTTATTTTTACGATGAATTCAATGATATCTGGATCCAAATCTGTATGTTCACGCAGAGAAAGGGAAACATTATCTGCAACACTCATTGAATTGAAAAGAGCGCCTGATTGAAACAGAATACCAAACTGCCTACGTATTGCGTTCATGCCTTCTTCATCTAGCGCCGCTAGATCTTGTCCAAAAACTTGAACAGTCCCACCATCAGGAATAAAGGTGCCAATCATATGACGTAACAGTGTAGATTTACCAGATCCAGAACCACCCATAATGACAAGTACTTCACCTGGGAGAACATCTAAGTTCACGCCATTTAGAACTGTTTGATCCCCAAAACGACACACAAGGTCTCGTACTGTAATAACTGGCTCACTCGACATGGGTTGCAGAATCCTCTTTTACTAAGGATGCAGGATACACGAGATTGCCCTGTTCTTCGTCAACAATAATGATCCAAACAAAGCGATTAGTGAATGTTCGAGAATCCTCAACAGTCTCAATGAGAACAAACTTGCCATGCAGATGAATATCCTTTGCATTTGTAAAGTTCAGGACATAATCCAACTCTGCATCAATTGGCACCATACCAAGGAATAATTTATCTGGGTCAACTGCAACTTCACCGATTTCTTCGTCAAGGTGCCCATCTTCTAAGATACCGTATCTCTTATGCAGGGATGCCAGAAACATCGCCGTTTCTTCATTCGATCCTGGAGTAATAAAAGAAGATTCAAAGGTTTGCAAATCACCACTCTGCCCTGCAAGCACCGCTTGAATTGGTCCACGTTCAATTTGGCTTCGGACATTCATGTTCCACCATAACAACCCGCCAATCCATAACCCCGTAACCAACGCTCCTACAAATATTGAAACCCATGCTAACCTAGCCCCTCTTGTATCTTTTCGAACTTTGATTTCTACAAGTGCTCTAAATCCAGCAAGGATTGCAGCAATTGAGAACAGAGGGCAAAGACCGACAGCACAAAGCACTGCGACTATCGACCAAGGGTTCATTTTCTTTTGCTGCATATTATTTGATTACGAATCAACTGGATCCTTGGGTGGATCAATAGATTCTTGAATAGAAGGATCACAAGTTGAGTCCTTTGGAAAAACTATGTCTCCATTTTTGGAATCATTAATTCGAATACAGCTAACTTCCAAATCAAATTCAAACCCACTAATTGGGACGACTTCCATTAATACATCCGCAGAAATATCCGTCGTTTCAAAAATTAAACGGATAGGCATCGGCGTTTTGTTTGCCGATGGCTTGAGGGTTTGATCTTGCTCTTCAAAATTCATAATTGCTGAGTCGAATAGTCCGTAACGTGACCGTAGT
>CAYZEX010000064.1:0-6890 GCA_964477675.1 uncultured Isosphaeraceae bacterium
ATATTAATCTCCTATATGAGCTATACATGATACCTAAAAAAACAGACCACCTTATGGTGGTCTGTTTCACCTTTACCATATTTACAGGAAATTACTCGACTTTTGTCTTTGTTGACAAATATTCAGCGATTGCAATGCCTTCGTCATCTGTTCTACCTTTTGAAAGATCAAGAGCTGTTTTGTTTTCGTTATTTTTCAAGTTAGGATCAGCACCTGCTTCAATCAGGAGTTTAATTTTATCAAGAGAAACATTCTTTACTCCTGCGCCAATATGTAACGCAGTCGATTTTGAGTTATCGATATCATTGACGTTTGCTCCAGCACCTAGCAGGATTTCTACTCCTTCTTCGTTTCCAGTTCGAACCGCGTGCATTAGTGGGGATCTCCCTTCTGCGATATCGTTTACGTTAACATCTGCATCTGCTTCAATCAGAATTGGAATAGACTTCGAATCGCCAAATCCAGAAGCCCAGAGCAAAGGCGTATACCCAAGCACAGTATCAACAGTATTGGCATCTGCTCCAGCATCAATCAATATTTGCACACCACCTGGAACACCAAATCCTGCTGCCCATGATAGTGGAGTGTTTCCAAGACGATCCCTCATTTGGATGTCCGCACCAGCGTCAAGAAGAATCTGAATTGTTTCTGGCTTCTTTGAGCGAGCTGCATACATAAGTGGTGTTCTATTAACACGATCTACTCGTTCAACTTGAGCTCCTAACTCAATTAATGCCTGTGTTGTTTCAACATCACCAGCTTCAGCAGCAATGCTCAATATGGTAGAGCCACTTCGATCAACTGAATTATATTTACCAAGACCATCGTTAATATATTTAATTACCTGTTTGCCACGACCAGACTTAATGTATCGTGCAAGTTGGTCACCAGTTAGCGGTCTTGTTGGGTCTTTCGTTGGTAAGTCACCCCCCTCTCGCTTCAACTTTATTATCTCATTTAGCCGTTTCCGCTGGTCCGCGGTCAAACGAACGTTCGTTGTAATGTCGCTACAAAGAGGATGATCCAAACGGATGGATATCTTGGTTGTTTGAACAACATCCCAGAATTTTTGCCAATCGATTTCCAACACCTGTGTTGCAGAAGATTCTGTTGGTAATTCAACAGCGATTGCTGGCAATATAGAGGTAACTGTAAATGGTTCGTTATCCAGCGATGTCAATGTAATAGTTGAAATACCATCATCTTCAGCAATCGTAAGAGGTTCCTTGTCAAGATTAACATAGGAAATAGTTTCTGCAACTACAGGCAACCGTAGCGGAGAATGCCCCGTGATGGTGAAAGTAACAGTCTTTGAGAGTTTCCTCGCACGCCCCTTGCCATTCATTGTCACACTTACTTCTGTTGATTCGCCGGGTTTCAATACGGTACCCGGTCTAAAATCTGATGTCGTGCAACCGCAACTTGCCTTTGCTCGCTCAATTGTCACAGGACTTTCGCCAGTATTTGTTAACGTAACGCTACCAGTAACTTTTTCGCTTGTTGAGAATTGACCAAGATCAAGTGACACTGGTGTAAGTGTAATAACTTGCTCAGCGAGTTCTCCAGGTTGTTTGTTTGTATTGTTCGCACTTGGTTTTGAAACATCTTTAAGTGCATTCGTGTCAAGATTGAGTTCTGGTTTCTCGCTACTACTTACTGGTGTAGGCGATGGTGTGCTTTTAGAGGACAGGTTGAAAGATGACGTATCAACTGGAGTTGGCTCAGATCTCGGTCGGGCCGGTACGCCAGTGGGTCTTGTTGCTAGTTTGTCCTTCTTCTTGGACTTGGGTTTTACATCAGTGACTTCAGGATGTTCTGTTTCCGCCTTATTGGTAGCTTCGGCTTGGGATGCGGGTTTTTCACAACCCAAAGGAATCATCCATACCATTGCTATAGTTGTTGCTAAAGTGATTTTTGCGATCAGGAGTTTCATATCTTTCCTTCCGAGTAAGTCCTGCTAGTAGATTCAAAAAAAAGGGGGATTCTATATTGTAAACCACCACCGCAATAGAGCAAGTGGTGATACCGTACAACGGTCTTGGTGGCTTGTTATTGCAGTTTTTACAAGCATAATGACCAATATTGACGGCAAGACGACCACTTTTTCATGACATGGAGACAAATATGCCTTTCTCGGACCTTCCCGAACACCTTTTAATGCCAGCCCTGCGTAAGTTTCAAGCGTGGCCCGTCAAGCAAGAGGGCAAACAATTTGTTGCTTTACGAGATCCTTACATGCTCACGCACGAAACAATGCTTGTTCCAGCACATATTTTTGGCATTATTCAACGGATAGATGGCAACACTTTGGCATCAGATATTGCAACAGCAACCAAAGCCCCTCCAGATAAATTGATTGATCTCTTAGAGAAATTAGATAGTACTGGATTACTCTGGGGACCAACCGCTTCTAAACTTGAACAAAAAGCGATTCATCGGCTAAAGCAAAGCGGTGCTTTCCCAGTCCGTGCATCTGGATTACTTGGAAAAACTGAAGACGAATGCCGAGCCCAACTTGAAAATTGGTTCTCAGAAATTGAGGATCCGGAATTCGTGGGTACTATCAAAGGTATCGTCGCTCCCCACCTTGATTACGATCGAGGATGGCCCAACTATGCCTCAGCGTACTATGCATGGCAAGAAAAAGAAAAACCAGACAGAGTAGTCATACTTGGAACCAATCATTTTGGCGAGGGAGATGGCGTGGTTCTTTCCACTATAGGGTTTAACTCTCCGCTGGGTATGTGCCCCGTTGATGAGGAGGTTGTTGGAAAACTTGTTGACACATTTGGTGATGGTGTGACAAAAGACCTTATTGATCATGCGGCAGAACATTCCATAGAACTCCAACTCCCTTGGCTACAACATTGCTTTGGGGATGTGCCGATTATCGCTGCCTTAATACCCTGCCCATTGATTGAGATGATTGATGATGCCACAGAGGGAAACGATCGGATTTCGACTGATGTGTTTATTACTGCCCTTAGGGACATTCTTGATGAAGTTGCGGGGACTACGTACGTCGTTTCATCAGCAGATTTAAGCCACGTCGGGCAGCAGTTTGGCGAACCAAGAGCAGTTGATAGTCAAAGAAAGTTTGATGTGGAGCGGCATGACCGTGAAATGATAACGAAATTTATAGGAAACGATTCCGATGATTTCGTTTCAGCAATGAAATGGCACAATAACTCCACCCATTGGTGCAGCATTGGCAATATGAGTGCTGCGATTGAACTCGTAAAACCAAGCGAAATTGAACTCATCGATTACCGCCAAGCCTGCGATGAAAAGGGAATTGCCCTCGTATCAAGTTGCTCTATGGCTTTGTTGTGATTACGCAATCTTGTCCTCTTTTTGCCAATATTGGATTTCTTTGGAACCAAGCACAATTGAAAACGAATAGGTTACTGCTCAAATCGCCCCCCACACACAGGAGCCTGTTTGTTGATAAACACCGGGCTCTATTTTTTGAGACAATAGGGCGATGATCGCTGTTGTTCAAAGAGTTCTTAGCGCTGGGGTTTTTGTCGACACGCCCCCGCATGCTGAAACGATAGGGCATGGCCTATGCGTGTTACTGGGAGTTGAACATGGCGATTCTGAGAATGATGCCAGTTGGATGGCAAAAAAACTTGCAAACCTAAGGATATTTAACGACGAAAATGACAAAATGAACCGCTCCATTCAAGATGTTCAGGGAGCAATATTACTGATTAGTCAATTCACACTCGCTGGCGATTGCTCCCACGGCAATAGACCCAGTTTTATCAGAGCAGCCAGACCTGAAATTGCAGAACCTCTTTTCGGGCAAGTAGGGAATCTTCTTCAAGAGCACGGGCTATTCGTAAAACAAGGTGTATTTGGTGCAATGATGCGAGTTGAGATTGAAAATGATGGACCTGTCACAATTATCCTCAATCAAGATTAAGATAGTACCCATGGATCAACGAAGTGCAGAACTCCATTTAGAAACAAGTAAACTCATGGGTATTGATTTTCTTCCTATCGGAGCAGTTGCGCCTGACGAACCAACACTCGATATTATTCGGGAAGAGCATGATAAAGATTGCCCACACTGTACAACCGCAACAAACCATACCCAAACCGTGTTTGGAGAAGGTAATCCACACGCAGAACTCATGTTCGTAGGCGAAGCCCCAGGAGCAGATGAGGATGCGCAGGGTGTTCCGTTCGTTGGAGCAGCTGGCCAAAAACTAAACCAAATCATCGAAGCAATAGGGATGAACCGTGAGGATGTTTACATTGCAAATATTCTCAAGAGTCGTCCGCCTAATAATCGAACCCCCTTACCGAGCGAAGTTGAGCAATGCGGTTTTTATTTAAAAAAACAGATTGAATCTATACAACCACGTGTAATTGTTACGCTCGGTTCTCCTGCCACGAAATTCCTTTTACAAACAACAGCAGGTATTACAAAACTCCGAGGCCACTGGGGTGAGTATTGCGGAATCCCAGTCATGCCAACATATCATCCAGCCTATTTACTTCGTAACTACACAATTGAGACGAGACAAGAGATTTGGTCGGACATGAAACAGGTGCAAAAGAAACTAAACTCATAAAAAGATGTTCACAACTACCTTTTTAACAAGGGTTTCCGACAATGCCTCTTTTTTGTTATAAAAAACTGATTTTTTGTCTTGATTTACGCAAAATATCGGCAACAATGCATGCATAAATAACGGAGGACAAAGACGCTGTTAGGTTTTTGTTATCATTACACACTTCTCTCTCTATCAAGGGATTCAAATGCAAGCACCAGATAAATTAATTGACCAGCCAACCTATAGCATGGCGATATTCCGTTCTGCAATTCACCCAGAGTTCTTCGAAATCGAAGATAAGGTTGAAGTACAACATAATGGCTATGATTTCGAAGCTTGGCTTTGCAGTGGTGGACACGTACTACGTTTTGAATATGAAAGTATCTGTGTCTCAGAAGTTGTTTTTCCAGAAGTTGACAACCTACCAGACCGTGGGCATGTAGCAACCATGGTGTGCGCTGGTGAACGTGATCATGAACAAGATTTTGGTGACCAAATAACACTCATTAACTCTATGCAAATCGAACTCTTGCCTGAACACCTTTTTAGCGATAGTTATATTGAACTCTCTAAGTTTGCAGAAGAAGTCAATGCAAAAGTAATTCGATACGACGATGGCGCCAACAAAGGTCTTAGTATTCTTGATGTGCAACGGTACAACGACCAATTGCACGTACAGTCTTACCACCTAAACTCAGAACACGGAATCGTGCTCCGAACACAATCAATTTTTGAACTTAAACAAGAAACTTTAAGTTAATTAACCAGATGGGTTAATTACTTTGTTCACGAGGGATAGTTGTACCCTGCACAACTCCTGGCCACCAAATATCTCGAGTATCTTGTCCGTCACAACTTGAACGCATCAACAAATATACCATTGTGCTTGCGCTAAAGAAACCACTAAAAATCCAGCCAATCATCAAATCTCGAACAATGGTTTCCCAAAAAGTAATACACCATCCCGCCATCGATTCGTGCCAAGTGATTCCAAATGTTGGGTTGATGGGTTCCTGCAATGAGCCCGCCCCATGCAGTGACATGTTAAATGTCCATACCCCAACTAATTCTGCTGTGATATCCAATGTTAGATTGGCAATTAACCGAACAACCAGATAGCCAAGAACCATTGCAATAATCAGGACGCAAAGATATCCCATTAATCGTAATGTTTTTGACCTAAGATAAGCAAACGACCGTTGCACTGCTTCGCCCCCACCGCAATCTTCAATAACCACTGCAGGGATAAACATTGGAAAACTAACTGCGCAACCGATTGCAATCAAGGAAACAAGTAGACCAAAAAGTAATGCCAACCCATAGAACACACCACCGATGAAGTTAAGCAATGGAATATTCATGAGCAATAAGCCCATCACCATCAGTAAAATTGTAATCGTTGCCACAAACATCGCAGGTCCAAAAATAGACATAAGCAAAGTTCGCCACCGAGCAATCGAGAAGTCCAATGCATCATTTACTGAAATCTGTTGTGATCTTGCGTGCTGTACCGCCTGCATCCTAGAAATTGCACCACCACCAATACACAACACATACACCAATAAGAATCCGTACAGACTGATAAACCAGTGGTATCCACCATTCCAAAGTAGTTGTGGTAACTCCCATACTATTGATACTACTCCTCGCCACATCTGCACTGCATCAAGTTCTAATGCGCCGTCAACAATGGTATTCCAATGATGTGAGACAAAGATAGCAGAAGATTCAAATGGTCCTTTTGGTCTTACCCTCTCAAGTTCAAAGTAAATAGCTTCAAACTCTTTTCGTTCTGCCTGTGCAACGTTCCCCTCGTAAAGGTAATCTTTCCACGCTTCTACTAGGTTCGCTTGTGCTTGTTGCACAGTCCAAAATTCTGAATCAGATGGAGCGCTCAGGCCAAGGGCGGTTGTAGATTGAGCGATTGCTAAAGATCTTGCTAGATGCACTTCTTCCTTGGTAATCTGCCCATCAAGGGTCGTTGCATCGATACCTGAAACTGAATCCCAAACGCGTCCACTTACGAGCAAGAGCAGAACCATGAACAATC
Organism: uncultured Isosphaeraceae bacterium; assembly: GCA_964477675.1. Lineage (GTDB taxonomy): Bacteria > Planctomycetota > Phycisphaerae > Phycisphaerales > SM1A02. Next base: position 6,616 of record CAYZEX010000064.1, read on the forward strand.
CAATCAACAAGCGCGAGGGTTGCATTGAACTTGCAATCGAACCAAATATACGTTGAAACTGGAAAACCGTTCCAAAATCAACGCCATTGAGTACCGTTCTTTGTTCCCGCATAATTGTATCCTAGCAGGTACTGATGCTTGTTATGGACAGTCTCCCCATGAACCGACAACTTCGAGTAAATCGTTCACGCCAACTGTACCATCTCCGTTCACATCACCGTCGCAAGAACCAGTGCAAGGACCCCAGCCCGCTATTAATGCGAGAATATCCGACA
>CAYZEX010000065.1:0-6777 GCA_964477675.1 uncultured Isosphaeraceae bacterium
GTAACCGTCTGAGGGCCTACTAAACCCAACCTGCCAAGGATCGTCAGTCGTTTGACAGATTGGATAGCGTGCCAGTGTTCGCTGTTTAGGATGTCAAGTATTACGGGCACGCGCCCCAACTCCCAATGAGTTGAAGTAAATCCTCTATGTCTACTTCTCCGTTGGCATCGATATCACCTGCGCACGTCGCTGGGCAATTGTCACACGAACCACCTGTTCCTAACCAAGAACCACCAAGCGAATCGCATTGATTACTCGAAGATGCGACGCAACCACTCGTCACACAACACGCCCCAAGTGATGCCGCTTGTGCGTTATCTCCTACGCCATCTCCATCAAAATCACTCCATTCGTTTGGATCATTTGGAAACACATCGCTCGCTCCGCAAACACCATCCCCATCTAAATCTGCTCCTAGAAATTGAGGACAGTTGTCTTCACTATCAGTAATAAAATCATAATCTGAATCTACAAATCCAAGACCTACACATGCATATCCTTGGGCATCGAGTGCGGTGAATTGCGTTAATGGTGGTATAGCATTAACGTCATACCATGCTTCCCCGAAGAATACGGGTGCTGCACCTTCACGGCTCCCGATTGTGAAATCGTAGCCAGCTGTAATTGATACAAACTCCATATCTACTGGGATATTTATCTGACCTTGATAGTCTTGCCCCCAACCCACAGCTGTACCATCCTCTCTAAGCGCAACTGTGTGACACTGTCCTGCAGATACTTTGACAAACACATTGCCTTCTGGGGCGTTGCTACATTGACCAAATGTATCCCAGCCCCAGCACTTCACTGCATGGGCGCTACCTCCGTTGCTGTAGAGCGCAGCCGCATGATGCGCACCAGCAGAGATATCAGTAAATGTATACCCAGAAGGAACATTGAGCTGACCTTCACTATTATCGCCCCATGCAAGCACAGTACCGTCACTCTTTAACCCCAGAGCAAAGTTACCACCGAGTGCAATTTTTGTAAAGACCTCACCTGAGGGAACATTTGTCATCCCATACCAAGGGTCCCCCCAAACTTCCACTGAACCATCTTCACGAAGTACACCTGAGCAACCAAAACCAGCTGCAACTTGAATAATCGGTGCACCACTTGGGATATTACATTGACCGTACATATTCCATCCAAACGCAACTGCAGTGCCGTCAGCACGAAGTCCTATCGTATGGTCACCAGATGTTGCAATTTGAACAAACTGCTCACCATCAGGGACATTGGATTGCCCTTGATTATTGTTTCCCCATGCATACGCTTGGTGGGGCTCTGATGCTGTTGTAGTTTGTGCCATCATCCCGAAAACAACGATTGCTGCGGACACTCTATAACTCAAATATTTCAATTGAAAACTCCTTCTTTCTAGCCTCTGTCTAATGTACCTAAGTAATATACTAATATACCCTCATTTAGAACTATAGTATAAATCAAATTTTATAGCCAATAACTCAAATTTACAAACCCTCGCTCCTATTTTACATGAATCACCGCACTTCGGACTTGCGAGCATAAAACAACCCCCCTGCAATCGCAGAGGGGTTGAGTGTTTTGAATATTTCGAGTTGGCCTAGTGAATCTAGGAGGTGCTACGGGCATGCGCCCCAAGCACCGATCAAGATCAGCAAGTCATCCATATCTACCACACCATTGCCGTTGAGATCTCCAGAACAAGTTTCTTGAACAGGCTCGCATGCATCACAATCAGAAACAGTCCCATCAATGCTTGTGCAGTCCACTTCGTACAGAAGGACGCATCCGTCATTCACACAGCAGCCAGTTCTGTCAGTTGTACATACATAATCAGCACACCCTTGGTTTACTCCCTTGAACGATCCTCCCGAAGCTAAGCACGAGGATTCGGTGTAGACCTCACAACTGTATCCTTCCATATCATTCCCAAAGCAACATGCACCTTTCGGAGCGCATGGCTGAGATACACACGCCATTGGATTAGAGTCAACGACTGTTCCGCCTTGAGCTAAGCATCCCTCTTCATCTAATGTATCGATGCATGTTTCGTTACCGGGGAGGCAACAAGCAACTTCTGTTGCTCCACCCGAACCGCTACATGGGTCTGTAAGACATTCAGAAGGGGGACCCATGACTGTGCCCCCGTTTGCCTCGCACTCCCATGGACTTAAAAAGTCATAGCAGGTTGGATCATCTGGTATACAACAAGCAACCGTTCCTCTCGTTTCCTGAGCTTGCGATGCACAGGTAATCCCTAGTAGGGCGATTAATCTCAATACTTTCATCTTCCGTTTCTCCTTTAACTGAACGCGGATACCGTTTGGGACTTAAATATAGCGTATTGCATGCCCTTTAAAACTCAAATCTACAACTCTACCTCCAAATACATACACTCCTCACAGGCCAAAACTCACCTAGGGTGAATTCACTGGCACAAATCGGCTGGAAATGCCTTTGGCGCGGTCGAGGTCGGTCCACGCGAGGAGGATGCCGCCGTCCACTTTGGCGATTCTGGGAAAACCAGAACTGCGATTCGGGGAAACTTGTGCGACAACTTGTTTGTTGTCGATTGTGCCATCAACCTGGACATGCGCGAGCATCACCGCCGCGGTTTCACCGTTTGGCTCGAGCCAGGTGGCCGCAGCTGTGTTTTTGTCAAGGACACCCACATCGACTCTACCAAGAATGCTCTCTGAAACTTTGATTGGTTTATCAGGAAATGCAACATAGACAGTTGGACCAATGCCTGGGGTCGGGGCTGTGTACCACGCAATAACCACCGTTCCATCACCAGCATCTATCGAAGGACCATTCACAGGACAACCTGCGATCGTCCAGTTGTCCTCGTGGATTGTTCTAGAAATCTTTCCAGGTGAGGTCAATGCAATGTCACGGATCTCATCTTCGCTTCGATCACGGTAGACAACATAGGGTTTCCCTTCAACAACAACAGCATCAGTCCCACAACATTCACAAACACGTTCATCAAGGAGTTCACTTTTTTGGACCTTGTCATCGATAATCGCAGTGCGTAATTGCATGTCTCCCCCACCCTCGCCGCTGTGTCCATCGCCAGTCATTGCTCTACCATCGAGCCAAAACGCACGTACACCATGATCGTCTTCGGGAACAAGCGAAACAAATCCATGTTCACCTAAAACCCGATCATCATTGAGCGTTCCCATGAGCGACCATGTGTCGCCCTCGTCATCACTTCTGGCAACTGCGATGTCATACGCATACGTTCCCGGTCCTGATTGTTGCGGCCATGTAATGAATAGTGTTCCGTCATTCGCTATACCAAGCTCAGGGAAGTCGGCCCAGTTTGCAAAAAAGTTGTTTCCTTGCACAACTGTTTTTGCCACTCCCCAATCTTCCCCTTCAAACTTAGCACATTTCAACGCAATGATGTTTTTCTCTTTGTCGACTGGATCGATCCATGTCATCCAAGCCCCCCATCAGTTTCAACGAGATTAGGTGCGATCGCGTTTTGCCCAGTCAGCAGGAATATCGAACAGAGGAATAATGGAGGTATAAACATCCAAGAATGGTAATACATTCTGCTTTATCATTGCAATAGTACAGTTATTTTGGGGTTACGAAGTGAATGAACCGCATAACCAGACGGTTGGCAAATAGTGGGCTTAGATTGTCTTTACATATTTGCGATGTAATGAATTATGTTTAATCCACGAAGTATTGTTTCACTCGCTGCTACTACACTCTTGCCTACTTTTGCTTTTGCCGATGGCCTTGGTCCGGCCGATGGATTCACCATCTTTACGATTGAAAGTTACCAAGCGAATAATACCGATTGCACAGGACGAATTGCAGTTGGCGGCGCGGCGCTATACAACAACTTTGGTGTTGGCTCTGGGCTGACAAATTCTAGCGGTGCAAGAGATGACTTGATTGTTGCAGGCACTCTTAGTTGGAATAACGGACAAAGTTTTAACGGTAACGTTCAAGTTGCAGGCTCATCAAGTATGAACAACGTTGGCCTGCCAAACGGAAGCGTTGGGAGCAACGTCACAATTGATTTTGATGATGCTGAAGAAGACTTGCAAGAACTTTCAGATGAACTCTTTACTGAGCAAGCAAATGGAAGTGTTTCAAACACTTGGGGGCAGTTAGCCATGAGTGGAAGCGACCCTGATTTGAACGTGTTTCATCTAACACAAAATGATTTGAGTCCACTTTGGGGATTGTCAATTACAGTCCCTCAAGGTTCGACAGTCCTCATCAATGTCGATAATGCAAACATGCAACTCAACAATTTTCAGCCAGTTCTCAATGGGTGCGATGTAACTGATGTGCTTTGGAATTTTCCAAATTCAAGCACTGTGCAAATGAACGGCATTGGTTGGAAGGGAACAATCCTAGCCCCGAAAGCAAGCATCCAGTTCAACAACGGACAAATTGATGGTGCACTTGTTTGCCGCTTGATTCAAGGCAACGGCGAGTCCCACCATGCTCCCTTCGATGGCGATCTTCCTGATGACGATGAAGATCATTGCGATGATGACCTACCAACCGCGGCACTCATCTACGATTAACACACCGCCGGTGAATTTTTATTCTAGGGTAGGTTCGACGGGTACGGATGAAGATCGCCACGCGTCGTATGAGTAGAGAATGACCGCGGTCCAAATCAAGCCAAAGACGATTGCTTGGGTTAGACCGAACGATTCGTGGAACACAAACGTCGCGAGCAGGAGTTGACCTGATGGGGCGATGTATTGCAAAATCCCCATCGAGGAGAGTTGCAATCGAATCGCACCGCTTGCGAATAACAAAAGTGGAACAATCGTGACAAATCCCCCTAAAAGTAACCCAATTATGATGTACCAATTACCAGAGACAAGTTCTGATTGATCGGTTGAGATCAACCACCATTGCAAAATCAAACAAATTGGAAGTGTGAATGTCATCTCAACTGTGAGCCCTTCAATGGAGCCAACACGCATTATTTTTCTCATCAGGCCATACAGACCAAAAGTACAGGGTAAGGTGATCGAGATCCAAGGCAAAGCCCCAATTGAAAAAGTAAGGTAGACCACGCTAGCAAAAGCAATACACACTGCCATAACTTGTAATGTACGCAAGCGTTCGCCTAAAAACAAAAAACCGAACGCAACACTCACGAGTGGATTGATGTAATACCCAAGGCTGCTGTCTAAAAGCCTGTCCGTCACGACCGAGATCACAAAAACGATCCAGTTGATTGAGATAAACACTGTAGAGGCAAGGAGGAGCAAGCACGTTTTTTTGTGACGAAGCGCTTTGAAGCACGCACCAAGCCTCTTGCGAGCGAATAACAACAAAAGAAGAATTGGCAATCCTGAGATAACTCGCCAAATGACTAACTCGACAACAGGGATCTGTTTGTAAATTTTGAAATAGATTGGCGTCGCAAATGCCCACCACAAGTACGAACCGATAGCAAACATCACCCCCGCGGTTGACTTAGACAACGTACTCAAGCGATCAAGTACCAGAGTGGGAAGAGGAAAATCCAAATCACATCGACGATGTGCCAGTACAGACCACCACACTCTACAGGTGCATAGTAATCCTTGTTGAAATCACCGCGCTGTAATCGCCACATGAGCCAAACAAGAACGAGCATCCCAACAATCACGTGGATACCGTGCAAACCAGTCATCAGGAAATACAAACCAAAGAAGAGGTGTGCATTTGCTGGGCGATTCTCATCTAATTGTGGAACTGCAGGTTTATACACTGCCATTCGTTGTGCTTCTGATGCACTCTCAGGTGCCAAACCTGTTGGCGCTGCCATTGCTTCTGGGACAGTTGATCGAGGCAATGAAGATAAAAATGGTTCCTCTTCCACTTCAACAGCAGGGGTCACGACAACTTCCTCTACGACTGCAGATTCTTCAGCTACTTCTTCAACATCCTCTTCTGTTGAGGTCTTTTCTATTTGCCATGTACGAATGTACGTCACGACATCAAGGATGTCGGCTTCTTTGAGCATTGGGTTCCCACCCTTTGGTGGCATTTGTAATTGCAATACACTATCGGGCGCATTTGCCGCTCGCCCCACCATAATAAAATCAACAAGTTCTCCATCAGTATGATCTAGCACATACGAATTATCATCGAGTGGGACACCCTGTCCGACAACGCCTTCCCCGATCACACCGTGACAAGAGCGACAAGTGGAATCCCACAATTTTTTACCCTTGGCAACATCACCAACAGCAGCAACTGCTCCCCCACCCGAGCCACTGCCTCCATCATGATCAGATACTTGGTAAAAACTGATTCCCCCCACTAGGTGGTCGTGGAACTTATGCTCATACTCGACAGACTTAATCGCCATAAACGTGCAGGCACAGATAAATGTCACAGCAAGGGACAAAACAGCCATCCGTCTCTTCTCTCGTTGCACATACGTAATTGCCATCGCCATTGTCAAACTACTAATGAGAAGCACTGCTGTATTTGCAGCACCATATGTTTCATCTAAGAACTGCTCGCCCCAAACAAAAAGGTCTGGATGGTTTGCACGAAATACAGCGTAGCCACAAAAGAGCCCACCAAAGAGTAGGATCTCGGTTGCAAGAAACAACCAGATTCCTAGTTTCGCGGCATCATGCTGATGTGAGATATCACGAAAATGGTGCTGGACATTTGGTGCATGGCTGTGCGACATAGATAAAAGCTCCACTACTCAGTAAAGTCAGATACGCTGACTGCTAGAAAACGGGGATGATACCGCTTTTAGCAGCTGATTTCGGCGTTTTTCCGAGCATAAAACCACCA
>CAYZEX010000066.1:0-6722 GCA_964477675.1 uncultured Isosphaeraceae bacterium
TTGCTCTTCAAAATTCATAATTGCTGAGTCGAATAGTCCGTAACGTGACCGTAGTTCTTCGATAAACAAACCTATCTCTTCATCTGATACATCGAGTGAACTTCGCGCAAGACCTTTGCGGAATGTTGCGTAATCTCCATCGTATCCTGCTTGAATAGTTGTTGTCGTTACTTCCCCAACCTGCTCAATAAAACGCATCGCCATTTTACCTGCGAACAAACCCCCGGCTACCCAAATTGCGGTCGCAATGATGCCAACTATAATCGAAGTCCAAGCAAAACCTTTGCCTGTCCTCTCCTTATGCTTAATTAGTGCAATGGTTCCAAGGATTGGACCAACAAACGTTGTCAGCGGGCAGCAAATAATAAGCGAACAGACAAGCGCAACTGTTGCTAATACACTGCGCTGCGGAACGTTTGTTTCTATTGAAACCTCTTCAATCATATTCATTCTTCTTTTTCCTTACAATCCTGTTCTATTACTTCGGAAGGTATTCCAAGAAACTCTGCCATATATTCTTCGTAGACCTTCTGGTCTTCTTCTCTTGAAAAATCTAAGCGTAATTCATTAATAACTTTTGTCCCTTGCCCAATCCATACATCCCACTGAGCTTGGTCTACATGTTCTAAAATCCATCGACCTGTTCCTCCTGGAAGCGGTGCTTTCTCAAGTGGTTTTCCACTCTCCACAGTTGATTCTTGTTCAACTGTTGGAATTTCAATTCCAGCAGCTTTCATCACGGCTGCAATTCCATCCTTGACTCGCATCTCCCCTTTTGTAGCTGCTTGCTCGTACCCACGAATTAAAATTTCTTTTGCCTCTGATACTTTCCCCAACTGCAATAGCGCAGAACCGCCAAGTTCCATAGCCCGAGTCATTTCTGGGTTTAGTTTGACACACGCTTCAAAACTGGTCGCCGCTTCCTTAAACCGACGAGCATCTAAATACGCCGATCCTAAGCTAAAATGTGCCATATCGTTCGAAGGATCAGCTGTCGCCATATTCTCAAATCGTTCTATCTTTTCATTCAAATCACTCATCAGCGTATTGTACCTCGGTGCCACGGTTTCGACGTGACTACCAATAGGCAATGGAGTCTGACCACAGGATTAGACCCCAAACTCGAACCATGTGATAGTTTTCTCTCTTAAAAATGGTGGTGTACAATGGGTGTAATGGTGCAGATGCAAATAAAAATTGGGCAAGTTACCCTTCGAAATCCCGTCGTATTGGCGGCTGGCACCTGTGGAGTGATGGGCGAAATCAAAGATGCAATCAACCTCGCTTCCATCGGGGCAATCACAACGAAATCTATTACAAAAGAATCCCGAACTGGGAATGAACCTACAAGACTAACTGAACTTCATGGATCAGTTTCTGCAACTTCTGGTGGGATGATGAATGCAATTGGGCTTGCAAATGAAGGGATTGATTCCTTTGTTAAAAACCAAGCCCCTAAAGCAACTTCCCTTGACACAACCGTTATTGGCTCAATTGCTGGACACACAATTGATGATTATGTCGCAGTCGCCAACGGCATGAATGAAGCGGCTGGCATTGAACTCGTTGAAATAAATGTTTCTTGCCCAAATACTTCAGACGGTCTAGAGTTTGGATCCTCTGCAATCCAGTTAACTTCTTTACTCAACGAATTAAAACCAGTGCTTACTAATACCGGAATGATTGTAAAACTATCAGTCACTCCTGGTGATTTAAGACCACATGCCCACGCTGCGATTGAGTGTGGTGCTGATGCAATTACATTAATTAACACCATACCTGGACTTGCCATCAACGTAGAGACGAAACAGCCAATACTTTCTAGAGGAGTAGGAGGTGTTAGTGGTGCAGTGATTCACCCCGTTGCTGTTCGTGTTATTCATGAAATCTATCGTGATATTGCAAAAGATGTAAAAGTTCCCATTATCGGTACCGGAGGAATCATGCGATGGGAAGATGCTGCTGAGTTTATTCTTGCAGGAGCTAGCGCCGTTGGGATTGGAACTGCATCCTTTGTAAACCCTGCAATAGCACCAAAAATTGCACGTAAATTAGAAGAATGGGCAAATCGAATTGGCAGCGAAAATATTAATGACCTCGTTGGGGCGTTGGAGCAGTAACTAAATTACAAAACTGTTCACCACGCTGTTCGTAATTCTCAAACTGATCCCAACTTGCACAACCCGGACTAAGTAGTAACACATCCTCGGAATTCATCGAATTAAGCGCCTTCTCAACGGCACAATCCAAAGTGTGACAAACTTGGATTACTTGCCCAGCAATAGCTAAAATTTCATTAGCCGTTTCGCCAATCGCATACATACCACCAACTCTATTAGCTTGTTTCGCAAGTAACGTCAAATCAACTTTTTTATCATAACCCCCGACAATAACATGGATTTTCGATGTGTCTGGAAATGCATCTATAGCTAATTTTGTTGCTATTGGAGTCGTTGATTTTGAGTCGTTGTAAATTCCCTTGCAAACAAGTTGCAGTCGGTGTGGTAATCCACAGAACTTTTGAATGCCCACTCGTGACCTGCTTGAATCTGCACCAACGGCGTTAGCTGCTAAAAAAGCAACTGCTGCATTGCGTTCATTATGTTCTCCAATTACTGCCAATCCTTCAAATGTTGATTTTGAATCTTGTGTGATTGAAATGTCACCTTCCTTTTGATTTGCAAAGAGTAACTCTTTACAACGAACGTACTCTTCAAAAGAACCATGCCAATCAATATGGTTTTCTTCAATGTTTGTCAATACTGCAATGTGAGGTGACCAATTTGAATTTCGTGAAATCCACCACAACATCGCACTACTGAGTTCAAGAACAACGATATCGGTTTCCTCAATAGTGTCGATTATGCTTAACATGCTCCCTCCGATATTTCCACCAATATGCGTTAGGAAACCACTTGCGACGAGGGCTGCGTGAATCATTGCGCACGTTGTAGATTTTCCTGATGTGCCAGTAACTCCAACAACTTGCCTTCTGTCGATTTGTTGTAATGCCAACTCGATTTCGGTCGTTACACACACACCCTCTTCCCATGCTGCCTTCAAATATGGATTTTCCCAAGGTCTTGGAATTGCCGGGTTCGCAATTACAACATCGGTATCCAAAAAATCTTTTCTCCTATGTTCTCCAAAAACACAACTGAGTTTAGGGTGGGTTCCGAGTTCTCTTAATTGTGATTCTAACTCCGACTCTGTTGCTATGTCGGTCAATAAAACTTGGGCACCTTGATTAAGGAGCCAGCGTGTAACACCTAGTCCACCACCAAAACGTCCGAGACCCATGACGGTAACACGTTTATTCTCTACATTCAACGAAACCCCCTCTCTTCGAGCTGTGTCTGCGACCAAGAAGTTCGCAAGGGAGTAGAAACTTTTTTCTGGTATACCCACCACTCAGCAAGAAGCACAAAAAGAACCGCACCTAAAGCCCATGGCCAAAGTTGGATAAAAGAGGTGCCACTTGAGTTGCTTGAAGTAACTTTGGTTGCTCCAATTGATATTTGTTCGACACTTGCAATAGTTGACTCCTCAACCGGGGCATTTATCGCAACTTGTATCGTTTTAGTTTGCTCGGAGGTAATTGCATGCAACCCTGTCAAACGAATCGGTCCCCAATTGATGTTTCTATTTCCATCAATCATAACAGTATGCGACACTCCATCTGGCTCTACTACTTGTACCGTTTCTCCCTCATGGATTGACTGGGAAATTGTTTGCCCAACTAATCGTGTACTCTGCGTAAGTTGGCTACCTCGATGTCCTAAAAAATGGACACCATTAAAAACAAAAAAAGGAAAACTTCTTAGGTATGGCCAATTGCTATTCAATGGATCAAAAGCCACGTATACCAATTGAACTCCTTCACCTCGGTACGCCATAACTGCAGGCCAATTACTTCCTTCAAGTAGCACATTAATTGAATCATCGAAAACAACATCGTACCCACTCATGACAACAATATCTTCGTAACGAACAAAGCGCATAACGGGGTGTTGCTCGTTTGTAACAAGCATAACTTGCGCTTCCCCTTCAACGTATGTTTCAAAGGGTGTAATCGGAGGGGGTTCTCCAAAAATAAAATAATTTCCTCTTGGTAGTGTTTCTATTTTTAAATCTCGAAGGACAACGACATCATAAGAAGACAGTTCACCATTCTGAATCATCTCTTGCAGTTCTTTAGTTTGCACTTCCTTCAACTCGGCAAGAGACATCCCCTGAAGAATAGTACGAATGATTGGTGGACCGTTTTCAGAAACCAACACCCGCAACTCTTTGGTTGGGGCAATAATTAATGAGGCATGATTATCAATCGCAAGTGAATCTTCTCTGAGTATTTTTACACTGACTATACCGGCGTTTGGCATCGAAAAAGGCACAAAAACTAAACTTGCACTTCCAGGGAGACCTTTATCTTGCTTCGGAACCTGTACTTGCTGCACACCTACAGGAATGCCGTCAATACTCAACTCGATATCAACAGTTTCTTGGGTTGGGCTTGCATTTATTATTGATATAAATACTTGGACATCTTCACTTGCTTCGCTTGTCCGTTTCGCATCGATTGTTGAAATTCCGATATTACTATCATCAATGGAACCAACCATGTGGTATTGCAAAGATTCTCCACGTTGAAGAGCCTGCTCTTGAATATCGGAGATAAGTCCATCACTAAACACCTCTAACTGTGCAGATTCACTTGCAGAAAGCCCCCCTTGTTCTGGATCTATCGTTGTGGCGTAAGCACGTGCCAACCGTAACGATTCATCAATGTTCGATTTTCCATGAGTAGGTCGTATCGACTCTATGGCATTGTCCAATTGTTGCTTTGAATCTGTAAATGGAGCAATTACTTTTGCATGATCCGCAAAAGCAATCACCATCGTTTCCCCTCCCTTGCTTGAAAATAACCCGCCACCATAGAGTTGATTTACTAACTCTTGTGCTTTCTCTTTGGCTTCTTCCAATCGAGTTTTGCCATTCTGCGTTGTTGCTGTCATCGACCCGGAGTGGTCGATTAAAATTACATGCTTCCCGCTTTTTGGTGTACCACCCTCAATTTGTGGTTGCATGATTGCTAGCGCAACTAGAACAGTGGCCATTAACTGAAGAAGCAACAACGTGCTAGGTCGCAATCTTTGAAAGGGGGTGTTTGCATGCAAATCTTCTACCGCACGTTCCCACAACATAGTGGAAGGAACTCGCAATGGCACCCTGCGTAATCGAAGAAAATATAGTAAAAGCAAAAGTGGAACAACAATTACACCTACTAATAACCCTGTTATGGGTGTCACAAACGTCATCTGAGTAATCCTCTTCCACGAAGATACTCGACGAGTAACTGTTCCATATCAACATCTGTTGATACACGGATACTTCCTGCTCCAATTCGGACACACTGTTCGCGTAATTCATCACAGTAGGAATTGAGTCGTTGTTTGTACTTGGCTAGGAGGGGCGCTGTTGCAGTAATCTCACACTCAGTTCCTGTCTCAGAATCTTCTAACCGCAAGTCACCTTCAAGACCTGCTTCAAGTGGTGCAATCTCTTCAGGCGAAAGGGATTGAATTACAAACACATCCCACCCACCTCCGATTAAATACGATAAACCCTGCCTGATGCCCTCTTCTTCCAAGCAATCACTTAATACAACAAGGACACCTCTCCCCTGTCTTGATGTTGAAATAATTTTGCATGCATTTACAAAAGATGTGCCACCTGAAGGAAGTAAATCCAATAGCCATCGCCCCATATCTCTTGTTCTTCTTTTACCACGCAGATTTGTTAAGCGTTGTACACCATCGCTGTTAAAACTAAAGAGTGAAACTTTATTGTGACTACTCAGTGCAACATAGCCAAGCGCCATTGATAATCTGCGAGCAAAATCAAACTTGTTTGGATTGCCATATTCCATCGAAGCACTAGCATCTATTGCGATACCAAGTGTCAACTCTTCCTCTTCGAGGAATATTTTCATAAATAGACGATCGAGACGTGCATATACATTCCAATCGATAAAGCGTAAATCATCGCCAACTGTGTACTGCCTGTAATCAGCAAACTCAACACTGGAACCACGTCGACGGCTCTTACGTTCTCCTTGCGTTTTTCCTGAAAATATTTTACGAGCAACGATATCTAATTTATCTAAAGATGACATCAAATGCGAACCCAGCAGTTCGTCTACTTTCTCTGGTCGCTCATGTGTCGTTGTTCCAAAAGTAGACATCAAGAATAATCTCCCATAAATAAAGGAATCTCTTGGAGCAATCGATCAATTATTGAGTTTGAAGATATACCATTCGTCTCTGCCTCAAATGTGCGGACAATGCGGTGTTGTAAGGCAGGGACAGCAACCGCGAAAATATCTCTGATGGATACTGCGAACCGCCCATCAATAATCGAAGCCACCTTCGCGCACGAGGTGATTGCTTGTGCTGCTCGAGGGCTTGCCCCCACAAGTATTTCATCTGTAACCCATGAAGGAGCAAATTCTGAATTTGGATGTGTTGCTAACACCAATCTAATTACATAATCTTGAACGTGCGGTGCTATAACTACCTGACGAGAGAATTCTTGTACAGACAAAATAAAACCCCCATCAACAACGACCTCTACCTCGGCACTTTTCTTACTCGTAGTGCGTTCTAAAATTTCATTCAGTTCATCCCTAGACGAATAGCCAACATCTATTTTTAAAAGAAATC
>CAYZEX010000067.1:0-2370 GCA_964477675.1 uncultured Isosphaeraceae bacterium
TTGTGGCCATGTAATCGTTAGTAGGGTAATTTTGCTTGATGTGTCAAGTAATTGAATTGAACCACCTTTAACTATTTTGACGGTACGAGTTCCATCAGGGTTTCTTGGAGGTGAACGTAATGAATCTGGAATCTCTTTGACTTCGGTTAACGTTTCATCTGTAAAATTATAGGAAAAATGCCCGTCTGGCAAAGAAACAAACAGCGTGCCCTTCTGTAGCAAAGCGTCCTTAATACCGCTGGCTATTTTGTTTTCTTTAATGTGTGGACTCGTCGAGTAGACATTCGTAACTCCATCGTCTTGGCAAATAAATACTTTCTTAGCATCAGAAGAAAATGAAACTAAAGCCATTTTTTCTTTTGTCATGAGGAGTTCATTAATAGTTGGTCCGCCATCGAGTGGAGTAATTATTAACTTGCCGTTGCTATCAAGCGACGCCACTGTTGCGGAATCCGGCGAAAAGTCGACTGCAATAATGCCCCGCTCATGAGCGATGATTGGCGCGTTGTCAATCGGTAGCATAGTGTCCAATTGAAGAAGTTTGATATGTGAAGTTCCTGAACCTAAACTTGCGACAGCAAGTATAGTTCCATCTTTATTAATAGAAATAGTGGGGGGGCTGTTTGATATTTTAATATCTCTTCGATCGGTTATATCACCAAAACGCCAGATTGTTACTGCTCCATATATTGACGAAGCAATAGTTGTGCCATTAACAGAAACATCTAGCGATGCATTTGTGTCTAATATCCGGCTTGAGAGTTGGTCATCCAAATAAACAGAATGTGTATCAAGATTGATACCAATGAAGCGAGTGTTTGCATCAAGAGTCGAAAGGTCCATTGGATCTAGGGCTGGAGTTATTGCTAAAACTACATACTTTCCATTATCAGAAATAGACATTGCCGCGATATTTTGGATGGTTGTATCTTCATCTATGAGAATTGGCGGTTCATCAGGATTAACCAGTGAATACACCATAATTTTGCCATTTTGTAGTTGTGCAACTAAGGTTGTGCAATCCTCAGAAAGCATAGTCATGTGTGGCGCTGGGGTAATTCGCCGCACAATACTCCCGCTGGTGACATCGATAACTTCTCCATCAGGAAGAGAGGCGATGAGTCGCCCTGTCTTATCCTCTCCAGCGCTTAGGGTTTTAAATGGAAGTTCTCCCAAGGAGGCAAGTTGTTGCAACCAATACCACTCCCAATTTCTCATGGAGTCGTCGCACTGTTCAAGGGATGCTTCCATCAATGCAATGTCACCACTCTCATACGCAACTTGTGATTGTTGAACGAGAGACACATATCGCATCCAATTGCTTTTATTGAATTGAAGTACTGAGATAAAAATAGCAACAGATATGGTGCACAAGAGGACCGTAAAAAGTTTATGACGACGTATCCATAATGAAGTGGTGTAGATTGGAGTTGCAGGTCGTGCTTTGATCGGTTCCTTTTGAATCCACCTCTCAAGATCTTCACCGAACGCTCCAGCGTTGTTATATCTTCGTTGTTGAAATTCATCTGAAGCTTTAGCGGCGATTGTTCGTAAGTCCTTCGGAGCGTTTGCGGGCAATAGTTCTTGAAGCATGATGCCAAGTGCATAGACGTCGCTACGTTCGTCAACATTGGCACTACCACTTGCTTGTTCGGGACTCATGTATTTTCGAGTACCAATAACAGCCCCAGTTTCTGTAACAATTGTTGAGTCCCCATCGCGAGTGATTCTTGCAACGCCGAAGTCCAATACCTTTGGTTCACCCTCTTTAGTTACGAGTATATTGGCTGGCTTTAAATCACGGTGGATAATGTGATGTGCATGT
The DNA here is from genome assembly GCA_964477675.1 of uncultured Isosphaeraceae bacterium. GTDB lineage: Bacteria > Planctomycetota > Phycisphaerae > Phycisphaerales > SM1A02. The sequence continues at coordinate 1,826 of CAYZEX010000067.1, forward strand.
GCTAATTGCACTGCATTACCTATTTTTATCATGATTAAAGCAATGGCATCTACGCTAGCGTTTGTACCCCAATAATCAAGCGGAGTTCCGTTAACAAATTCCATTGCCATCCATGGCGAACCATCATTTGTACTTCCCGTTGCAAATACTGTTGCAATGTGTACATGGTCTAGTTCAGCAAGCGTTTCAGCTTCTCTTCTAAAGCGAACTTGTTCGTCAGTACCCATCGCTCCAGCTCGGAGGACTTTAATCGCGACCATTCGCTTGGGTTCATGTTGTTTTGCCTCGTAGACGATTCCACTAGCGCCACTACCTAGAATTTTAGAGATGGTGTAACCATCAATAAGGTTTTTGGGTACTTTCATTCCCTCTTCTGGAGTTTTAGAGTCTGCGAGTGAAAACGCATCCCCCAGAGCGGGAGTGCTTAGAAAATCATCTTCTTGATCGTTGTGAAGTAACTGTAGTACTTGTTTTCTGATGACCTCATCTCTTGTATTGGATTCAACAAATGAAGTTTGTTCTTCCTTTGGAAATTTTCTTGCCGT
>CAYZEX010000067.1:2470-6595 GCA_964477675.1 uncultured Isosphaeraceae bacterium
GCAGCAAAAAAATGTGCTCTGCTTTGCCACTTCGCCTCTTCTTGGTGCCCTAAACGCAAATAAATTTCATTTACAAGGGCAGTTGCCTGCAAAGTGTGGCCAGCTCGCTCATGCCGCATTGATGCTTCTGCAAGTCGCCGAAGTTCATCGTAGACCTCTGGCATGAGTTCGTTTAGTGGTTGCGGTGTCATGAAAGGCGAGTATACAGCGTGAAGAGGAAGTGTTGCGGGTTTTCTTCAGGGAGTACGCTTGTCTTTATGAACCATAATTAAACAAAAAAAGGAGAATTGCAATGAAAATCACTACAACAGCACAACTTTTGGTTTTACCCCTTGGTCTCGGTGCAGCAATCTATAGCGCTCAACTCGCAATAGCAACAAACCCAACTTCACCCGGTGTATCCATTTCAGCCACAACCCCTCCTAGTGGCGGACACGTTGGTGGACAAATAAAGCCAGGGGGTGGACACTACGAAGGACCCGGTGACACAGTGCCTCCATGTGATGGATGTTCTACTCCTCCAAGCCAATGTTCTATGCCACTTGGGTATGTGTGTGGTGGTCCAGAGTGTGATGATCTGTCTTGGCAACCAGATTATCTTGTTTGTAAATATCCACAATTTGGTAATAGCTCTACGCCTGTTTGGACTCAAGGATACGCATTAACATTAGGAAACGTAATTGAAACTTTGCAAAATAGTACAGCGTGCTTCGATCCTTATGGAAATATCACAACCCGCATCGATGCACCATTTCCAGTTGATGAAGTGCATGTGTTTGAGTCAGGTTGGATAAATGGGTACATACCCGCCCCAATAGATCAATCGGTTTCTGCAACAGTATGTTTCGATGGAACACCAACAATTGTTGGTTGGTCATTCAATCAAGTAGCGTTTGATTACGATTGTGCACCTGCAACAGTCAGCATAACGTTCAATGCTTCTTGTATGCAGCAAGCACTTATGGATTGGTATGCAAACGGTACAGACATGGGTGCTAACTGGGACAAATGGCTTTTCTACGTTGATTTTGTTAGCTGCGACCCATGTGAGGATGATGGATCTGATTTCGAAATCGATCCTTGGGAACGCGGTGTGTATAAAGGTCCCGGTGATACCGTTCCACTTCCTGAATAAATCTCTTAACTCTTTCTCTCCCTTACATGTTCCTCGTGAAGCCGACCTTCGCGAGGAACTTTATATTCGGCTCTTTTTCAGTTCGGGGTCAGACCAGGGGTCAGACCAAGGGTCAGACCTGGGGTCAGACCCCTTTTGTTCTTCGCGAGGAACCCTTTATTTGACTCTTTTTCAGCTAATTAGGGCGTATTTCACGGTCAACTTCGGGGTCAGACCTGGGGTCAGACCTGGGGTCAGACCTGGGGTCAGACCCCCGAACAGACCCCCGAGTAGACCTGGGGTCAGGCCCCCGAGTAGGCGCCCGAGTATGCCCAATATTTGTTAAACAAGGTTGGGGGTTTTTGTACGTTATAGGACCAAGAATGCATGTTTGTTGCAAGATTACGTATTTATAAAGTGAACAAATGAGCGATGTCAAGCGTTAGAGATACTCAAGCCGATAGGGATGGGCGGCACATCAGAAGAAAAGGTAATAAACATGATAGAAACAACAGTTGATTATTGGACATGCATTGATTTAGCAAATGCACTTGAACAAACGATGCGAAATGATTTGTGGTCTACCGCAGAACGAATTGCTGAAACTGCTTCACGAATCACAAACAAGCCCGACGAACTCGTTGCTGCATTAAAGCAGTTCTCAGTACGACAAGCAGCAAATAATGCTGCAACTGAAATAACAGAGATGAAAGTTTCAGTCGATACAAACCGTCTATCAAAAGCCGGTTAATGTTATTATTTGCGCATGGCACGAGCAAAAAAGAGTTGGCAAGAAAAATTAGCTGACTCGAAAGATCTTCCCAAAATAATTAAACCAAAGGGGAAGGGTGCACTGCACTTAGGCGATCGCATGCTTGTCCCTTCGCCATTGCAAGTTGACGCGCAGATGAAAAAAGTTCGCAAGGGCAAGGTGATGACCATTGCACAAATGCGAGAAAAACTTACAAAAGAAAATAACGCAACTAGTACATGCCCACTTTGCAGCGGCATCTTTGCTTGGGTTTCTTCTCACGCAGCACAAGAATTAGAAGATCAAGGAAGAAAACGAATTACGCCTTGGTGGAGAACAGTAAAGGCAAAGGGCGAACTCAATCCAAAATATCCTGGCGGCATGGAAGAACAAGCCAAGCGGTTACGCAAAGAAGGGCACAAAATTGAGAAACGAGGTAAGCGCTGGTTTGTTGAGGGTGTTGCTTAGTACGCTCGTTTAGAACCCTCGCCACGATGCCAATTTAAGTATGCTCTATTGACAACAGCGTTTCCACCTTGGGTTGGGTAATTCCCGGTGAAGTACCAATCGCCAGTGTACGCGGGCATTGAAGCTCGCAATCCTTCAACATCTTGGTACACCACATCGAGTTTTCCATCCCAATCCAGATTGGTTGGTCGAACGAGTTCTGCAATTTTGCAGGATATTTCTTTGAGTGAAAATTGTTCGTACAATTGCTTCACTTGGTTTTGCATTTGCGAAATGGGCAGTTCTTCTTGCTCTTTGCATTTCTTTGCAATTTCATCAAGAATGGCTTCGTTTCCCGCATCTTTTGTAAGGGAGATCGCTGCTTCAAACGCAATAAATTTGCCAATCTGGCTCATATCAATACCGTAACAATCTGGATACATAATTGGTGGGGCGGAACTGACAATGACAATCCGTTTTGGATGGAGTTGCGACAAACTTGTGATGATAGATTCCCGCAGCGTTGTTCCGCGAACAATTGAATCGTCAACGACGACGAGCGTGTCGTCTTTTTCAATAAGGCCGCGTGTAATGTCGTAAATATGGGTCACTAAATCTCGTCGGGCAGCGTCGTGAGTAATAAAAGTGCGTAATCGCTGGTCTTTGTGTGCTATAAGTTCAGCTTGTACTCGAGTGTGATTAAGTTTGGATAAATCTTCTCTAGTGACTGATCCATCTTGAATTTTGTCCCAGATGACATCGGCTTCAATTGACCGTAGCGCTCCGCCAATTGCTTCAAGCAGGCCTAGAAAACAGGTCTCTGCAGTATTTGGAATGTAACTAAAGAAAGACCGATCAATATCATCTCCAAGGACTTTCATTATTCGCGGGGCAAGATTTGCGCCAAGGCGTTTGCGTTGTTTGTAAATTAGTGGATCATTGCCACGGCTAAAATAAATTCGTTCAAAAGAACATTGCCTTGTTTCAAGTTGTTTAGTGAATGCGACTTCTTCGATGGTGCCATCGCGTTTAATAACGACAACATGGCCAGGTTCAACTTGTTGTATTTCATCAGGTGAAACATTAAAAACGTTGGCGAGTGCGCCACGCTCTGAAGCGCACGCAACAACTTCGTCGTTTATGTAGATAAATGCTGGTCGAATGCCAGCAGGGTCGCGGCAAATAAACGCATCTCCGTTTCCTATCAACGAAGCAAAAACGTATCCACCATCCCAGTATTGAGCTGCTTTTGTAAGAAACTTTCCAACATCAAGTTCTTTGGAAATTGTTTGTGCAAGGTCACGGCCTTCAAGATTGTCATGTTTATTGATGAGCCGTTCGTGTTCGTCGTTGAGAAAGTGGCTGATTTTTTCAAGAATAACTTGAGTGTCGTTATCACCAACTGGGTCAAGCCCGTATTCAACAAGGCGACGGAATAAGTCGCTTGAGTTTGTCATATTAAAGTTGCCAGCGAGGGCAATGTTTCGACTTGCAATGTTGCTTTTGCGAATAAAAGGGTGGCAGTTCGCCATGGAGTTGCTCGAGTGAGTGCCGTAACGAAGATGGCCAAGATACGCTTCACCAAGAAAGCGGCAACTGCGTTTAGCATCCATTTCGGTTTCAGCAGTAATCGCTTCACTAAGTTGTTCAGTGTCTTCAGTTATGACATCAAAGATTCGTTCGATTGCGTTGTGTTTGTCTGAGCGAACTCGGAGCAAATAATTATCGCCCGCAGGCATATCGAATTTAACAACCCCAAGCCCAGCGCCATCTTGGCCGCGGTTGTATTGTTTTTGCATGAGCAAATATGTTT
>CAYZEX010000068.1:0-6500 GCA_964477675.1 uncultured Isosphaeraceae bacterium
CATGTCCGTTTGGCGACGAAATAATTACCAAAATCATCTTGAATATCAATCAAACGTCTACTTGAAATACCAAAAAGATAATGGAGCATTTACTGCATTTGCTTCAAATGACATGAATAAGTTTATTTCAACAAGTTGGCTCCTTGCTTCTCGACAATACAAGGTAGACAAGACACCCGAACTAGGATTATTTCTTTATGGAGAAAAAATTGCTGATAATTTAATCACTTGGTCTACTGAAACAAAAATTATGCGTGAACGAATGGTCTTTCAGAACGGTACACCAAATGAACTGGGCCTTCGAAGAAGAGCTTTTGGCTTATCAAGTGGAGACATACAAATTTCTGACCCTCTCATAGCATCTGGACTTCAGCAAAACTACCAAAACCGATTCGTTACAAGACACGAATTTTCAATGCCATTCCAACTTGGTAATATCAATCTTGTCCCATTTACAAGTATTCAAGCCCAATGGGGATTAGATAACAATGATGACGGACGTATGCGTGAAACAGATTATTGGTACCGATCAATTGGACTTAAAGCCTCAACGCAATTAAATCGTATTTACAATGATGTAGATAATAATCTTCTTGACCTTCACCGGTTACGGCATGTCATTGAACCATACCTCACTATTTGGAACAGTGATAGTAACATTGATGTTTCTAATATTCCTCAATACGATGCAACAATAGATAACCTATCCACGGGTACAGCAACTTGGTTTGGAGTAAGGAACAAACTTCAAACTTGGAGGGGTGGTCCGGGTCGATGGTATCAAGTCGATTGGCTAACATTAGACACATCGATACTACTTGCTAACGATGGGGCAACCCATAGATACGATAACCCTCAATTTTTTGATTGGCGACCTGAATATTCATCAATCAATGACGCTTTCATTGCCAATGGAAAGTGGCAGTACAGTGACAGCATTGCATTTATTGGCAATGGCACTTGGCTGCTTGACGAAGGAACATTCTCGAGGGGGTCGATTGGTGCTGAACTTGACCATGGCAAAAATATTCGAACGTATATCGAATACCGAGAAATTGGTAATAGCAATGACCAGAGATTATCCCTTGGAATCAATTATGAATTTAGCAAAAGGTACTCTTTAAATATATCACCTTCATGGAACTTCAGAATCGATGATTTGCAGTCGTTGAATTTCGCATTTACAAGACACTACCCTGATTTCGATCTAATCGCGCACATCAAGTACAACGAAATTCAAGACGAAACAACCTATGGTTTACGTTTTAACTTGCTGAAGTTCTAGTCAACGCATACAACTCCTCTAATTGAGATATCGTCAATGTAGAGGGTCGCATTTCGAATGAAACATCATCTGGCAATTCGATTTCTCTCCCAACAATCGAACCTAGTTGTTTCCTACGTTTTGCAAACATCATTGTTACGAAAGTTGCAAAACCTGAGTTGTCGGAATTGCATGTGGTTTCTTCGGGAATAATTTCGACAGACGCACTCTTCACTTTTGGTTGCGGCCAAAAACAAGTGTTTGGCACTTTAGAAATAAGCGAAACATTGGCTAGGCGCTGTACTAAAATGGATAACACTCCCCAGTCGGAAGAATCCACTTCGGCCATTAACCTCTGTGCAACTTCGTACTGAATTGTTACGTATTGCCCTAAACAATTTGGATGATTTGCTAAGAGATCGACTATAAGTGGGCTGGCAATTTGGTATGGGAGATTTGCAACAAGGCGCCATTTTCTATTTTCCGTTGCATCGACAATTTCTTGATTGATCTTTTTTTTGTGCAAACAGTCCCCGTGTATTAAAGTAATCGCATCTCCAAATCTATTTAACAAGAGCTCAGTAAGCCCCCTATCTAATTCACAAGCGATAACATGGCACCCTCGATGAATCAGTTCTTCTGTCAATGTGCCAGTGCCCGGACCAACCTCAACCACTACGTCTCCTTCTTGAACACCAGAGGCATCAATGAGTTTTCCTAGGATATTATGGTCATGTAAAAAATTCTGACCTAAACGATGAAGAGGAGATAACCCATATTCATCCAGCAATGCTCGTATTTCACGTATTGATTGCAGTGTTACGCCTTTCCAAGATATTCCCCAGTATCGGTATTGATACGCACCACTTGCCCAATTTCAATAAATGGCGGCACTCGTACTCTAGCCCCAGTCTCAACAGTTGCTTCCTTAAGTTGGTTCGTTGCGGTTGCGGCTTTTGGTTGATCTGTTGTTTCTGTTACTTCTAGTTCAACCGAAGCAGGCAAATCCACTCCTAATGGTTTACTGTCAAACATCAGAACAGTAACTTCAAGTCCGTCTTTAAGCCACTGACTTTGCGAGGGAATGACAACATCAGAATCTAACTCAATCTGTTCGTACGTTTCATTGTCCATAAAGACCCATGGACCTTTACCTTGTCCACTATTTTCATACAAAAATTGCATGGTTCGCTTATCAATATTGACGTCTTCAACCTTATCAGATGAATTAAATCTATTCACCTTGATAGTTCCAGTATCAACATTCTTCATTTTCGCTTGAACATACGCTGGCCCTTTACCGGGTTTTACATGCTCCGTATCAATAATAATTTGGAGCATTCCATCGTAAATAAGTGCTTGTCCGCGTTTTAGTTCAGTTGCTTTAATTGGCATGGCAGTACCTCTATCTTACTAATGAGCCGTGGCTTCTGCTCGTATTTCGCGCAGAACCGTTACTTTAATTTCACCGGGGAATGTCATCTCTTCTTCTATACGTTCTGCTATACGTTTAGACATTGCGAATGCTTCACCATCACTTACAGATTTAGCATCAACAATAACTCTAACTTCGCGACCGGCCTGAATGGCATGAGATTCAGTCACGCCATTCTGTTCTTTTGCAAGTGATTCAAGTTGCTCTAACCGCTTGACATACATTTCCATCGATTCTCGCCGAGCTCCTGGTCTTGCACTACTAATTGCATCCGCAGCCATAACAATGGGTGTATATGGAGTTGTTGAAGGAATATCACCATGGTGTCCAGCAATAGCATTGAGTACTGCATCCGCTTTTTCACCAAATTTTTTGCAAAAATCCATCCCAATTTGTGGGTGTGTACCCTCAATCTCGTGGTCCATTGCTTTACCAATATCATGCAAAAATCCACATCTTCGAGCGAGTTCTCCATCAAGACCTAGTTCATCCGCTATCACTTGGCAGAGGAAAGCAACTTCAACAGAGTGACGTAAAACATTTTGTCCATAACTTGTTCTGAAATGCATTTTGCCTGCGGCTTCAACAATTTTTGGATGCAAACCTCTGATGTTCGCCTCCATTACGGCATCATTACCTTCTTTGAGTATCTTTTCTTGAACATCTTCTTTTATATTCTCAACTACTTCTTCAATTCGAGAAGGGTGCACCCTTCCATCTGCGACTAACTTTTCTAGCGATTTGCCGGCAATCGCCCTGCGGATTGGATCAAAACATGAAACAGAGATAACACCAGGCGTATCATCAATCAGAATATCAACACCGGTCGCTTGTTCAAGTGCTCGAATATTGCGACCTTCGCGACCAATAACTCGCCCCTTCATGTCATCAGATGGAATCCGAACTGCACGAACTGTTGATTCTGCTACATGATCAGCAGCGTACCTTTGAATTGCTTGCAGTGTAATTTCCCTACTCTTACTCCTGCCTCTTTCGGTTGCATCATCAATGATTTGCTGCATTAATTCATTTGCTTCACGTTCGGAGTCGTGGCGAACTTCTTCTAGCAACTGTTCTTTTGCTTGACCAGATGACATTCCTGATACTTCCTCAAGTCGTTTTCGCAAGGCATCTCGCTCTGAAGAAAATTCGACTCTTTCGCTCTCGAGTGCATCAGATTGTTTATCTATATCCAAACGTAAATTGTCAAGTTTCTCTTGCCGTTGGGTAAGTTGATTAATCAACTTCTCAAGACCTTCTTCTCGTTTCATCAAACGTGACTGGTCTTTTTTAATTTCGCTCTGTGCCTCAGAAACTTCAGACTCAAGTTCTTTGTTACGTTGCTTTGCTTCTCGTTCGGCCTCTAACTCAATTTTTTGTTTGATCGCCTCGGCTTCTGTCTTCGCGGCAGAAGCAATTTGTTCTGCCTCTCTCTTAGCAAGGCGTATGGTTCCGCCCGTTATTGCTCTTAAAAGAAACCATCCAACTGCAACCCCAAAAAGCAAACTTCCAATTCCAATGGCTATATTTGTAAGCATGGTGTATCTGTAGTTCAAACTACAGCCCTAAGCAAGGCGTTAAAGCCAACAGAGAAGTGGAGTACACCAATCGCATCATTCACGCATAACGCGAGAACTTGAAGCACTGATTATGTCGAGCGAAGTAGCAAAAAAGCTGCTCTAAAGCCAAAATCAATCTATCCAACCGCTCAATTCTACGTTAAGAACGAGCCCTCAGAACGGTTGCCGGTAAAAACCGGTACGATCGGTCACCAAATTACTTGTTGACCGAGAAAACTTTGTTACGACGAACGCTTCGCCATAACGTCTGTAAGCGTGTAGTATTCCACGAGAGATGCTTGTCGTCAAGCGATTTTCTCAAATCTCATATTATGCCTCGATTTATTTACTGGTTCTTACGGTTCAGCATCCTGAACCCCATCTGCATACGCTTAGTTGGAGCGGCTTCAAGGCGTCAACGAGATTTGTACATTCGCTCAGGGTTTGTTGCAACACTTGCTGGAGTTCTCATTGTCGGTTTACTAGGAATAACTTCAAGGGGAAGTTACTCACTTCGTGAACTCGCTGCTGGCAGTGCAGGAGTATTCTCGTTCATTGCTGTCATACAGTTGATTCTAATCTGTGTCTTAACCCCAATTTATATGGCCGGTGCAATCACAAAAGAAGCAGATCCAAAAACATGGGATATAGTACTTACGACTCCCTTGTCACCATTGCAGATTGTACTGGGCAACCTTTTTGGTCGAGTTTTCTTTATTCTTGCATTGCTTCTGGGTGCGCTACCAGTAATGATTGCAACACAATTTTTCGGTGGAGTTCCCCTTGATACTATTCTTCAAACGCAACTCGTTGCTGTAGCACTAGTGTTTATCGTTGCTTCTTTTGCAATCGGCATGAGTGTCACTCGAACGGCTGGACGTAAAGCCGCTGTCAGTTTTTTCATGGTCACTGTTTTATATCTACTTGCAACATACGTAATTGACCTTTCTTTAAGAGCACCTGTCGCCCTTGGTACAACATCGACTTGGACAACAATACTCACTCCCTTCAACCCTTTTCTTGTTCTAGAAGCACTTTTAAATCCATCTGGATATGCTGTACCTAGCACAAGTGCGTTACCATGGATTTTCGGATGGCTTGAAGTACACCCTGTTGCTGGATGGTCATGGGTCACTTGCATCTTAAGTATTGTTATTGTGGTGTGGTCATCGATGCAAGTTCGAAAACTCGGAGATCGACCTGTAAAGGAATCTGTCTGGCGTCGGCTGACTAACCCAGAGGTTGGAGAAAGAGAACCCAACGCTGTACGGGGTAACCCCATTGCTTGGAGAGAACGAGTTACCCGCCACAGAAATATCGGTTCGCTTCTCGGGAGATGGGGATTCGTTGCACTATTTGGCTTGGCATTCATCATTTTGACAACGCTCTTTTTAACAAGAGCATTGAGTGGAGATGTGTACAGAACATCGATTCTTTATCTCGTTTTGGGCGAACTTATAATTGTAACTTTTTCTGCAATATCGTTAGCCTCTTCTGCAATTGCAAAGGAGAGGGAAGATGGTTCACTTGATCTTCTTCTCACAACTTCAATTACCCCCAAAACATATCTCGGTGGAAAATTAAGAGGGCTCGTATTGCACCTCCTTCCAATGGTGCTTGTCCCCTGTATTACGATGATGTTGGTTGGCGGGATAGTGCTCTTAGACCCAAATGGAGCAGTCGTAAGTGACCTATTGATTTCTAATAATACAAATACTGACAAAGTAATAGTACCAGTTGCTCTTTTCGTCCCCGCAATTGTATTTCCATTTGTTGTAATTCCTTACATTGCATTCTGCCTCGCATTGGGCTTACTTTGGTCAATGCGTAGCAAGGGTTCGGTGGGAGCGATTGTCACATCACTCGTTCTCGTGTGCACCGTAACATTTGGATTAAGTGTTTGTTTTCTACCCGTAAGTAACGTTGAAATAGCAGGAACTTTTTTTGCATCACTCTCCCCAATGAGCAACGTGTTTGCAATACTGACACCCGCTGGATTCATACCTAAACTTTTAAACTCTGGGCTTTTAGGGGCAAATGCCACTATGGGAATTTCTACAATCGTATCTGGCTTGCTTTGGTCACTCGTTACGTATGGATTACTACGCAGTATGACCTCTTCATTTGTAGTCACAGTTCGAAGACTCGCAGGTACTAACTAATTAGCAGTGCCATTTTTCGTGAGCGCAATCTGGCAAATAAGATTTAAATAAAAAACGACCCGCGGGATTTCGACGTGACT
>CAYZEX010000069.1:0-6474 GCA_964477675.1 uncultured Isosphaeraceae bacterium
ATGCTAAATCCCGAACCGCTCGACCATTTTCTGGTTCTGCATCAACGAGTTCTTCAAAAATTGAAATCGAATCACGATATGTTTGTGATGAAGTTTGGAAATCTTCTAATGCTAGGTAAACTCTTCCAAACCGAAGCAAGATGCTTGCATATCCTCTCTTCAACTTAAGATTTGATGGGTCTGCCATCATGCGCTGATGTCGTGTTTCTTTTAATTCTTCAATAAGTTTTCTTATTTCTTCATCTTGATCAAGCGCCATATAAATATCCAAAGTTCTCATCTGAATACGATCACCTAATCTCTGTCCGCCTAAATCGTTAGGATAATCCAGCATAAATATGTCTAGTACATCTCTTGAATTTTGTAAGAGCTCGGTTGCATCAGAATAATCACCCTCTAAGATTGCTAAATTAGCAAGAGATACATATTCTGAAGCTACGTTTTGGTTAAATTTCTTTTCTCCACTTTTAACGAGTTGCAAATACATACTCAGAGCTTCAGTATGGTACGAGTGAGATTTAAAAATATCCCCAATATTTGCTGCTGAAGTTCCCGCAAAAAGGTCTCCTAAATGTTTATTTGTTCTTGCTTTTTCAGCAAGAATTTCATTTGTCTCACCTGCAGTTAGTTCTAAATCGCCTAGGTACATTAACGTTGAATCGAGCACATGCTCTCGAACATCCAATGCAGCATTTAATTTAACAATACCTTTATAAAATCCACCAATAAAATCTCGAGACATGTTCAAAATAGTTGCGTAACGTTGTTCGGCCACCGCACCTTGCTCAATTGCAATTTTCTCTTGCTGTTTTGCCTCTAACATTCCCCAAGCAGTTCCAAAGAGGCCAAGGACTACTGAAACTACAAGTAATAAAACGGCTGCACAGGTGCGTTTATATTTTTTGGTAAAGAGACGTACTTGATATCCAATACTCAAAGGACGTGCAATAATTGGTTCATTGTTTAGGTAATGATTTATATCACCGGCGAGTTCAGCGGCTGATTGGTATCTCCGGTCACGGTCTTTTTCCAAGGCTTTCAAAGCAATCGTATCTACATCTCCCCTTAAATTTATATCGATAGTGCCCATAGAAGTTGGACGTTCATCTTTAATAATTCGGACTGCTTCATGAATTGCCTGCCTTCGCAAATCGTAAGGAAGTTTCCCGGATAACAATTGGAATAGAATGACCCCAAGTGCATAGACATCACTCCGAGTATCAATACGATCTGGATCAGCGTCGCACTGCTCTGGGCTCATATATTGGAGCGTGCCAATGAGTTGCCCCATTGTTGTTTGCATTGTTGTTACTGCAAGGTCAGCGTCTGTTGCTCTTGCAACACCAAAGTCAATAATTTTAGGTTCGCCACTGCTATCAACAAGAATATTATCTGGTTTTAAGTCTCTATGGATAACGCCTTTTTGATGACCATGGTGCACTGCTTCACAAATTTTTGCAAAGAGTGTTAGTCTGTCCTTGATTGCTAAATCTTTGCTTTGAGCATAAGAAACTACACTACGAGCACCAGGAATATATTCCATTGCGAAAAAGGGAACTTCTCCGCTTCCCGACTCCCATGTACCGGCTTCATAAATCTGTGCAATATTAGGATGGCTCAGTTTTGCAAGTGTTTGTGCTTCAAAGTGGAAACGGTGCAGCGCCATATCGCTTGCCGCACCCGCCTTGATGACCTTTAATGCAACTCGCCTACGGGGCGCTTCCTGCATTGCTTCATACACAACACCCATACCACCGCTAGCAATAATGCCAAGTATTCGATATCGACCTATCTCGCTAGGCATACCACTAGTAGCAAATTTGCCCGGTTCTGGGACACTCCCCTTACCGGAATCATCGCCTGGAAGACCGACTGTTTCGGCATTAGGATCAGTTGGATTATCGTTCCTTGTCATTGGTAATCTTCATCTAAAAAGTCTGGTTGCAAACTCTAGAGCCATTTCCTTCTCATAACAATACCATGAACATAGAGTTTTGCTCGAAAAAATTTCTCGAGTTTTATAAATATAGAGCTAATCCAACCACTTTATAGTTATTTTGCCAACAAACACAGTCTTCGCGATGGAAGTGAATCCACGCATTGATTCTTTGCGTATGATGGTATGGAATATGACCATTCAGGCAACAAACCCAATTGGTATCGTTGGTGCAGAAACTCTAGGAATTGGCATAGCCCAAGCTGTTGCGTCTGCAGGGTGGGTGGTGTTGTTGTTTGACGGTGAACCGTCTAAGTTGGAACTTGCAGAATCGACAATCTCAAAAAGATTTCAACGGTTAGTTCAGATGGAGAGAATATCGGAATCGCAAGCATCTGATTTTCTTAAACAAATTGTGACAACGAGAGATTTCGATAATTTGAGTCAATGTGATCTTATTATTGACGCGGTAACTGACGAATTTAAATGTAAATCGGATACGCTCACAAACATTGGTAAGTGTTCCTCTTGTGCAGTCATCGCAACAAGCACTTCCCTCTTGTCTGTCAATGATTTGGGTGAAGCTTGTGGTTTTGGAGACAGAGTTGTTGGAATGCACTTCTTTAGTAGTTCCCCAAATGCACCACTTGTTGAGATAATTAGTGGAAAAAATACTACAGAATCAGCATCTCAACGAGCAACCCTTATTGCAGAAGCTTGTGGAAAAACCGTTGTTCATTGTTCAGATACTCCAGGGTTTATAGTCAATAGAATTTCACTCCCCTACTACTTGGAACCGTGGAGGATTGTTGAAGAGGGCATAGCAACCATTGATATTGTCGATGAAGCCATGCAAACACTCGGAGAATTCAAGATGGGGCCCTTCATCTTAGGCGATTTAGTGGGTCAGGATGTCATTTCAAATATAAATTTATCTGTGTGGGAAAGGCTAGGAAAACCAAATAGACTTGCCCCAAGCGATAAACAGGCAAGCCTAATATCCAAGGGGCACCTGGGCAAAAAAACTAGTTGTGGTGCTTATGCGCACGATGATAAAAAAATTGTCCCAGCATTAATACACGAAACCCTTGAATTTGAAATATCTAATCAACTTGAACAAGCTATCAATGTTTTTTGCTTAGAAGCAACCTGCACATCTCGTTCAATACTTGAAAAATATATCTTTTCAAGAGTTCTCGTGAGCATCATTAACGAAGCAATGTGGTCATCTTCTGAAAATATAGCTTCAAAAAAAGACATTGATGATGCTATGAAGTTAGCGACGAATTACCCTCTTGGTCCTTTTGAATGGGCTGATAAAATCGGTATGGATCGAGTATTAATCTTGCTAAATTTATTAAATAAGACGGTTGCAGATAATCGTTTTGCTTCTCCGCCGCTGGACACGGTTCCTTCAAGGTAAACCAGTACAATAGTAATATGAGCCGACGAGTAGCAATTGTATCTGCTGTTAGAACACCAATTGGAAGGTATGGTGGTGCATTAAGTTCCATTCGCCCAGATGATCTCGCCGCTAGTGCAATAAAATCAGCCGTCGAAAAATCTGGTGTTGACCCCAATACAATTGATGATGTGTACTTCGGTGCCACCAATCAATCGGGTGAAGACAATCGAAACGTTGCGAGGATGGCTTCACTTCTAGCCGGGTTGCCTGAAACTGTTCCAGGTTCAACTGTGAACCGTCTTTGTGCTTCAGGTCTTGAGTCAATAAATATTGCTGCAAGAATGATTGAATGCAATTGCGGAGATATTATTGTCGCTGGTGGTGTTGAATCTATGAGCAGAGCGCCATTTGTTATCGCCAAGGGACAAGTTCCTTTTGACCGCAATTGTTCAGTGTACGACACAACAATCGGTTGGCGATTCATCAACCCAAAACTCTCTGATATGTATTACCCATATAGCATGGGTGAAACTGCAGAAAATGTTGCAAAAAAATGCAACATTAGCCGTGAAGATCAAGACCTTTTTGCTTTAGAAAGTCAGCAAAAATGGGCAGCTGCACAGAAGTCTGGCAAATGGAAAGAGGAAATCGTCCCAATTACAATTCCTCAAAAAAACGGTGAATGTATTGCTGTAGATACAGATGAACACCCTCGACCAGATGTTACGCTTGAAAAACTATCCACGTTACGACCTGCTTTTTCAAAGGATGAAGATGCAACTGTAACACCAGGTAATAGCAGTGGAATCAATGATGGTGCTGCAGCATTAGTGCTTGTCGAGGAAACAATTGCAAAAAATCTTGGGCTTAATATCCTGGGATGCGTTGGGCATTGCGCATCGAGTGGTGTTGACCCAGCCATTATGGGAATAGGACCTATTACGGCGACTAACAGACTGTTAGAGCGGGCTGGTCTAGCAGTTAATGATATTGATATTGTAGAACTTAATGAAGCGTTTGCCGCGCAATCTATTGCGTGTCTACGAGGAATTGGATTTGATAGATCAATCGTAAATGTAAATGGCGGTGCGATTGCTATGGGGCATCCACTAGGATGTAGTGGTGCTCGTATTGCTGTCACACTCATTCATGAACTTAATAGACGAAGTGGAAACCGTGGTATCGCTACGCTATGCGTGGGTGTTGGGCAAGGACTAGCGACCCTCTTTGAACGAGAGTGAATTAAGAAAAATAGCAAACTCGCTTACTTTTCAAATTTACTTTTGGGGACGTGACTTGTAAAAGGTACTCTTTTGCGATTTAGTTCAACTTCTGTTAGAGGTTCACTCTCTTTGGAAGTAGCATTGTGGCGGTCAGCAAGATATTGATATGTTTTCGTGCCGTTACCCTTCCATTCAATTTCTTGTTCAGTAAGTTCTTTAATTATTTTTGCAGGGCAACCGGCAACAACAACATTTGGTGGAACCCTCATCTCTGCCTTTACAAACGACATCGCAGCAACAAAACTATTACTCCCAATCACGACGCCATCCATCACGACTGCATTCATTCCTACCAACGCATTTTTGCCTATCAAGCAACCATGGAGTACTGCTCCGTGCCCGATATGGCTATCTTCTTCGATGATTGCATCATCTCCGGGAAAACTATGAACTACACAAGCATCTTGAAGGTTACTTCCCTTTTTCATAATCAAACGGCCAATATCACCTCTCATTACAGCACAAGGACCTACAAAACAGTGAGCCCCAATAATTACGTCTCCAATCAACACTGCAGTAGGATGAACAAATGCCAATGGGTCAACAACGGGTATAATTCCTTCAAATTCAAAAATAGGCATTGTTAACGTCTCATCTTTCTGTGGTACTGGGTCACAGTTATCCATTGTACTCTGTTCCTAATCTGAATTACAAGAACTTATTACAATAGATCTATGTAAGAAATATCCATGTCTGAACAACCATCAAAACCTGATTCTCTTCTTCTTTATCAAATACATGGGAAGCCATTACCTATTATTGAAATTGAAGTTGGGAATAATTGCCTTCTTGGTCGCAGCCCAGAATGTTGTCACCAATTGACAAATCGCTATGTTTCTCGAAAGCACGTTGAAATTCGTTATGCAAATGATCGCTGGTCATTACATGATCTAGAGAGTCGCAGTGGCACATATCTAAACACAATTAGAATGGAATCTGGTGAAGACGTTCAATTACAGACTGACGACTTAATACAGATTGGACCTTGGAAGTTTCTTGTTCGCCTAGGAAATATCTCCGAAAGTCTTGACGAAGCAATGGTTCAAGAGATTGATAATACACCTCTGGAAGAATGCGGAGATGATGTCCCAACTCTTGTTCGTACTGTCAATGGAAGATATGAAACCAATATGGATTTACTGCTTCAACTTAAATCTGACGAGACTGTAAACAGGGAAATGGGATGGGGAATTTTTGTAGATCGCTATGGTCCAATTATTTGTGGGTTTGCAAGAAATGCAGGTCTACCTAGCGGTGAAGCTGACGACATCATGCAAACCGTTTTGTTCAACTTTTTCAAAGTTGCTGATCGCTTTGAATATGATCCCAGTAAGGGTAGATTTCGCGGTTATCTAAAGCGCATAACCCTAAATGCAATTCGTCAACGATACAGAAAAAAACAAGATAAAAACCTAGATACACACGGAATGCAAGCCGCAGAGGATCCAAGGGATGACCTAGAGGCGGCATTTGATAGAGAATGGGCAGAACACCTACTTTCAGAAGCGATGACTGAGGTGAGACCTAAATTTGAACCAAAAACATGGGAAGCATTTGAACTTTATGGAAGGCGGGGCATGAGCGCAGAGCGAGCAGGCGAACGACTTGGAATGACACCTGAATCGGTACGGCACGCAAAGAGCAGGGTCATGAGAGCTGTACGAGAAATAGTCGTTCGGCTAAGAGAAGAAGAACTTTAGAGTTCTTCACAACAATTTCAAGATAAACAATAAACGACCCGCGGGATTGTTTTCTGGTACATCCCAAATCTTATCTCTGTGTCTCAGTGTCTTGCATGTTCCACGCTACAATCCACCACTTAGCGCTCGTAGCTCAGTTGGATAGAGCAC
>CAYZEX010000070.1:0-4962 GCA_964477675.1 uncultured Isosphaeraceae bacterium
CACGTTCAAAGTGACAACCAAAGCAATTTGGAATCCAAGATGTATGACAGGAATAACATTCCAGTCCACCTTCTGGCTTAAGGTGGTTGTCGTCCATTGCGCAAGATGCTGCAGGATTATTCTTAGCGATATCTCTTGCTATTGGAATTATATGTTGGTTACCAGTAACTTTAGAGGTAAGAACATAATCACCATTTGAATCAAGGACAACATTAGTCAAACTTATCCCATCATTGTCAATCAGCGTTGGTGCTTCATTTGGCATGCCATGGCAAGTTCGACATTCAATCTTTGTTGCTTGGTCCATGTGTCCCCAAATATTCCCGTCACCATGAATTCCATTATCTGTGTGACAATCAATGCAGTGCATCCCCGCTTGCGCGTGTACGTCTTGTGGGTTTGTATCCTCAACAGTGTAGTGATAGTTTTTATTGAATAGTTCGTCAGTTGTTCCAGGAACTCCGGGACCACTTGGTAACCGCGGAGGCATTTGTGCCCTGCCAGTAAACTGCAACCCGATTCTTGCACCGCGGTGGTGGCAATGAATACATTGTTCGCTAGGGATTTCCTTGGTAATCACATGAGATCTAGGGTGTCCACCCTCAGTGTGATCTATAGACATGTCAGCGCTTTCAGACAGACCTGAGTTTGAATAAAGCATGTGGCAGGCAGCGCAACCGTCTGCACGGTACGTGCCGTCAACATTTCCAAACTCTCCAGCGCCGCGATACCCGCGACCACGAGACCAAAGATGGCAACGAGCACAGGCCTGTGACGGCACTGCTCTATAGTGTGTCGCGAAGTCCATTTGATCACCAGAAGGGTCATAGATTATCAAATCAAGTAATGATTCGACCGCACCTTCTTCAACTGGCACATCCCCATCTGTATCTTCAATTGCAAAAGTCCCGTAGATGGGTGTTTTTGTGTCAACAACATTGTTTTGATAAAAACCGCCAGAGTAATGACCAGCGGTTGTTGCCATCAAACTTTTCTTCACTCTAACAACATGATCGGGGTGACACATTCCGCAAGTCGACTCAACCACTCGTAAGTTAGATGGGTTTAACCATTTCTGATATTCCAAATCCTGATCGAGTGGTGGAATTGTTTCGTTGTAATCCACGCTTCCATCAGAAAACACATGCGCAGTTTCAATTGTTTCGCCAAACGGGTCGCCACCGTGGCAGAAGTCGCAATACAAATTCATGCCAGCCATATTTTTTGTAACGTTTTCTATGTCTGAATGGCAGAGTAAACAGCGTGGGTAAGGAAGCCCTCGTTCATCACCACCACGCCCTTGATCGGGTGCAATTTGTCCAATGAAAATTGGCCCATCTTTTGTATCAACACGAACCTTTCCATGAGGAGACGTAATCGTTACTTTTGGATCGGTACTTGTACCCTGCTGTACCGTCTTAGCGTGTGGGTTGTGAACACCTTGCTTTGTTAGAACTTTCCCGTGATTTAACATTCCAGGATTTGCGTAGCAAACAGCAGCAACTGAACAAATAGTAATAAATGTTGTAAATTGCTTTAGCATTGCATCTTCTCCAAATCAAGGAGTCCTTCACTCCGTTTATCGTTCAAATATACGGGCTTCTTGCTAAATCGCTGCATTAAAAAAGTCATAAAAAAAGTCATAAAAAAAGTACAAAAGAGTGTTTTTACTTAGGAAATGTATATTCTCAACGATATCACCTCAAGAAACCAAAAACATCCGAGGACAATTTGATTCTTAGGCGAATTTCTCAGAACAGAAATATATAAAAAATGTATCTGGTAGTTTAATTATCGGACACAATGTGTGAAATCAAACCTAAATTATGCAACTACAAAAGTAAGGATTACTTGGACATTGCTATTAAATTCGCCTATATTAAGTAGCGAATGTCTCAACGTTTAACAACAATCTTATTATAAAGACGGTGATGTTCAACAAACAATTTCTATGTCGCTTTCGCTTGCAGGAGTTACTCTTGATATCGATGCGCAAGGATCTCTTCAACCAAACTCCGAATACTATCTTGAGATGGTGTTAAGTTCAGGAACGCTCGGAGCAACAGTTCGTCTTTGGATAGGCGAGAAATCTGACGTTGGCTCAATGAAGACCAAAGCAGATGAGCACGGCGATCATTACCACGCTCACTTAATGGTGCTGAGTAAAGTCGATAGTAACACAGCGTTATGGGTTGAGGTACGAACACTAAAAGGCGAAGTAGGACTCGGAAAAATCGCCTTACAATAAAATTCTTGGCTCCATCTATTTGACGCCTGCTACACCTAAAACAATCCCGCGGGAGAGTTTATTGTTCATTGAACATCTGGATGGGGTTTTGCTATAATTCCGCATTCCTGATCCCCTATAGCTCAGTTGGTAGAGCGAGCGGCTGTTAACCGCTAGGTCATTGGTTCGAGTCCAATTGGGGGAGTTAAAAGTGGTATACGCTTATAAGAAGCTCCCTTGAGAGCTTGTTATTTCAGGGCGACACTTCCGGATTCTGTTTCACCAGTAACTGATTGGACTTCAAGCCATAACGCCGTCTGGGAATTGATGATATCAGGAACCTCTGCAGATCCATGGTAGTGATCACCATGACTGTGGGCTTTGTACACCAATGACCCCACTCGAGATTCGTCACCAATCCAGGTTCGGATAATTGCGCCTCGTTCGCCTTCTATCACCCCAATTGACAGTTGGTATTGATTTCCAGGTTCCAAGGCACCTTTTGATTGCACCACTAAAGTAACACCAGCGAGAGTGATGGTTTCACCGCGTATTTCTTCGGCAGAATGAGCTGGTTGTTCTGTTCTGATTTGATCGGTTGGTTTTTCGTTTTGCGCTTCAGTTTCAGGTGAAGAATTTTCGCTGCAAGCGTTCACAAGAAATAACGCGGAGAGAATAAGGGTGTGTGTAAAAAATTTCATCTTTGTTTCCTTTTTAATTTCAATTCTGCTGTGACTTTAAATCGAACGATCCAGTTACTTTGGTGCCAGCATCGGTTTCAATTTCAACCCACAATTTACTCCCCGCAGGAATCGGGTCTGGAACATCAGCGTGTGTGTGCCATCGATTTGGTTCTGCGGGATTTTCGATTTCAGATTTTGCCTTCATAGAACCAACTGCGTCCTGTGTTCCGATCCAGAAGCGAACTGCCATGGCAGTTACAGTTGACCCAGTAGAGGCGGTGACCGTGACATCGATTGGAGCATCTTTTCCCTCGATAATGAGGCCTTCATCTCGAGTCGCCATCACATTGAATGGACCAATCGTGGTGTTGCCAAGGTGGATGATAGCGCCGCCGTGACCAGCAGTTGGAGCGTTTGAATTGTCAAGATCAGTTGTCATTGCTTCTGTCGTGTCACGATTGGCTGTCTTTTGCGATTGATCCTCACTGCCGCAACCTGTTAGTGTAATAAAAAGTGCAAGCGTGGAGGTGGTAAGAAAATAACTTGTGTTAGACATTTGTTATGTCTCCTTCTGTGTGGAATCTGATCGTCCAAAGACGAGCGAAAAACCCGCTGGGACAACGATAAGATTAAGAATAGTTGAAGTA
This sequence comes from uncultured Isosphaeraceae bacterium, assembly GCA_964477675.1. Classification (GTDB taxonomy): domain Bacteria; phylum Planctomycetota; class Phycisphaerae; order Phycisphaerales; family SM1A02. Next base: position 3,558 of record CAYZEX010000070.1, read on the forward strand.
AGCAAGCCGCCCAACGTGACGATTGCAAGAGGGGCAAGTAACTCACTGCCGGGTTTGCCCGCAGCAAGCGCAAGTGGTGCAAGACCAAGCGCTGCACCAAGCGCCGTCATAAGGATTGGAACGAGCCGCTCCATCGACCCGCGAAAAATTGCATCTCTGAAAGGCACCCCTTCAAATTGCATCAAGTGGTTGTAGTGATTAATGAGCAAGATGCCGTTTCTGATTGATATCCCAAATAGCGTGATGAACCCGACCATACTTGCAATCGATATGACAGGTGCGATGTATGTCCCTCCAAGTCCTAGTAAAGCCATCGTATTTGCAAAAAAGTTACCACCCTCTGTAACGTAAATTGCAGCGATACCACCGATGAGCGCCAGAGGCATGTTCACCATCACAAGCAGGGCTGCTCGCATCGAACCTGTGGAAATCTGCAAGAGCATCAGTATCAACAATGCAATCGCCAAACCCGAAGCGAGAATCGTTTTAGAAGCAGATTGCTGTGCTTCAAATTGCCCACCGTAATGCACCGTATACCCAGCATCTTGCACAATAGGATCGACAAGCGTTTTCACTTCACTAATCAGATCACCTAGATTCGACCCCTGCGCAACATTGAGCGAAACAACAGCTTTTCGTTGGGCATTTTCACGTGTAATTAAGTTACTCGATCTTTGTGGACCGATATCAGCGACATCTCGAAGCCGCAGCGTCGCTCCACCTCGACCCTGTAGCAGTAAATTTCTCACTTGCTCAATAGTTGCTCGCTTCGAAGGATCGAGCCTAACAATTAGATCGTATTGATGTGTGCCCTGATTGACTGTATCAACCACTTCGCCGTATATCGCCTGACGTACTTGCTCTGCGGCCTGCGCAGGCGTTAAACCAAATGCTGCAAGTTCATTGTGACGATACCGAATTGGTAGGGAAGTAATCAGGACTTCGCGATTCGCATTTACATCTCTTGCTCCTTGAATAGAAGTAAGCGCATCTTCAATTTGTTTTGCGACTTTTCTTAGTTTACTGAGATCTTCACCGTAAATACTAATCGCAATAGCAGCGGGGGTTCCAGATAAAAGATGACTTAATCGGTGTTCGATCGGTTGACCGATCATCGTTGTGATACCCGGTATTGCTCCAAGTACGTTGTCAATTTGTGCTCGGACCTCTTTTTGACTGTAGCCATCTTCAATCGAAACTTCAATTTCTGAACTGCTTACAGGTTCTGCGTGTTCGTCGCGCTCAGCCCGACCAGTGCGGCGAGAAACAGAACGCACACCTTCAATCACTGTAAGTTGCATTTCAACATTTGTTGCAAGTCGATTGCTCTCAACAAGTGAAGTCCCCGGAGGGGCAAACAAGAAAACGGTAAATGTACCTTCATTGAAGGAAGGGAGAAAAGATG
>CAYZEX010000070.1:4972-6308 GCA_964477675.1 uncultured Isosphaeraceae bacterium
CAGGAGTGCTCCGACTGTCGCTACAGTTGCTCCTGAAATGACTAACCCACGGAACTTTAGTGTTTTTTGAAGCGTGCGTTTATACACTCTTTTTAAAATCCGAACAAGCCACGGTTCTCCGTCATGACCTTTGCCAATATTCGAGCCGAGAAGTATTTTACAAAGCGCTGGTGTGAGTGTTAATGCAACAACAAGCGAAGCAATTATGGAAATCATATAGGTTAATGCAAGTGGTTGAAAAAACTTTCCTTCGAGACCCTGTAAGAAAAGTAGGGGAACAAATACTAATACGATGATGACAGTTGCAAAAACCATCGCAGGCCTAATTTCATTACTTGCATCGAAAATGACATCGACAAATTGTCTTTGTCGATCAACAGGTAGCGTTGCATTTTGTTTTAGTCTTCTAAAAACGTTTTCAACATCGATGATTGCATCGTCAACGAGCACGCCAATTGCAACTGTTAAGCCACCAAGCGACATGACATTGAGACCAAGGTTCAGGGTGTCCATCATCAATAAACCAATCGCAAGTGAAACAGGCAAGGCGGTGAGCGTGATAATTGTTGTACGAATATTCATGAGGAACAACATCAAGATGATTGAGACAATCACAACTGCTTCTAAGAGAACTCTCGTGACGTTACTTACTGCACGATCAATAAAATGTGACTGCCTAAATACGTCTCTGTTGAGCACCATCCCCTGTGGGAGTGTTTTTTCAAGTTGATCGAACAATGCATCGATTTCCTGGGTCAATGCAAGGGTGTTCGTACCGGGAGACTTTTGAATAGAGATCAGAACAGCAGGGGAGCCGTTGTCTGATCCCTCGCCTCGTTTGAGCGCGGGTCCGAGTAATACATCAGCAACTTGACCAATCGTAACAGGCACACCCTGTTGGTATTTTATTATTGTGTTTGCGATATCACTTGGTTTGGTCACGCGACTTTGTTGACGTATCGGAATTTCGAAACTGCCAACATTCGGCAAGTAACCAGCGCTATCAGTGGAATGCGCATTCCCAGCAGCCTCGACAACATCCGAGATTGTCAATCCGAAAAGGCGTAAACGATCTTGGTCAACATTAACTTGATATTCAGGGAGTTCTCCGCCAATAGCCACAACTTGCGCAACTCCGGGTATTGCGAGCACTTTGTTTCGTAGATCAAACTCAGCATAGGAACGCAACTCAAGCGGGGAAACTTTTGCACTACTTCCGGGAGGTGACGAGAGTGAAACCAACATGATTTCACCCGCGATGGAAGTGATAGGTGTAATGAACGGTTCAACAACTAATGGCAAGTTCTCTCGCACTGTGGAGAGACGTTCTGCTACA
>CAYZEX010000071.1:0-6028 GCA_964477675.1 uncultured Isosphaeraceae bacterium
ACGGTTATTGGGTTACGACTGGTGGGATAAGAGGTACAGGAGGTGGCGGTATCGGCGGGTCCAATCCGATTACATTTGATGCACCTATTTCAACCTCAATTTCACTAGATCCAACAGGTTTAGTGGTAGCAGATTTTGACGGTCTAAATGGCGTAGATGTTGCTGTTGTTATTCCAAATGCTGACCCACTTCTTGCAGGAAACGTCGTTGTATTTTTAAACAATGGTATGACCGCCGGTGTTTGGCAGGGATTCACAACTTCAACACCAATTGCTGTTGGCGTTAATCCAATTGATATCAATGTTGCTGATTTTGATGGGGACAATGATATTGACATCGTTGTTGCAAACAACGATGACGATACTATTTCGACACTATTTAACGATGGTTCAGCCACGTTTACTGTTTCGAGTTTTGGAACTGCAGCTGGTCCAACAACTATTGCTGTTGCGAACTTTGTTGAAGATGGTTCTATGCTTAGTGACATAGCAGTTGGTTGCAGCACAGTCCCATCCACAATTAGCGTACTGCAAAATTTATCCGCTCCGGGACTACTAGGTTCATCATTTAGCTGGATAAATAGTATATCTATCCCATCCCCCGGCGATATCTTGCCTGGCGATGTCAATGATGACAAAGATTTTGATTATGTCGTACTTAGCACCTCTGGAGAAACAGTCACTGTGTTTGAGGGTGATGGGAACGGTTCACTTTCACAGCCATTTGGATTTGCAACAGATATAAATCTTCCATCTGGCAGCTCTCCTCTATCACAAGCATTTTCTGATCTAGATGGGGATGGGGACGACGATATCATCACGGTCAACAATGGGGGTGACTCGGTCAGTATTCTCCGTGATACAGGCACTGAACTTGGAACACCCAGTAATGTTCCCGCTGGCACATCGCCTGAAGCACATGTTGTCAAAGATTTAGATAACGATGGTGACGATGATGTAGTAATCTCTTCGATAAATCCTATTACTTTAGTACGAGAACTCATGGTCGTACGTAACGATACAACGGACCCTGCAATTATTACACTTACAGATATTGGATTACCACAAGCATCAGGGTCTGTTCCAACGTATGTACAAACTGGCGATTTCAATAATGATGGTCTTGAAGATTTGGTTTCCATTACGGAACTTATCCCTTTAACTGGTCATGCATCACCTGCGGTAACTGTTATGCTCAATACTACTACAGCATCGTGTGCAGCTGATCTCACTGGTGATGGTTCTGTTGCTGTTGATGATTTACTTCAACTCATCGCTGCTTGGGGTAACATTGGTGGTGCAGAAGACATTGACGGTGGCGGAACAGTGGATGTTGCAGATCTTCTCATTCTCATCGCAGCATGGGGCCCCTGCTAACTATTGCACATTGAAGTTCATATTCTTGAGTGAAAACTAAAACGCTTTAATTTACATTCATTAAACAAATAATCTGTGGCGCGGTCGATTGATAGAACTTTATTCCATATAAGTTACTATGCATCAAACATGCTACCTCCTCTTCCACTTCAATCAAACATGACCCCTGAAGTTAACGAATATTTACTCGATTTACATTCTAATGGGTTTGAAGGAGACACTTCGAACGATGAGGCATCCATTGCCGTTGCCTCAACCGACAACTCTATTTGGCAATTAACACCTCAGCTTATCATTACACCAAGATCACTTTTTGGGGTTAAGCAAGTCGTCAAATTACTTTCAGAGAAGAAGTACCGTAATATTTCAATTACTGCTCGTGGAGGTGGAACAAGTACTGCGGGGCAATCTCTGACGAATTCAATCGTACTCGATTGCAAACGATATATGAATCGAATTCTTGGTTTCGATCCGGAAACAAACCAAGTGCATGTTGAGTGCGGTGCTGTATTACAACAAGTGAATAACGAACTTAAACAATTCGGTGTTATGATTGGACCAACTGTTGCAACTGCATCAAGGGCAACTATAGGTGGGATGATTGGAAATGATTCATCTGGCAAAGGGTCGCAGGTATATGGAAAAATGAGTGACTGTATAGTTTCTTTAGAAACTGTCATTCGCGGCGGAGTGTTATTCGACCATCAACAGGAGTTGGTGCATGCAATGAAAACTGCGCACGATGTTGCCACTCCACATCTTGGTAACTATTGGCCTAAACTCCCACGTTTCGTAAGTGGGTATAACCTGCCAATGGCATTTGAAGGAGAAACGTGCAAGAGCAATCGTATTTTTTGCGGTTCTGAAGGAACCTTAGGGATTACAACATCAGCGATATTGCAATGCGTTCCTATTCCAAAGAACCAACAACTCTTAATACTTTGCTTTGATTCGTTTGACCATGCGCTTAGATGTGGAGTCGATCTTGCAAAGCACAGCCCAACAGCAATAGAAACTGTTGACGAGTTAGTTTTAGAAACCGCACGCTCCGATTCAAGTTGGCTATCCATATCCACCCTTCTAGGAGATGTAAAGGATGAAGCAAAAGCTATTCTGTTCGTTGAAAGCAGTAACTCAAATAAACTACTAAACGTAGCCAAGAACCACACTCCCCTTCTAATAAAGAATCTCATTCATAGAGAAGATCAAGAACTAGCGTGGTCTTTTCGCTCCAGAAGCGTTGGCCTTTTATCCTCATTGCAAGGAAAACAACGCCCCGTTCCGTTCGTGGAGGATTGTGCAGTACCACCAAACAAACTTCCTTCATTTATTAATGATTTTAGAAAACTTCTTTCAAGTCATGGTTTACGGGCTGGTATGTTTGGACATGTTGATGCAGGCGTCATACATGTTCGGCCAGCACTCGACATGCAAAATAAGCACGACAGAGATAAGATTCGAACCATAAGTGAACAAGTAGTTTCATTAGTACATTCTTATGGAGGCATTCTTTGGGGAGAACACGGAAAGGGTTTTAGAAGTGAGTTTGGACCACAGATATTTGGAGAAGTTATTTGGGAACAACAATGTTCTATCAAGCATGCTTTTGATCCACACAACCAATTCAATCCAGGAAAAGTAGCGGTTCCAAATAAAACGTTTCCAATCTCTACAATTGATGCAACAACTCGAGGTGAAATGGATGCTTCAACACCAAACCTACATGTCATTTCAAACGTGTCTTCGTGTGACGGCAATAGCGAATGCCAGTCCGTTTCCATCGCAGACAGCATGTGCCCAACATATCGAGCAACGGGCGACCCTTTGCAAAGCCCTCGCGGGCGTGCCGAGGTGTTAAAACATTGGCTACATCGTGTAGGAAAGTCACCTAATCCTAAAAAAGGTTCTTTTATCCGTCGTCTCTTTAATTCTGGGAATGACGATGATTTCAACAACGAAGTTAAAAAAATACTCGATGGTTGTCTGACTTGCAAAGCGTGCGCCACATCTTGTCCAATGAAAATTGATGTTTCATCGATTCGCGCACAATTCTACGACTTGTACTTTGGTCGATTTTTAAGACCGATTCGCGACATAGCATGGCTCCATTTGGAGCGCTCACTGCCAATACAGCGATATTTACCAAGTAGAGCTATCGCTTCATTGATTGGGATATGTGATAGCCCAAAGCCCACATATTCGTTAGCGAAAAAGATACAAACGACAACACCCGAGCAAATTGTTCAAAACAAACCAGACGTGGTGTTGCTTCAGGACACATTTACAACATACTTTAGAGAAGCACCGTTTCTTGCCCTGTTAAAAATTTTAAAATATCTTGATAAAGAAGTTGCGATACTCCCACTTCGCCCATGCGGAAAGCCATTGCACGTCAGAGGTTCTCTTGAACAATTTAACACGCTTGCACGCACGAACATCGCTTGGCTAAAACCTATTTCTGAATGTGGCATTCCAATCCTGAGTGTTGATCCTGCAGCAACTCTGCTTTGGCGTGATGAATATCCCGAAAACGATGTTTCAGTTTTGTTACCGCAAGAATTTTTAGCCAAACAAGACCTTTCGAAAATAACCATTGTGGGAAACTGGCGGCTGTTCCCTCACTGCATTGAAAAGAACACAACAATGAAGAGCACCACGCTTTGGAAAGAACTCTTTTTATCGATGGGAGGCGATTTAACAATCGTAGAGACCTCTTGCTGTGGGATGGGCGGGTTGTTTGGGCATCAAAAAGAAAACAAACAAGTATCACAAGATATATGGCGTTTGCATTGGGAAGAACATAACCCTTGTGAATCTGATTCACTTGTAACTGGATATTCTTGCCACACTCAAGCAAACAGAATGAATGGAGCAACTCTGCTCCATCCACTAGAACTTATTGCCAGATCTATCTCCTCCACTCACTAACTGCAGCAACAGTTGGCCGAAGCCCAGGAACCTCTTTAATCTGGTCTTCATTCAATACCATCCGAAGTTGCATTTGAACTCGGTCGTTAAGTTCCTTACGTTCAAAACGGAGTGTTTCCAAACGTATTTGTCGATGAATGTCTTCTTTGTTCATCATTTCAGTACTACTTTTTGCCAAAGCATTCGACTGATGGTTTTCTATCATTGACTCACACAAATTCCAGTAGTCATACCGATAAGTTGCTGCAAGAGATTCAAGTTGGCTCTTTTGTGATGCATCAAGATTCCCAATTTCGTTTGCTGCACTGAGCATCGTCGTTACATCTGAACTTTTTGTGAATACGTCAGGATATGCTTTTTTCACAAACTCCATTCGCACTTTCCAAAAATCCAACTCTGAAACTGCTTCAAGCATTGCATCCATAACATTTTGGTTGACGAGCAACAGGGCACGCTTAGTATTTCGCAGATTTGTAAAGGAATCTCGCCAACGATTTTGCACCACCTCCACCGCACGCCCCTCGCTATTAGACTCATCCATCAACCACATCGCATCCTGAAGATGGTTCATCTTGTATTTTGCTTTGACAAACGCAGTATGTGCAGTCTCTACGTTTAAATGATATCCAATCATGGCATTTCGAATTGCTTGTATTGAAACATCTGTCAAACCCTCGTGCAATTCATCTGACTCCTTGGACATAACGTACAGCCCTACCAAATCAATAGTATCACCTTCTCCACCGCGCCAACCAAAAGGGTCATCAGGCATCGCAGTACTTTGACGCTGTCTATGATCCTCTAACATCTTCAAGTTAACATCATCTCTATCTAACATTGTGATAATTGCAAGATCATCAAAAAAAGTTCTATCCAGAGTAGAAACAACATCTGCAGCCTCATCGCTTACTTCTCTAATTTTACGTGCACGTAAACCCTTGGATAATGTATTATCGTTTTGTATTTCACCTGAGCTTAGAGATAATTCCTTTTGAGCTTTAGCGTACTGTTCGCGATAATCTTCGTAAACTGCATCTATTATCATTTCGCCATTCTCATCAAGACCAAGGATCACAGAAGCTCTTTTAGAAAATGATGGAGCAATTGGTTTTGGAATCGTTGCTCCACCAAAGAGTTGAACGTTCTTGTTGGTAGAGTCTGACTGCTGCTTCGTTTCAACAACTTCTCCAACAACAACATTTCCATCCGAGGAATCATCTGTTCTGACAACAATTGACTCCGTAGAGAATAATTCAAAGGGTTTCTTCTCTTCGCCCTTTAGTTTTGCAACTAATTGTTTTCCGAGAAGACCATTAATCTTTGATTCCGTTTGGTTAACATATTCCTCTCGTTTATCGTCTAAATTGTCAAGTTTTTCATCAAACTCAGTGCCAATCTCTTTACTCATAATCCCAATAGTCAAAATTTTTCGAGAACGTTCAAGCACTTCAGCATAATCTGCTGCTTTTTTTTTCCACCTTAACCTAAATGACTTTTGCAATTCAGAGAGATTAAAACTTTGATCTTCAGTTAGTTCTTTCAATGCGAGAGCTCTATCCAAATATTTTTCTATTTTATTGCCACCACGAACTGCATCATAAAACGATTTTCTGAAATACCATTGTTGAAATTGTCGAGCACTTTCTTCATCGAGCAACGCGTTCAATTTCTTCCACGTTTTCCAGTTCAGTTGACTTATCTGATACGCTTGATCCACTAATGGC
>CAYZEX010000072.1:0-5889 GCA_964477675.1 uncultured Isosphaeraceae bacterium
GTTGAAGGATTTGTAATTCCAACGGGTTCTATGGCACCAACTTTACTTGGGCAACACTTTTTAAAACATAGCGACCAAACAGGACAAGACTTTACTGTTGGATTTGATTCAAGGCAATCAGTGTCACCCGACAGGTTTACGGATCCTTTACTTGGGAGAAACATTCCACTCTCAATGGCAGAAGCAAAGAAACTAGAGCCAAGGGGTGGGGACAGAGTGTTAGTGCTCAAAACCCTGTATCCTTTTTTTGAACCAGAACGGTATGACGTTGTTGTGTTTAAAAACCCTACAGACACACAGGGTAAATCAGCAAACTATATAAAAAGACTCATAGGACTTCCGGGAGAGACACTTTGGATTGCTGATGGTGATGTATTTACAAAAAAGGGTAATGAACCATTCCAAATCCAGAGGAAACCCGAACATATACAACGTTCATTGTGGCGACCCGTTTCAGATACAGATTCAATACCTACAAGTATTCTGGCATTATCTAGACCATGGCGAGGTACTCCATGGATTGCAAAGCCAACAGGTGCTTGGGTTGTTGAAGGAAGAACGTGGCATTGCAAAAGTAAAGACCCGGCCGTGTTGGATTGGGATCATAACAAAATGTTAATTGATGATTGGCTTCCGTATAACATGCTAATGCAAACAATCCATCAAGAGCCCCTATCTGACGTTCGTGTTTCTGCCACCATTATTCCAGAGAGAAGAGGGCTTGCCGCTAGTTTTGCACTTGAAACTTTGCAACACCGATTTGTTTGGATGATAGATGGTGATAGTGCGATACTCGCAATGCAAACACTTGAAGGCGAAGTTGTCAAAACAATAGAAGAAAACATCGTCCCAATGTCCGAGAAAGAACCCTTTCGCCTTGAATGTTGGCATGTAGATCAACAGATGGTTATGTATGTTAATAATTCAAAGATACTTGAATTACATTACAACTTCGACCCAGAAGAACGACTGCGATTGGCGACAAACGCAGACTCATCGGTGTCTATAGAAGATATTGCAGGCAGAAGTGGAAGACCACCAAAGTTGGAATGGCAATTTGATGGAGGACCATTTTCTATCACACGTATTCAGGTTGATCACGATTTGTATTATAACTGTGACCCTAGGGGGGTACCCTCACGTGCATCAATAAACCCAACAAAACCCGGCAATGAAGAATTGGTACGTGTAGGATCTCCACCATTTGGAACCCATCCCGACAAACTTGCTGTGCTTGGCAAAGATCAATTTTTAATGGCTGGCGATAACAGTGGATATTCTCTTGATGGTAGATTGTGGGGAAACCCAGATGAGTATGTTGCTGCTCAAATCGATGATTCTCCATTTGTAGTTCATCGCGATTTGCTCATAGGTAAGGCGTGGGGCGTGTACTGGCTGCCACCACCCCTTATCCCTGAATTCAATCGGTTCCGTTTTATCAGATAACTCAAATGTTCGGGGTATTCGGTCGTGTGACCTAACCAACCCATACACGTAGAACTAATTGTATCCTTGATATGTACAGGCGGGTTTTGCTTGTGCCGAGTGTACTACCATGGGATTGCTTCACCGGTTAACACGTCGTATTACATCACAACCTATTGCAATACATTGCTCAAAGGATGTAATTCGTCTGATGCAATTAGACGATACCAAAAAACACACACTTAGAAACGCCTTCGAAGTTGCTGCTGATGACAACAAAGGACTTACAGAAGCAATAGCATCATTCAACAAAAAGAGGTGCGTGGTTTGTGTCTCAATTGAAGATGTACTAATTCAGCATATTCGTGTTGAAATGGATGTTGATGAACAACAATTGATAGAAAGATTACAGACACACGACGTGGAGTGGGGTAATGCAGAAATTAGAACGGTATGCATAAAAACGACTGGCTCGGGTGTAGACATGAAACAAGAGCTTCTTTGTGTTGGAATTAACAGAGTAATAATGCAAGAAGTCGTCAACAAATTTGAAACTTCTGGAGCGAAAGTGGAATTGGTGACAGCACCAATACACGCATCGATACGAGCATTTGATAAATTGTACAGGCGAGATGGTGACGACAAGATTACTTCGATGCTTATTGATATGGATGTGACATCATCCATAGTGACGATTTCTCATGGAGCCAATTGTGTGTTTGCACACCAAATTGTTTTTGGCAGTACTGGGCAAACTCCAACACTCATTACACAAGAACCTACTTTGATTCCATTATCTTCACAGCAAGCCGATGAGTTTGACCGAAGGAACCAGAATGAGCCCAGGGGATTGCATGGAATTCAAGAGGTAGATGAGGAGATAGAATCAAAACTCGCCAATGAATTGGAACGATGTTTGCGGCACCACGACGCTTTGTTCCCACACAGAGCAATTGACCGAATAATTTTTATGGGGAGTGGCGCAGATTACACTGAGCGATGTGAGGCAATAGCTTCTTCGATTGGCATTTCTGGATATATTTCCGAGCCTTCAGCCTGGATAAGTGGAGCAACTGATTACACAAACGGTCCTGCTTGGACAACTGTAACGGGGTTGTGTTTACGCTCTTTAGAGGCCGCGGCATGAAACATCCATTTGACGATTTCCTGCCACCCGCATTTCATGCAAAGCGAGAAGATAGGCGTCTTATTCGAATTGGAACATTGTTGGTTGCGGTTATTTTAATAACAACCGCGCTTGCATTTGCAACAACTCTAAGTGGGTGGCGTGGATTGATAAAGGACAGAGGAAGTGTTTCTGTGCGATGGGATGATGCAAATACAAGAGTTTTAACATTTGTTAAAGCTCAAAAAACAATGGAGGAATCTATTGAGTCGGCAAAACAGTTAGCAAAGTTCGTGGATGGAGTACCTAGGTCAATAATTCTGTGGGAATTAACGAATCCCCTTCCTGAACAAACATACTTGGATGATATTCGTCTTGAAACAAGAACACGAGTGGTTGAAGAAGATGCTGAAGAGCATACGGAACAGATAACGTTGTTTGGAACCGCGCCGAATGATGTAAGTATTTCAATGTATATAGACGAGTTGTCTACCTCGCCGTACTTCACAAACGTGTCACTTATCTATGCTCAACAAGAAGGAGAAACAACGCAACGAAAATTTTCTATGCAATTGAAGGTCAATTCAACCGCAATTCTTGTGGTGGAGGATTCGCAATGAAAATCCCAACTAGGCATATTGCGTTAATTGTGTTATTAATTTTTGTACCAGTATCTGCCTGGGCTATTGCATACCGCCCAACGAACAGTGCGGTGTGTGGCATTGCCCAGGAAATTCGTTCACGCACGCAAAGTCTTTCTCATTTTGATGAAATAAACGAACAGTACAGAGAGTTGAAAACATTGACAAGAGATCTGGATGAGTCGATTGAGCAGTTAAATAGCAGAATCCCTACCCAACATAATGCAGAAGTATGGTTGGAATCAGCCTCAAGCGCCGCCCTTGGCTTAGGATTAATTGTGCGGTCGGTATCTACTTCTGGCGAACGCGCTGAAGGAGATGTTAGTGTTTTGCCAGTCGATTTAACTGTTGCAGGAAAATTTGAAAGTGTGTACGGACTCGTTCAGCACTTAGAGCAGATGGAACGTGTTTCTAGGGTAGACAGAATGACTATTCATCGAGCCGATGAAAATTCGGTTGAAGCAAGATTTGTAATTCACCTTGTATTTTCTGGGAGGGGGAGTTAACAATTGAAATATTTAAAACAACTTACTGAAAAATATAATTCAGGAACGGTATTTGTATTTTTCGCTTCAATAATAGTCGTGTTTCAGCTAATTATGATGCAATCTCTTGTGCCAACTATGGACACGAACCTACATCCTGAAGAATATTTATTGATGGATAAAATCTGCACAAAAGAAAAACTTGCAGAGACAGAGACAAATATAGAAGAATGGGGTGCCCAAACCATACTTCTTACAAGTCGTCTCGAAAGTAATGCCATGTTGTGGCAGAAACAACTTGGTTCTTCCTTCGCCTTTGGTAAAACAGAAGAACATCATGAGCCCATCAATAAACATAACCAACGCGGCAAATATTTAGCCGCGGCAAATTATGCTGCCGAGAACCTTTTTCTTCAGTCAATTATGACCGGAAGAACGACACTTGCAAATATAAATGGAAATATTTATAGAGAGGGCGACACCATTTTGATGCGCGGTGGCGAGATAGAGGTGAACATTGTTGAGTTGGGCACAACGTATGCTGTCGTGCAACTTGCAAATAACGATATAGATGGTGACACAAAGCGCACAATTTATTTAACAGAAAGCATGGGGAGTGTACGTGGGGGTTTATTGCCATGAAGCCATTAGGAGTAAAACTAAAAAACCCAAACAAATCGTATTCGCAAAAACTTATTACTCTTCTTGAAGAACAGCAGAGTATAGACAAAAACGATTTGCAATTGGTTGCTAAATTGCAGCAACAGTCACGAGGAAAATCGTTGTCTTCAATTTTAATTGATGTGGGGATAGACGAAGAACTAGTTCAACAAGCAGTTGCTGATGTCAATGGTTTGCGTTTTACAAAAATCACATTTGATTGTGTTGACTTGGAACTTGTGAGTAAATTTGGGTTGAATTGGTGCAAATCTCATAATGTGCTACCGGTTCGACTAGATGAAGGAGTATTCATTGCCTCTGCGACAACAGAAGAATTATTTTTAACAGAGGATATTTGTTCAAATATCGCTGAACCCATTGGGCAATTACTTACAACACACAAGATCGTTCAGGAGATTCTAGAAAGACTTGAACAATTGGATTCGGAATCACATTCTCTAGAAGATATTTTATACGAGAAAGAAGGTGCAGAACCTGTTGATTTACAAGAGGAAGCAAACTTCGCCGAATCTTCTCCTGTTGTTAAATTTGTTGGCGATATGATTGCTGCAGCTGTGAGAGAAGACGCATCAGATATTCATTTTGAAGCAGGCGACGATTGTTCAACAGCCCGCTATAGAATTGATGGCGTGCTTCATAATCTAATGCAATGCACCTCTGATCTACATAATGCAATTGTGAGTCGATTAAAAATTCTATCCAACCTAGATATATCTGAACGTAGAATTCCTCAAGATGGAAGGATTAGAGCAAATGTTTTAGGGCGCCAAATTGATTTGAGGATGTCTACTGTTCCAACCCCAAAGGGTGAAAAAGTAGTATTGCGAATACTGGACGATCGTAACATTCGTATTGGATTAGATCAACTGGGGTTTCGTAAAGATGCATTAGATGCTTGGAAACATGAAATAGAGTCTCCTCATGGAATTATATTAGTAACTGGTCCAACTGGATGTGGCAAAACAACAACTCTGTATTCTTCTTTGCAAGAAATGGATCGCAAGAGGTTAAACATTTCTACTGTAGAGGATCCTGTTGAATATGAACTCTCTGGAATTACACAGATTCAAGTACACGACAAAATTGACATGACATTTTCGCGCGCGCTTCGTGCATTGCTGCGCCAAGATCCGGACGTAGTATTGCTTGGAGAAATTCGCGACATGGAAACAGCAAGTGTTGCGATACAAGCGGCTATGACTGGGCATTTAGTTTTGTCAACGTTGCACACTAATGACGCCCCAAGTTCTCTGACAAGACTAATCAACATTGGCGTTGAACCATTCCTTGTTGCTTCAGCCGTAAATGGCGTGCTTGCACAACGTTTAGCTAGGAGGGTTTGCCTAAAATGTGTTCAAATGAAAACTCCAAACGAAAAAGAGGCAAAGTTTCTTGATGGATTTGGCTGTGAAGAAATCCCACACGCAGTTGGTTGTTCAACTTGCAGAGGAAGCGGATACTCTGGGCGTCTTGGTATCTATGAGTTGCTAATTATGGACGATGAATTACGTGATGCAATTGCAAGTAACCC
>CAYZEX010000073.1:0-5692 GCA_964477675.1 uncultured Isosphaeraceae bacterium
CCATGCGAATCGTTGCACAGCAATACGAAGAGTCAAGACCGCTTCGCTTTTGTGAGTCCGCCGAGAAGGGTCATTCAAATCGCGGAGATAGTGGAAGAATCATCGACGCAATTGGAACGGAAGGAGAACCCGCGCGACTCGATAGTCAATGCAAATACTCACTCGTTGCACGCGGTCAAGCAGATGGATATTTGCGATTACCAACTAGTAAAACATATGTAGAAAAAATTTGGGACCACGCGGCTGGTTTGTGTATTGCAACCGAAGCGGGTGCAGTCGTCAGCGATGTCTCTGGCAAGCCACTGGACTTTACACACGGTCACCGACTCGAAAACAACCGTGGAGTTATCTGCGCAACAGATGGACTTCACCAACGGATTATCGCAGCGATACAAGAACTTGCGATAGCAACCTGATGTTTGAATGGTTGGATCCAAAACTTGCAACGCTCGCTGCTATAGGCATTGTTATTGGGGGACTTGTACATAAAAAGAAAATTGGACCAGATCTAATCATGGCAAGTGGTTTGGTTATTTTAATGGTCACGAATGTGATTAGTTTTGGGGATGCAACCTCGGGGTTTGCACAACGACCAATCCTCATGATTGCAGGGCTATTTGTTATTGCTGCTGCACTTCAAGAAACTGGTGGCATCGAACTTATTGGGAAAAAACTTCTTGGCAAACCAACTTCACTTGCTACAGCACAACTAAGAATGATGGCACCGGTGGCGTTAATGTCGGCTTTCATGAATACAACGCCAATCATTGCAATGTATTTGCCAATGATTAACAGGTGGTCAAAAAGATTAAAAATCCAACCATCAAAACTATTCATGCCTCTTAGTTTTGCAGGCATCCTTGGTGGGCAAGGAACGATGATAGGCACTGGTTCTAATTTGATCATCATGGGGCTTTTTATAGATTGGTGGGAAAATCCACCATCATGGGTTGAGTCAATCAACGTCTCTGCTCCTTCTGGACCTGTCGCCATGTGGGGGGCAGCGTGGATAGGCATCCCTGTTGCGATTATTGGTATTACTTTCATTATTTTGACTTCAAAATGGCTCCTACCGAATCGAAAGCCTCTAGAAACCGAGGTGACTCGTAAGAGAGAATATGAAATTAAAATGTCAATCAAAGAGGGTGCATCAATAGTTGGAAAAACTATTGCTCAAGCTGAACTCCGTAATCTTCCTGGTTTATATCTACACGCTATTGTTCGCGACGACATATTACTAGCTACCATTTCACCTCAGGAAACCATTCAACAACACGACAAACTAATATTTGTTGGCGATGTGAGGTCCGTGGTTGATTTACGAAAAACCCGTGGATTAATTCCTGCAGTTGAAGAGTTAAGCGACTTTGATGGAAGACCATTTGCAAGAAAAATGGTAGAGGCTGTTGTGTCTGGTAGTTCACCACTCATTGGGCAAACCGTTAGGGAGTCCCAATTCAGAACAACGTATAACGCCGTTATACTCGCGGTCCATCGTAAGGGAGAACATATTGATGGCAAAATCGGCGGCATCATCTTAGAACCTGGAGACACGCTGTTGCTTGAATCTGCAGATGACTTTATCAATACTTGGAAACACAGCCGACATTTCTATCTTGTTTCTGAACTACTTGACTCAAGACCAACGTTGCACGATAAAGCATGGCGTTCACTCTCTGTTCTGATTTTGTTGGTTGCTCTACTTAGCTCTAATATAATTGACAGGGTTGCTGCAATATGGTTGTGCGGACTTCTAATGATACTACTTAAATGTATTAGTGGTCCTGCTGCAAGAAAGGCAATCAATCTTCAGGTACTCATCGTTATTGGTGCTGCAATGGGAATCGGAAAGGCCGTTGAAGTAAGCGGGCTAGCTGTAACATGCAGCAGTACATTATTGGATTTCGCCCAGAGCGCTAACATCGGAAATTACGGCACGCTCTTCCTTGTATTTGTGATGACAAGTATCTCTGCGCAACTTATGACAAACTTTGGCGCTGCAGTAATCATGTTCCCGATTGTCATGAGTTCAGCACAATGTCTTGGTGTAAGTCCATACCCTTTTGTTTTTACGATGATGGCCGCTGCCGGTTGTAACTTCATGACACCAGTTACTTACCAAACCAACCTCATGGTTTATGGTCCAGGTGGATATACATTTATGGACTTCCCAAAACTTGGGGTACCACTCACCTTATTAGTCGCAATCCTTGCAACCCTCATTGCCCCGCAAATATTTCCATTCATGCCGACATGAAAATGAGGTTCCAGCGAGTGTTCGGTACAACTGCTCTAGTATTATGCTTACTGTGGTTTGTGGGTATATGTGTATCTGACCGTTGGGCATGGAGCCAATGGTTGGCGTGGATACCTACCCTCATCGTTCTATTGGCAACTACGACTGCGACTATTTATTATTTTTGCCTACGAAAAAAGTTCCGTGCACTCCTTTGTTGCTGCGTTAGTATCGCGATTGCGTCTTGGTTTTCGTTTGTTGAAAACCATCTTTTTCGCAACCGTATGGATACAGGAGACATTACAGTGGTCGGGTGGACAATGAGCCACTCAAAACAAACGAGTGCGCAAGAGTCTGCCAATATCATTGTTGACCTAGATGGAGATATCACCGTGTTAACGCACGGGTGGCAAGTTCGTAGCCAACCCCCAATTCGAAAGTGGGTAGAAGAAAATGGTTTTCGCATAATTAACAGTCAGTTCACCATCATTACAAAGTTTGCTCCACTGAAAGTACGTACGCTCATTGCATCGGACGGTATCTATATTTCTGAATTTACTCTTGATACAAAAGATGTACTTGGGGAAATATTGACTCTCTGGGCGATCGACCTACCATCGTCTGTGAGTATTTCTAAAATTAGCATTGCAAATCGAGTGCGACGACTACTTCCAGAAGATGTTGTTAAACCTGATTTAGTGATTGGAGATTTCAACATGACGAACAGAAGTACTGCCATTTCAACCATGTTCCCAGCCCTGATAGATGCCTCAACAAAAGGATCCGGCCTATTGGCTTCTTATCCCATGGAATTCCCAATCTACCACATCGATCACATACTGTTTAATAAGTGGTTACAGGTTATTGGATACAGATTTATAAACCCTCGTATCGGTCGGCATCGAATCCAGATAGCTGAAATCAAAGCCAACCGAAAAGAATAATTACACATTCATAAACCGTTTGAGTTAATTAATCTTTGTAAAAAATACTGTAAATTAAATCGCCCAATTCACGAAGACCATCCAAGTTTGATGGTGGTGCAGCTGCGAGTTGAGTCCGTATTACAACATCGTCTACCCAAGTAACCGAGCCATCGCCCCGAAGTTGGTTGTAACCAACACCATGACTATACTCTGATTTAGTTCGGAGACCATCTGTTATTAATACCAGTTTTTCTCCACGAAGCAAAGTGTTTCGTTTACCCGTTTGCCAATCTTTGTGTCCAACATAATGATAATTACCGAACAAATCTTCACTTATGCGTTTAGCGGTCCACTTTTCTCGACACTCTTCAAGAGTATGTTCGCCCTCATGGCTTGGACAATAGTAGGTGTCTGGTTCAGCGCAATAGTGCCACTGGTATAAATGTCCCAAACCATCCCAAGAAAAATCTTGAAGCGGTTGTGGAATTGGTCTTTCAGAATTGCCTGCATAAAGAACACCTTCTTGATCTACTCCACTACGAAGTTTCGCAAGCATGCTTGGATTTGGTTCGCTTTCGTCGAGCACACTTGCATTTGGTAATTGGTAGTGCCGTGCTCCGGCGTACATGGTGATTGCTTGACCTAGTTGTCGTTGGTTTGATCCACATAGTACTCGGTGTGCGTTTTCACGAACCGACGAAAGCGCTGGCAATAGGAGCCCAGCGAGAAGGGATGTAATACTTATCACAACCAATAATTCAAGTAAACTGAATGCTCGGCGACATCCTTGACAACGTTGTGTTTGTTCAGGTGGTAGGGTTATTCCGTTTGCGCAAGTCATATCGTCTGTCCCTTTTTACAGGGTTCTCCAAACATAGTCTAATAGCATTTTCAAGAAATACTAGGTTTTTCTTAGAAACCTAGAGAAATTATCGGTACACTTGCAATTTGGTAATTACAAAGTAGACCCAGTGTTTGGCTTTTGTTCGGTCACTTTCTTTACTTTATCGCTTACGAGAGGTTGATTTTGCCAGATAAGGAACCAGATTACAGACTCATGCGACGTGTTGCAATTGGCGAAGAAGACGCCATTGCTGAGTTGTATGACCGTTTCGGTGCTCTTGTTTTTAGGTTATCTCTACAATTTTTATCAAATTCTGCCGAAGCCGAGGATGCGGTACAAGAGGTATTTGTGCGACTTTGGAAGACCGCAGATCGATTTGACCCAAGAAAGGCGAAGTTAGTGACTTGGGTGATGCTTATTACCAGACGTCACCTCATTGACAGAATTCGAAGAAAAACCGTACGTCCGAAATCATACGAACTCGGGGATCAAAGTGATATTTCTGCAACCGACAATCCAAATCCATCGAATATAGTGATACAAGAACGTAATGCCGCCATCTGGCAGGCCTTACAAGCCCTTCCTGAGATGCAACGAACAGTTATTGAAAGGGCGTATTTTCAAGGGTTCACTTTACGTGAAGTGAGCTTACAAATTGAAGCACCGCTTGGAACGGTGAAATCGGCTTTGAGCCGAGGGTTGCTCCGCCTCAGGGAGCACGGATTAAAGGATTCATCCGCTCTCTAATGTAGAAACCAAAACTGAAATGGACGTGTACTATGACGAACGAAACATACAACTACAAACAACTCATTGAACTTGCAGTACTTGATGCCCACGGTTTGCTTGAACCAATTGAGTCTGACCTGTTCAACCGTTCTTTTCTTGACGCACCAGTTTCCATTCAAGATGAAATTATGAGACTGCAACGAGACTTTGCAGTAGATGACACCTTCCTACCTACTGAAGTTCCTTCAGTAAACCTCCGAGATAAGGTACTCCAATCTGTTGCAAAAGCTGCTGATCAAGAAGCCCAACGCCTCGCACCTTTGGCGCTCATTGGCGCTAGAGCCAATGCTGCTCGCAACCACATTCCCGTGAAACCAACATATTTTTGGCGAACCGCTGCTCTAGTTCTTTTTGGCGTTACAGTAGTACTTGGAATAATAGCTGTTGATTCATATCAAAGAGCAAATAAAATGGCGACCGTTGCAATGAACATTGATGCCACAAGCACAATTGTTAATGCAGTGGGTTCAGAATTCAAATCCTTTGTTGATAACCCTTATTGTCAAGTTACACGACTTGAACGAGAAAGCGGTAACAATGATGGTTATTTACGCGTTGCATTGAATGAGCGTTTCGGTGGCGGATACGTCCTTGGTCTTGACCTTAATGATGGTGAAGAAATCATTATTCAAGGTACAACCAGTGGTGGCGAACTTATCGAACTCGCTCGCATCACCGCCAACAGTCCTATTGTTGGACAATCCTTTGCAGTAGACAAGTCCCTCGTGCAGGGCATGAAGATTACAGCGATCGATGCAAAAACCGGTAACCGCTGGGTATAACCAAGCCCTTCCTGATAAAACAAAGAAGAACTCTGCGCTCCAACTTAATGTTGTTACGTATTTTTTCACAGAACCAAATCTATTCAATCAACGTTTTGCGACTTCTACCCCCCCC
>CAYZEX010000074.1:0-5684 GCA_964477675.1 uncultured Isosphaeraceae bacterium
AATGGCGGTGCTGACAATATGCGTTTTGCCTTCACTCTTTAAATGATCGGCTATCCCGAGGATTGCTAGGTTATTCGACTCGGTAGCTCCGCTCGTAAAAACGACTTCTTCTGGGGAAGCATCTAGTATTCCAGAAATGATTGATCTGGCTTTGCTTACATCTTTCGCCGCATCAGAGCCGTAAGAATGGGTTCGGCTGTGCGGATTCCCATGGCCTGTAGTCATTGCTTTCATCACAACTTCAGCAACCCGAGGGTCTACTGGGGTGGAAGCGGCATGGTCAAGATAGATTGGTTTAGAGTTCGTTTTTTTCGCCCTTTTTGTATGTTAACCAGTTGACATACATAGTCAGTTTGTTAATGTACCAAAAGTCACATTAAACCGCAACAATTCATGGAAGGAGCATAGCGGATGGAACCTACTTTTGGATACCAGTTCCCAGCAATAAAAGGAATTATGTCGGGCAGGCCTTACTTTGCTTCGATGTGCCCTATGAGGTTGATCCCCAGAATCTTCCTTTTCGATGAGGATGAAGCTGCTCTTCCGCCAGAAATGCGAGCTCAGCGCACGATCAACAAGGGCAGAATTCCAGAGATGTCCGATTACATCGTGTCAAATCCCGAAGGGTATGTTTTTTCATCCCTGACAGCATCAATTGATGGGGATATTGAGTTTACGCCAATTTCAAAGAAAGGGCAGGGTAAAAAGATTGGCACCTTGGCTGTAAGTATGGATGCAAAGTTTATTATTAACGATGGGCAACATCGCCGTGCTGCAATCGAGGCGGCTCTTAAGGAAAAACCAGAGCTTGGGGATGAGTCAATCGCCATCGTCTTCTTTATTGACCGTGGTTTAGAGAGATGTCAGCAAATGTTTGCAGACTTGAATCGCTATGCAATTCGTACATCGAGTTCAATAGGTCTTTTGTATGATCATCGAGATGACATGGCAAAGCTAGCACGCCTTGTTGTTATGAAATCTGATTTGTTAACTGAGTTAACAGAGATGGAAAAATCGACACTTGCTAGAAGATCAAGAAAATTGTTTACATTTAGTGCACTTTACAGATCACTGAAATCACTCTTGCACGATTTGCCTATCTCTGGCGAAGAGTGTTTAGAAATTTCGGTAGAATTTTGGGAAACTTTAGCATCAGTATTCCCTGAATGGCAATCGGTACTCGAACGAAACAATACATCTGGTGAGATAAGAAAACAATATTTACATCCCCATGCGATAGCACTGCAATCTTTGGGACGAGCAGGAAATGCTTTACTAGCAAAGTATCCAAAAAAATGGAAAAGTAAATTAAAATTACTTGCAAACCTGGACTGGCAAAGATCCAACATTGATCAGTGGGAGGGCAGAGCAATGGTGAACGGTAGGCTTTCAAAGGCAAATCAACATGTTGTATTAACTTCGAATTTATTGAAAGAAACAATGGGGCTCTCTCTCACAGACGAGGAGCAAAAGTACGAGGCTGAAAGAAAGGAATCTTCCCTTGTCACAGCCTGAATCAACACACAAAACGGCATTTACTGGTGGGTTACAGGTGGAAATTGATCGCCTAGTAAGTGAAATGCAATCTTTATATAAAAGTTCTACAGATCCTTGGGTAATTGGCTATAGCGGTGGCAAGGACTCTACAGCAATCACACAACTTGCTTGGATTGCAATTACAGAATTACCAGAAGATGAACGTACTAAACCTGTTTATATCGTAACAACAGACACCATGGTAGAGAATCCGGTAGTTGCGCATTGGGTTACGACTTCTCTTGATCAGATGCAAGAGACATCTAATTTTGACAACCTTCCAATTATGGCAAAATTGCTTACGCCTGCTGTTGAAGATAGTTTTTGGGTGAATTTAGTAGGTAAGGGTTACCCATCTCCTAGGCATAAATTTAGGTGGTGTACAGAGAGGTTGAAAATAAAGCCGACCTCTACATTTATACAAGAAAAAGTAAGCTTGGCAGGCGAAGTAGTACTATTCTTAGGTGCTCGTAGTGCTGAAAGCACTAAACGAGCCGCTTCATTAAGTAAGCACAATGAATTTAAAACCGAAGATTTTGGTTTAACCCCGCATCCAGAATTAGTTGGCTGCCAAGTCTACTCCCCAATTCAGGATTGGAGTAATGATGATGTTTGGCAATTCCTTTTGAATGTTCCAAACCCATGGTCATTCGATAATAAACAGTTACTGGCCATGTATCGTGGTGCTACTGCAGATAATGAGTGTCCTATTGTTGTCGATACTAGTACCCCAAGTTGCGGAAAAAGTAGATTTGGGTGTTGGGTTTGTACATTGGTTGATGAAGATAAGTCCATGAGTGCTATGATCAGAAATGATTCAGATAAAGAATGGATGTTGCCACTCTTGCATTTTAGAAATGAATTGGATTTTCGTGGTGATGAGCAGCATGCATTGGATAGAGAGCGAAGAGATTTTAGGAGAATGTCTGGAGTTCTTACCCATTACGGAATGCCTAGCGAGGAAGAGCGCAAAGAAAATCCAGACTGGCTAGAAGAAGTAAAGCTCGTGCCTGGACCATACATACAAGACACTCGCGCGTATTTTTTGAAGAAGTTGTTAGAAATTCAGCAGTTCATTCGAAATAATCCTGATACGCCACCTGAAGCAAAAGAGATAGAAGTGCTTCGCATGGATGAACTTCATGAAATACGGAGAATTTGGCTTCAAGAAAAGCATGAGATCGAAGATCTTCTTCCCAGTATTTACGAAGAAGTGTTAGGGGTTCCATTCCCTCTCGATGAAAGAGAATTGCCAAGTGCGGTACACCCATCAGATTTACTTCTACTCAAAGAGCAATGTAATGACGATCGGATGCAATATGAGATGATCCGCAATTTGCTAGATGTGGAGTGGGATCACCGTTTGAAAGGTAAACGCGTGGGGCTGTTCAAAGATTTGAGAAAAGTTATTGAAAGTTGTTTTTTCGCTGGAGAGGAAGATGCACTCGAGTTTAAAAAACGAGAGTTAGCAGCCAGGATGACATCTGTGACAATCGACCAAACAGAGCTGTTTAGCAAAGGTGAAGACAGATGAGAATACAAAAACTCACAGTGTGTAATGTAGGCACTTTTCGTGGATCACATACGTTCGATTTATCATCTGAACCATCCAAGCCAGTCGTCCTGATCGGAGGAAGAAACGGGGCAGGTAAAACAACAGTTCTTGAGGCGATTCAATGGGCACTTTTTGGTCGTCTAGTGAACACGCCTCGCAGAGATAAGGCAAATCGTGGTTCGTATTCCCAATATTTAAGACATCTTATCCATAGAGGAAAACGGTCAAGTGAAGACTCATTCGTGGAACTGCATTTGTTGTTACGCCAGTCACAAGCAGATGCAGAAGTCGTTGTCCGCAGGAAAATTAAGAGTGGGGCGAAATGCACTGATGAGTTGACGGTACTGATAAACTCGGAATATCTACAACTTCCTGAAGACCAATGGCCAGGCATGATCGATGCAATTTTACCATCAACTCTTAGCCAGTTATATTTGTTCGATGGTGAACAGATTGAATCACTTGCTGATCCGGAAAAATCAAGTGAGTTTTTGAAAACAGGTATTCACGCTCTTCTTGGTGTGGATTTGATCGATCAGTTATCTGCTGATTTGGTAACTCTTAGAAGAAAAGAACTTTCATCGATTCCAAACACTGGTCAGAATCATCAAGAAGATCAGTTAAAAAGATCAATATTCGAAAAACAAATACAAGATGCAGACCAGAAAAAAACCTCATTACTCGAGGACCTTGCCGAGTTGCGCGTAATTCTAGATAACTCAGAAAAATCAGCCCACGATGCTGAAGTTGTTTTTAAGAAATCTGGCGCAGAATTGTATGAATCTCATATTGAACGAGAGGCAGAAATTCGTTTATTGGATGTAAGGCATTCAACAATTGAAGAGGAATTGCGGGGGCTCGCAAATGGATCAACTCCACTCTGTTTTCTAAAAGCGGATATTTTGCAGTACGCACAAATAGCAAGCGAGCATAAATCGCTAGAACAAAAAATCGCCGTTAGGGCTGCATTGAAAAATGGCATTGTGGAGTTAGAATCATGGCTTTCTCAAAAGGATTGCCCAAAGTCTGCTTTGGCATTAATTAAAGAATTCAGATCGCTAAATTTAGAAGGCGAAGAGTGTTGTTCTGAGGAGCTCAACCTAAATGTTAGGTCGTTGCAACAAGCGAACGCTCTTGTTTCTGATGATGGGTTAAAAAAAGATATTAACTATATTCACACTTTACTAGAACAGTTAGACGATATCGAGGAAGAAGCATCTGCATTACAAAAAGCAAATGAACTAGCCTTAAGCAAAGAAGACGCTGAAGGTGCTAGGAATGTGTACGAAGAGTCGATTAAACATTTGGCAACCTCTAATGCAACATTTAAAGCAACCGAAGAGCAATATAATAAATCAGTACTAGAGTTGGAACAAGCAACTAAACAGTACGACCAGTTTTTACAAGGGATTCAATTAGATCAGCATGATGGATTTAAAGCAATGCGTTTCAGTGAGGCCTGTGAAAAAGCAAAAGATTCGCTGATAGCGTTTAGAAAAACAGTAGTTTTGGAAAATGCTGAACGTATCGAAGCAAGAATTTGGGATCGGTTCAAACAGTTGTTAAGAAAGAAACGGCTTGGCTACGGCGTGAAAATAGATCCTGTAAATTACACACTATCACTTCTCGATAAGTCGGGGGAGGTCATCCCTTCAGAAAGACTCTCTGCCGGAGAACGACAACTGCTCGCTACCGCGATGCTTTGGGGGCTTGCAGATTCTTCATCGATGCAATTGCCAGTAATAATCGATACACCCCTTGGAAGGCTTGACCGAAAACATCGTGCAAATCTAGTATCAGAATATTTCCCAAACGCCTCTCAACAAGTCGTCCTACTTTCTACCGATGAGGAAATTGATGAGCGGTGGTTACCGGTGTTAGAACCATCTTTAGCAAGAATGTATTTAATAGATTTTGATGATGACCAACAGTGTTCGACCGTTGTAGAAGGTTATTTTGAATTGGAGTTGACCCATGCTTGATATTACAGTTCATTATTCTCAACAAATAAGGAATAATTTGGTAACTATAAAGAGAAGGACTAAACTTCCACACTACCACACCGTTTGCAGATGGGGTCTGTGTCTCTCTCTTGCAGATGATCGCCCTGCACGATCACAGAAAGAAGAAACAGGTGCAGACTCAGCTGTGTTCGACTTGCCATGGTCTCGTTTTGGTCAAGAACATGCCGATCTACTTGCAGAAATGCTTCGGATGCGAGCCACAAAAGAGGGGGTTGAGTGCTCAGACAAAAACCTCCAAAAACTCGCAGAAGCACATATTTCTAGGGGGGTGCGGCGCCTTGCGGCAAATAAAGAAATACGCTCTATTGCTGATTTAATGCGTTTAACTCAACTAAGCTAGAATTTCGTTGAACAAAGTTTTCCTTAGGTGGTAAAGTGTGTAAAGTTTCTGAGAAATAATTCAATGAAGGAGAGATTATGAGTACGAAAACAATTCATGGAACAGTAATTGAAGTAATGAAAATACGAGGTGGCAATGCCTCTTTGGATGAGATTGTTGGAGATATTGTTTCTAACAATTTGTATGCCTTCAAGGTGAAGCAACCAAGGGCAGTAATTCGTCAGTCTAT
>CAYZEX010000075.1:0-5644 GCA_964477675.1 uncultured Isosphaeraceae bacterium
AGTCGTGCAAGTCTCCAAGGTTCTGGCGATACTGCTGGTTACAATGGCGGTTTCACAATTGGTTCTTCTGATGGCAGTATGTCATTGAAAATTAATGGTCTTCTACAAGTTCGTTGGATTTGGGACGACGTAGATAACCGTACTGATGCTTTAGGAGCAGCAATCGATAACAGCGAATGGGGTTTTGAAACCACTCGTGGTATGTTGAACTTCTCAGGTACAGTTGCAAACGACTATGGCTTCAATATCCGTCACGATGTTGGTTCAGCTATTGGTACAGATACATGGGCGTACGGTACAGTCGATATGGGCGACTTTGAACTTGCTGTTGGTAACATGAAACTTCCAATGACTCGTGAATGGATGATTAACGCTGAGTTCCAACAAGCAGTTGAACGAAGTTACTTAGGCGATTCATGGGGCAATTCAGATGGTGTTGCTGCTAACTGGACTGGTGACACTGCTCGTTTCACCGCGATGTTAAGCAACGGTTGGGGTGCAAACTCAACTGCAGATACGAACGAAAGTTCATATAACCTAACTGGTCGTCTTGAATACATGATGGAAGGCGACTGGAGTGATTTCGATGCATTCACAAGCGCGCCAGGTTCAAGTGAAGGCATGCTCTTTGGTGTAGGTCTAAATCACTGGGATACAGGTAACGTTGATATCGCTGGCGCTAGCAATAGCGGCAACGACCTCGCTATCGATTTCCAATGGCAACTTGATGGTGCAAACGCATACATCTCATGGGTACGATGGGATTCTGCTCTTACAAGCGCTAACCCAACCAACCTCGTTGCTCAACTTGGTTACTACTTCTCAGATGACGTCGAAGTATTCGCACGATACCAAGACTTCGACCCAGACACTGCTGGTTTAGATAGCGTAAATGTCTTTGGCGTTGGTCTCAACTACTACATGTCAGGACAAAATGCTAAGTGGACAACGGACTTCAATTGGGCAGACGATGGTATGATTGGTGACACAACTACTGGTTGGCAAACATCAACAGCTACGAATGATCAATTTATGATTCGTTCACAACTTCAGTTCTACTTCTAAGTTTAGATTTATACTGAAGGTCATGAAAATGACGTAAACGCAGGCCGGCTCATTGAGTCGGCCTGTTTTTTTGAATTAGAAGTCTTTCTAGGGTCAGATCTTCTTAGTGGGAGCCAGAGGTCTTTCGATTTGAGGTTCTTCTAACTCGATACGTGAACTGCACATCTAAACATGACCTGTACTAAAATCAAGTTGAGTGGCCAGGATATGGTATGCTTTCCAGCAGAAAGGTCTATGGATGGATCGTAGTATGAAGCGATGGATTGCACAAATAATGGTATTGCTCCTTGTCTATGCAAGCGAAAGCGATGCACATGCAGAATCTGCTGATATCCAAGTACAACTGCAAGAACTGCGTCGGGAAATCAATGATGCTAAAACCGCAAATGAAGCGGTTCGAATTGCACTTGATGAAGCAAAGGGCACACATTACAACGACAATTGGATTAACGAACAACGAGCCTCAGAGATTATGTCGATTGTGCAGGATGTTCTTGAGGATAGTACTAGCAGAGCAAATCTGACAGATGATGGAGCGATGATGGGATGGAAAAACGGTTTTCATCTCTCAAGTTCAGATGGAACGTTTCGATTAAATGTTGGAGGATTGATACAGACACAGTTTATGGGGAGATGGTGGGGCGTTAACACAAATGATCAAACGAGCTACGATCAATGGAACGATGGCTTTGGTGTTTCCAGAACTCAATTAAACTTCGATGGTCATGCATTTGAAAAGGGTATTACGTACCACATGGAATTCGGATGGAGCAGAAACGACCCCTACAACCTTACAGGTAGCACAGAACAAATGACACCAAGAATGTGGGACACCTGGATTGCTTTTAAATTGAATTCTGAAGTCAGCATCAAAGTGGGGCAATTTGCATTGCCTTTTACGAAGGAAGCAATGATTGAAGCACCCTATCAGATGGCAGTATTTTCATCTTTGATTGAGTACCGGATGGGTATGGAACACTCACAGGGTGTACAACTCGAGTATAAAAAAGACGATGAACGTTTCATTGCTATGGTTTCAAATGGGTCTCCAGCACTATTTCAAGCTGCATTATGGCGTGCCACAGATCCCACACCACCTTGGTCTGCTCTCACTAAAGACACACTCTATTCCTTTACTTTGCGGCACGAAAAAAAGATTTTAGGAGATTGGGATCAATTCGACCAATACACAAGCCCCCCAGGATCTGAACGTGGAGTTGTGATAGGGTTAGCTGGACACCGACAAAATACAGAACGGGATTCACCTTTGCCAATTGGAGGATTCCCAGATGGCATCATGTGGGGTGTCACTGGGGACATTATGATGCAGTTTGATGGTGCTTCTCTGTTTGGATCAATTATATATGAACGGGTTTTGGACTTTTCTTTTACTGT
The DNA here is from genome assembly GCA_964477675.1 of uncultured Isosphaeraceae bacterium. Lineage (GTDB taxonomy): Bacteria > Planctomycetota > Phycisphaerae > Phycisphaerales > SM1A02. Next base: position 2,461 of record CAYZEX010000075.1, read on the forward strand.
GCCGAGAATAAATCTTCTATCGTTTGTCGTGCAAGGAAGTACGTACCTTACGAATCAAACTGAATTGTTTGCAAGGTGGGAATCTGGTGGTCCAGACCGAGAAGTTATTGGTGGCGATCATCTACAGATATTGACGGTTGGAGTAAACCACTATATCGATGGTCAGGATGTTAAATTTACTGCTGATTTAGGATTTAGTTTTGGAGAAATATCTTCAACGATGGCAAACACGCAAGCGGGCTGGGCTCCCGATTTACGCCGCAGGAACCAATTGTTACTTCGTACGCAATTGCAATTAATGTTTTAAGGACAATACATGACTCGTAGTTATTTTAATATTCAAAACAAACTAATTCCTTTGGTGGCAGTTGCTGTGCCATTGTTTTCATCTCCTATTTTTGCCCAAGACCCTACTATTCAAGAACAACTTGATGCGATGCGAAAACAACTTCAAGAGGTTCAATCAGATACGGAAGGTATGCGAAATACTTTAGAAAAGCTAAGAGAAGGCGATACAAATTGGCTTACAGAAGAGCGAGCAAAAGAAATTAGAAATCTCGTTCAACAAGTTCTTACGGATGCCGATTCCCGAAATTCATTGGTTGGTGATGGATTATTGGGAGGTTGGTCAAACGGTTTCTTTTTGGCAGACAAGAGTGGCCGGTTCAAATTAAATATTGGCGGGCTCATGCAAATACGCTTTGTCCAAACGTTCTTACGTAGCGACACGTTTGATCGATGGAGAGGCGGGATTGAGAATACTCGCAGCCGATTAGATTTCAGTGGTCATATTTTTGATAGAGACACTACCTTTTTAATCCAAGCGGGTTTCGGATACTTAGATCCAAATGCCGTCGTTCCAAATGAAAGGCTTGCTGGGCGACTTTGGGATGCGTGGATTAAGTTTAAGTTGCACGAGAGGGTTTCTGCGAAAGTGGGTGTATTTATGCTTCCATTTACTCGGGAGTCTTTGGTCTCTGATAAGTACCAGCTCGCTGTGGATAGATCGCTTGTCGATTACAGGTTGGGATTAGCGAGATCGCAGGGTATTGAATTTGCGTGGTTGCCCAACGATACGACAAGAATATTTGTCGCCACTTCTAGTGGCTCTTTAACGCTTAGGGGCATTGGAGTCGCGCAGAATAACCCCACGCCTCCTTGGGCTATACTTGGTCAATCAGTCGATTGGTCAGTGACTGGGCGTGCGGAGTTTCTGATGAAGGGGTCTTGGAGCCAGTTCAACGAGTTCACCTCGAAACCAGCAAGCGACCAAGCAATAATGTGGGGGGTTGCGGTGCATGCTCAGAAGGGCGAGCGGAACGGCCTTTCGGGTAATAAGCGAGACCAATATGGCATTACTTCGGATTTCTCTTACTATGCTGATGGAATGACGTTCTTTATCTCGGGCACCTTCCATAATCAAAAGAATTTATCAGAATCTATTCCAAATGGAGATTGGATTGGATACGTTGTGCAAGCGAGTACCTATATGACCGACACCACAGAGTATTTCATCCGATATGAAGGTGGAGGAGTTATGCAGGATTCCCTAGGGAATAATGACGTTAACATTCTCACTAATGGTATTAATTGGTATCTTGATGGGCAAGGTCTTAAAATTACAAGTGATTTTGGATGGAGTTTTGGGGAGATTAGTGAAGGCGGTTCTGGCGCACCTGGGATGTCCAACAGCATGGTTGGCTGGAGACCATCCCCAAATCAGAACGCTGAGTGGCTTTTCAGAACACAATTACAATTAGCCTTCTAGTTTCCCTATTGCTCTGTAGTTAATAGTGTTGTTCTTGCTGGTTCAAATGAAGGAGCGGCATTTGACCCTATTTGATTTGAATGGTACTTACACCTTCAAAGAGAATCTCATAGATTTGTGCTATATCTGTGGAATGCATTCGTATACATCCCATGGATGATTGTGTGCCAATAGTCTGTGGTTCAATTGTGCCGTGAATACCAAGACCAGAGAGGTCCTTCGTTCGTTCATCTGCGCCTTTTAAACCAATCCACCGTTCGCCAATTGGATTGTCGGGATTATCAGCAGCATAAAATTGTCGGGTTCGTGGGTTTATCCATGTCGGATTAATAAGTTTTGAATTATCGCGAACGATAAACATACCAGTTGAGGTAGAGTTGTATTCACCCAGACCAACAGGGTATGAGCGAACGAAAACTCGCTCATCTCCATCACCAAGATAGACATCAATGCGATACATATCCTTTGTTACTACAGCGTGGAATGGCCCTGTAACGAGTTTTATATTCTGGCCCGGGCGAATCGAAGAAGCCCTCTTAATTCCATTGATTCTCTGAATAAAACGCCAATCAACCTGTAGTCCCATGTCATGTACTATGCCACTTAACGTATCACCACCACGTACAATATATTCAAGGGAGTATGGGTCGTTACCAATGATTGACCTAGAAAAAACAAGCGTATCAGAAATGTCTGTTAGGATCCCTCGTGCTTTTGAAGCCTCACTCTCGGTTAGAACTCCGCTGAGTAAAGCTTTTGAAAGTTGAAATCTCGCTTCGGTATAGAGTCCATTATCAAGTAGTTGCAACCCCTCTTCGAGTGCCGTAGAAGAGGTTGTTGCTGCAAGGGGGATAGGCTGTATTTGAGCGATTGGTTCTTCGCTGATTGTTGGGGTTTCTAGCGTATCTTTTATTGGCTCAACATTTACCACTGGAGCCAGTACCACTTCAATTGGTTCTTCAATTATTTCTTGTTCCTTAGTGACAACAGGATCTGGTATCTCAGGTGGCGTGGCAAGTTGTTCCACCCTTTGGACGGGGGTTTCAAAAGAATCACTCGTTTCATTGTTCTTGTCATTTGGTAGTAGTATCCAAGTAGCGCAAAGTGCAGCAATTATGACAAAAAGCCATGAAACTCCCCTGCGGCGCCTTCTTCGCCGATACATGCCCCCGCTGCGAAAAGATGAGAAACCGCCTTGACTTGGTAATGCCATACTCGGATTGTACCGATTTTCGAAAGCAATTCATTACTCTACAGATTATTTTATTAATGTTCTTGTCGGTGTGATTACAGCAGTCATTAATTGGTCGTGTGATTCGCAATGGATTTCATCCACAATTTGTTCGTCAAATGCAACACCGATGACAATCGGTGGTCGCGAAAGGTCAAGGTATCGGTCATAAAACCCACCACCTC
>CAYZEX010000076.1:0-5623 GCA_964477675.1 uncultured Isosphaeraceae bacterium
AGGGAGTGGCTGTTTGGATGGCGCAACAACTTCATCGCCACTCGTAAGCACAATGACATTCGGTTTTGAAACTACCTCTGGCTCGTACACGCCAACACTTGCAGCGATTGCAATATGTTGAGGAGCCATTTTTGTATGTTTTGGAACAAGGACATCCCCCTCTTTTGCATCAGAACCTTGCAAATGAATTGCTTTCCCTTGATTAATACTATCGCAATGAAACGTAACGTTTGAAATATCGGCGTCCGTCAATTCATGTTGCACTACTGCATCAAAACAATCTGGAACAGGCGCACCAGTAGCTATAGCAACACAAGTTCCTTGCTCATATTTATTGGCAAACGTTGTTCCAGCAGCAACTTCTCCTACGACTCGCATCGTAACACCTTCATGTACTTCGTTTGCAACGACTGCGTATCCATCCATCTGGCTACGGTTATAGGGAGGGAGATTTCGATCTGCCTTAATCGCATTCGCGAGTATCCTTCCAAGCGCAGAATCAAGCGTTACCCTCTGGGTACAGCAAACTTGCTCCACAACTTCAAGGGCATCGTTATACGCTTGTTCGTAAGTAGGAAGCGTATGCATTACCCTCCGCTCACCGGAGGTAGGATTGCAATTGTGCAACCATCGTGTATCGTCGTATTCCTTGAGGTTAGTTGTCCATCAAGGGCAAATGCACAAATTGGAGCAAGGGCAGCAAGTTCTTCGCACGCATTAGAAAGAGAGTCGAATACATTTCCAACTGTCGAACCATGTTGCATCGATATGTCTTTTTTCCGACAACCCATCGCTTGGGATGCGACTGCAAAAAATAAAACTGTACATTTTAGATCACCTTCTGCCAAAACGTTGCTCCAATTCTTCAATAGACAAACGCATAGTAGTCGGTCGACCATGGGGGCAACTTCCAGAGCGTTCTATCTCTGTTCGTTTTTTCATAAGATCACTCAACTCACGTGGCGTTAACTGATCTCCAGCCTTGATTGCCGCTTTGCATGACATCATGTCGACAATCTCTGACAGTGCTTCCTCTTCACTACTTGGAAAATCGCTTCGTCCGAGTTTATCTAACAATTCTCGGATAAAAACTGCTCCATCTACATTCCTTGAAACAAGTAATGTTGGCAATGCATACACCGAAATAGACGCTGGTCCTGAAGGGGTCGCATCAATGCCTAACTTGTCAAGCAAGTTCGCATGTTCCTCCAGTGCACCAAGTTGATCTGCATCTGCTTCTATCGAATCAGGTACAATCAACCGCTGTGATTCTAAATTTCCTTCCGAAAGACGTTGCATAAATTTCTCAAACATCATGCGTTCATGTAATGCATGCTGATCGATAATTAATAGTCCTTGTTCATCTTGAGTTACTAAAAAACACTTATGCACTTGCAATACGGCATCTTGACCAAGTATGGTTGGCAAGGGTGTTTCCATCGGCAACTCTATACCTGAAACAGCACGTCTTGCCTCTTCAGTCACAAATGACTGCGTACTTGAAGACCCAAAAGTTGCACTCTGAAATCCACCCCCCCCAATTGAAAATGGTTGCTTGGAAGGTTGATAGGCAGGTACAATATCTTTCTCCGCCAGAGCAGCAGAAACTGTTTTATTCACAAGTTTCCAAATAACATCACGATTTTGAAAACGAACTTCACTCTTTTGTGGATGCACATTCACATCAACGAGCGTTGGATCCATTTCCAAGAATAGTGCCGCAGTTGGCCATCTTTTTGGTTCAATCAACCCACGATATGATTCCTTAAGGGCATGCGTAATAGAAGGGTCGCTGATAGATCGACCGTTTACATGGATGCGAATGTGTTTAGACGTTGGGCGAGCAACGCTAGGTGTACCTACCAATCCCCAAAGTGAAATTCCACCAACTGTTTCGGAGATTTCAACTAATTCACCATCGAGCTCACCACCAAAGATTTCCAATATTCTCTCTTTTGAAGTTGTCTGTGGATAAGCGAGCAGCGTTTTATCACCACTGAGCACTGTAAATGCAAGATCGTTATGCGAGGCCGCTATTCGTTGCACAACATCGCGAACTCTGGTTGTTTCCGCACCATCTGACTTCAAAAATTTTCGTCGAGCAGGAGTATTGAAGAAGAGCCGTTTAACTTCAACCGTTGTTCCAACACTCGTTGCAACTGGTCTTGGTTGTACTATATCTCCACCATCAACTTCAATTTGAGTGCCAGATTCATCTTCTTCACGTTTGCTCTTCACAAGAAGGTGGCTTACAGAACCAATTGATGCAAGTGCTTCACCACGAAAACCCAATGAAGCAATCGCAGACAAATCTTTTTCTTCTGTTATTTTGCTTGTTGCGTGCGGAGTGACTGCAAGTTCTAATTCATTTGCTGCAATCCCACGGCCATTATCTGTAACACGGATACCATCTTTGCCTCCGTGAAGTAATTGAATTTCAATTCTGGTGCTACCAGCATCGATAGCATTCTCGACAAGTTCTTTTACTATACTCGCTGGTCGGTCAACTACCTCGCCAGCTGCGATTTGGTTAATAAGCAACGTTGGCAATTTTCGTATTGTCATGTGGTTTCCCTTGAATTCACCCAACGCCTTCTCATGACAATTGGCATTCTCCTACCTCGACCAAAAGATCTTGGAGAGGTTTTTAGAATAATTGCTGCTTGATTGCGTTTGAATTGTGCTACATCAACCATACGCACTATCTTTGTAATGAAGTCCAGTGGCAGAGATGTTTCTTCTTCAATATCATCAATACCTAAATCTAAATCAATATGTAATCTAAGAACTCGGTCTAGTTCCTCGTACTCTGGAAGTGTCTCTTGGTCGCATTGATTGGGTCGCAATTCAGCTGATGGGGGTTTTGAGATAGACGATTCAGGAATTGGAGGTACATCAAAACAGAAGAATTCGATATGGGTGTTAATCCACCTTGCCATGGACCAGACATCTGTTTTAAACACATCCCCAATAGCTGAAATCGCACCCGCCATATCACCATAAAGTGTGCTGTACCCAACTGCAAGTTCTGACTTGTTACCAGTAGCAAGCAAGAGAGAACCTTCTTCATTAGAAATACCCATCAATAATAGCCCACGAATTCGAGCCTGCACATTTTCTCCGGCAACTCCAGTCGTTTCAATGCAAACATCATGCATAGTTCGTTCAAAAGCACTATGTATATGCTCAATAGGTAGGGTAATTGTTGCGATTCCTAGATTACTCGCAAGTTGTTCTGCATCTTCAATCGAACCCAACGAAGAATAACGAGATGGCATTAACACACCAGTAACTGCTTCACTTCCCAACGCAGCGACAGCAATGGTGGCTACCAGTGCAGAATCTATCCCACCAGAAAGACCAAGTAATGCTTTGGTATGCCCTGCCTTTTCAAAATAATCTTTTACTCCTAAGACTAATGCCTTGAATCGTTCTTCTTCCTGACATGGAAATATCGGAGTAGTTGTGGGACTCTGAAGGTCAACCACAATCGAACCCTCTTCAAACAACGGAAGTTCCCCTGCCAATCCTTCTTTATTTACGATAAAGGAACCACCATCAAATACTAAATCGTCGTTGCCTCCAATTTGATTGCAAACAGCAATCGTTACGTTGTTTTTCTTTGCAATATCTAATGCATATTGCACATGTGAAGCTCGTTTATCAGTTACAAAAGGAGAAGCACTGGGCGAGATAATGATATCGCATCCACTCTTGAGAAGTTCCCCAACAGGATTGATGGCATACTCTGGCGCTGCATTTGCGTCAAAACCCCTCCAAAAATCTTCGCAAATTGCAATGCCAATGCTAAGGCCTTCACACAAAAATGTACATGATGTTTCACCGCTTTCAAAATATCTCTTTTCATCAAACACGTCATAACTGGGTAATAGTTGCTTATCGCTCGTTACAATTATTTCGCCATTTAACAAGACACTTGAACTGTTGTGAATAAGTGTCCTCCCAACATCTACCCGAGGATATCCAACAACAATCATCCTATCAGGGCATGCTTGCGCAATCTGTGAGACAGCATCTTCACAACTCTGCACAAAACCTGAACAACGCAACAAATCTCGTGGGGGATAGCCACAAATTGACATCTCTGGTGTAACAATTAAATCTGCATCCATCAAACGAATAGCATTGATAATTTGATGTGTATTACCTGTTACATCACCTACGACTGGGTTTAGTTGAAGCAATCCTATCCGCATGTATACATATAGTACCAATGCAACGCGAGCTCGCCCAAGGGCAAGCTCGCGAATCACACACTGGTTCGGAGAAACCAGAAAGGAAAGGAGTTAAGGGTTAATAAACGACTGCTACGGCATTTTCGATGGAATCAATCACTTGCCGCACGGTAAATGGTTTACGAAGAACACCATCAAAACCACTGCAAGTCATACGTGTAATCTGTTCATCAGTCAAACGACCGCTCATTGCAATTATTTTTACACTTTGCGTTTCATCCCCATTTCTAAGAGAGTTCGTAAATTCCATATAGTCATCACCACAGAACGAGAGGTCAAAAAGCATAACGTGTGGTCTAAATCGTTCGCATTCAACACCTGCCGAAAACGGATTACTACATGATTGAACGACGTAATCGGTTTGCTCAGCAAAAACACGTTTCAAAGTCGTACAAACCTCTGTGTCACTATCGACTATCAAAACACGAGTATTGCCTGAAATTGAACCATCAAACGGAATACCATGCTCTTGCATGAAATCCATAAGGGCTTGTACAGGTATTCTACGATCCTTCGATCCGGGTATCCGGTAACCCTCTATTTGGCCAGAGTCAAACCACTTACTGACCGTTCGTGCGGCTACATTGCAAATCTTTGCTACTTCACCTGTTGTTAATACATCTTTGTCGAATGGATTCATTTCCAAATCACCTTTCATTAGAGTTCTGTTACACCGCGTCTCCACGCGGGTTGACGACAGAACTTGCTTCGTCCAAGCAAGAAGGTGGATTTACTCGGAGGGCAAGGTTTATACCGAAAAAACGCTCGGTCGCAAAGATATTGATATCTTCGCGACCGATAACGTCAAAAAGTGGAAATATAGGTAGTTTGTTAAACTGTTGGACCAGCTGCTCTTACATCATCCGTCATATCATACTTTTGGTCATTGGTTCTGAATTTACTTGCCAGTTCAGTTGCCATCGCATCGTATGACACACCGTCTGCCCACGTTTGGCGTGGGTCAAGTACTTCTGATGGAACATTTGGTGCACTTGTTGGAATATGCAATCCAAAGATGGGGTGCTGCGCATAGTCAACTAGTGCAAGAGATCCATCAAGAATTGCCGTTACAAATGCGCGAGTCCACTGCAAACTAAATCGTTCGCCTGTTCCATAAGGTCCCCCTGTCCAGCCTGTATTCAAGAGCCAAACATGCGCATCTTGTTCTTCGACTCGTTTTGAGAGCCAATTCGCATAATCCATTGGTGGCCTAGGCAGAAATGGACCACCAAAGCAAGGGCTAAAGTTGGGCTGTGGTTCAGTAATGCCCGCCTCAGTGCCTGCAAGTTTTGATGTGTACCCATTTATGAAGTAGTACATTGCTTGCTCAGAAGTCAACTTGCTAACGGGTGGCAAGACACCAAATG
>CAYZEX010000077.1:0-479 GCA_964477675.1 uncultured Isosphaeraceae bacterium
AGACGATTAATTTTTGCATCAGGGAACGCAGCAACAAGCATCGCCATAGCCGCTTCCTTATCAGGCGTTTCAAAATTAATCTCGCCACTTTGGCAGAAGGTGCGATATGGAGCAATCTGTTCACTCATAGGAGATTGTGAATTAGCCAAGGCACTCAAAACTGCAGCAAAAGCCATCGCTCCACTATCAGCATAGAAGTTATCTCTGAAATAAAAATGCCCAGAAAGTTCCCCACCAAAAGAAGCATCATGCTCGGCCATAGCCTGCTTCATAAAGACATGCCCAACACGAGAACGAACGCTCTTCCCACCAGAAACAGCAACTGATTCAGCTACAGCGTGACTTGAACGTAAATCAAACACTATTGAACCATTCTCCTCATTAGCCAAAAACTTCGGTGCAAGCCATGCAGTAATTAAATCGCAACCAACAATCCCGCCTTGTTCATCAATAACCATACATCTGTCTGCATCTCCATC
>CAYZEX010000077.1:489-5619 GCA_964477675.1 uncultured Isosphaeraceae bacterium
CATACTCAATCACAGCATCTCTCGTTTGTTGCAAATTTGCATCAACAAGAGGATTGGGTTCATGCACGAATGCACCCTTATCATTCTCAAAGTTCATCTCCACAAGTTCCAAACCTTCAACATCACGGAAAAGTTTTGGAATCATAGTACCAGCCATTCCATTTGACGCATCTATGGCTGCTTTAATCGTCACTTCACCACTTATAATTTTTTGGTCAAGATAGGTGAATACGTGATCTCTATATTGACTCCATAAATCCATTGAAATTTCTGAACCACGCACCGCAGAGATTGTCGGCTCATCGTGCTCAATTGACATCGCTTCAATTTGCTCAAGCCCTGTTCCCATTCCAACTGGTTTCGCCTTTGCTCTGCAAATTTTAAAACCGTTATATTGAATTGGATTGTGTGAAGCAGTTGTTTGAATGCCACCTAATGCCCCAAGGTGGTTCACTGCAAAAGCTATAAATGGCGTATCCACCAACCCAACATTTATGACATCCGCACCTGATGCCAATACACCTTCAATCAAGGATGCAACTAGGGACTGGCTACTTGGCCGCATGTCGTGCCCAATAACAACCACTCCCTTGCTGTCAGCCTCTTTAAGTAGAAGAAGACCAGTTGACAAACCAATTCTTCTTGCAATCTCTTCAGTTAGTGGTTCTGGATAAACCGCACGTACGTCATAAGCTTTAAACACTGTCATAGTTATATATTACCCTTGATACTAAAAGAAATCTTCTGTTGCAATATCAACCACTTCAACTCCATCTGGCAGCGCCGCTAGAAAAGCCCCACCATAAAACTTCCGGACAACCCGAGAATCTAAAATCGAAACAACACCCTTGTCATCACTAGATCGAATAAGCCGTCCAATCCCCTGACGAAATCGAATTACAGCGCGTGGAAGTTGGTCTTTCATAAAAGGGCTCTCACCTTTTTCTTTTATAAGTTCTTGCCTTGCTTCTACAAGCGGTCGATCTGGAACATCAAATGGTAACCGAGTGATAATTACGTTTCGAAGATTTTGTCCTCGAACATCAACCCCTTGCCAAAAACTTGCAGTACCAAATAAAACTGCAGAATCGTCCTCTCTAAATTGTTCAAGCAATGAAGTCCTTGTGACTTTCGAACCATGTTCAAGAAACGTTAAACCATTCGATTCAATTTCATGTTTCGCCAAACTACCAACACGCTCTAACATTTTGTAACTCGTAAACAGAACGAACGCTCCACCCCCAGTTCTTCCAACCAAATCAACAATCCGATCTGATAACTTTTGAGCGTATAAATCACTCGATGGCTCCGGCATCGTTGAATCAACCCACGCCCGCATTTGCCGAGGATAGTCAAATGGGCTTCCGAGTAGCAATTCCATAGGTTCATCCAACCCGAGCCTTGATTTAATTAATGAAAAATCTCCTCCTCCTGTAGAAAGTGTTGCCGAGGTAAATATTGTCGATGCTTCACCATCAAGCAAACTATCTCGCAACAAAGAAGATACATCTACTGCCATGCTTTTCAAAACCGGCTTTGCTGCAATTCTACCACGAGCATGGTGAGGGACACCTTCAACTGCATACACACAACCTTCACGCTCTTGTGCTATCAAGGTATTGCAAGCCCCCGCCATGTCTAATGCACGAATAGCAAATCCACTTGCTTCAGTTGCATCTGCATCACTCTCAATAGCTTCCTTTAACAGAGTCAAATGTTTGCCAAGCTCACTCAACACTGGGCTCAGAGTATTCTCGATTATATTTGGTCTTCCAACCCTTCCGTTTGCTGGCGCCTCATCAAGTTTCCACTGAACAAGGGCATCAAAAAAACACCTAGACTCATCTCTGCAATGATGCACAAGATTAACACATTGCGATAATAACTCACTGGCATTTCCACGTTCATGTATCGATTTCAAAAAACCACTAGACGCTTTCTTCTTTGATGTGGGAACTAATGCTCGCAAAAAATACTCAACCTGATTCTCTGAAATTGAAGCACCAAAATGATCTGCAGCAACATCTTCAATTGCATGCGCTTCATCAAAGATAACATGGTCATACCTTGGCAAAAAACCCGCCCCACGCATTCTCAATGCCAAGTCGGAAAAGAACAAGGCATGATTACAAACGAGCAAATTACCTTGGTCCATAGCTCTTCTTGCTACTTGATAAAAACAATCTCCATTGTGTGGGCATTTTTTCCCAAAACATCGAGACCCATCACTTTTAACCAGTTCCCAAACATCGAAGCGGGGCAACATAGGTAAAGTTGCTTTTGAACCATCAGAAGTAGTCTTTGACCAATCTGCAATCGTTTGCACACCTGCAATTGCTTTTGAATCACTCAATAAGGTTGTTCGTTGAGCAAGCGCACGATTAAGCCGACGGAGTGATACATAATTCGCACGACCTTTCACAAGAACAGCGTCAAATCCACCACCAAACGCTTCATGCAAGATAGGAACGTCATGCTGCACAATTTGTTCTTGCAATGTAATCGTATTCGTTGCAACAACAACAGTTTCACCATGCTCAATAATTCTTCTAATTGCAGGAACTAAATACCCAATTGATTTACCTACACCAGTACCAGCTTCGACAAGAAGTTGCCCTTTTACTTCAAGCGTTTGGGCAACTGCAACAGCCATGTCAACTTGTTGTTGTCTTGGCTCCCACTCAGTCAATACTTGACTCAACGCCCCTCCATCCACAAACAATGAATCAACGACACTCAACGATAGACCTTCTTCCCAATTGGGGACCTTTTAGGTTCACCGGCAGAACGCGGAAATTTCTTCGGCGTTGGTTCAACCTTTCGAACTCCTACTATCGTACCTGTAGTCGTTCTCTCAACTGATTCAACCTTTGCACGCAAAACATGCAACGACTCCCTCGCAGCTTCAATTTCTATTTGGGCTTTCTCACCTTTAATCGCAAAGAAAATTCCACCAACCTTCACAAAAGGAATTGTGAGTTCGAGCAGAACATCCAAAGGACCAACTGCTCTAGCGATTACAGAGTCTCCAATATCACGGAATCCTCCGTCAGGAGTTGCAAGGTTTTCAGCACGTTCTGCAATAACGGTGACATTTTGTAATTCTAATTTTTCAACAACATCACTAAGAAACAATGCCTTCTTCTTAGTTGCCTCAACTAATGTGAATGTAACATCAGGCATTGTGATTGCCAGTGGCAACGCAGGCAGTCCTCCACCGCTACCAACATCAACCACGTGCTCAACACCCTCCGCTGACAATGATGGGATAAGTGACAAACTGTCAAGAATATGTCTTGTCCAAGCTTGCCCAGGGTCTTTCACCGCAGTAAGGTTAAACGCACGATTCGTCTCAAGGAGAAGATCAATAAACGATGCTAGATGGTCAACGTCACCTTCATCAAAAGCAATGCCTAAATCGGCTATCGAGTGATAAAAATCAGCTGGAATAAATTCAATCGCTGCCATCAATTACCTCCATCGTTGGAAAACTGAAAACCTTCTCTTGTCATTAATGGATCTCTTCGCATAGCAATACCGAACAGGATACCCGCCATCAGCCATGCAATGACTAAACTTGACCCACCCGCGCTCACAAATGGGAGTGTGAGGCCAGTAATTGGTGCCAGCCCTAAAGTCATCGCCGTGTTAATAATCATTTGAGAAACTATCATTGTTGTAACACCAACTGCAACAAGTCTCGGAAATGGATCCTTGCAGCCAATCGCAGAAATAATTCCTCCAATACCAAACAATATGTATAACGACCATAACCCAAGCGCGCCCCAAAAACCCCAACGTAGCGTAATGACAGCAAAAATCATGTCGTTATGTTCTTCTGGCAAATGATTCGCCCTCAATAACTCCTCAGCTCTTTCTTTGCCGACTCCAATATCTTGACCGGCACCAATCAACGTCATTGCGCGTGCACCTTGATATCCAATTGATTGTTCATACCTATCATCCCCTTGAACCTGAGCAATCAGCGCTTTAATTCTCCCCTTCTGGTGAGGGCGAAGAATTGGATACATCGAACTTGCAGCAACAATTGCAAGAAGCCCAATAATAACAAGGTGTCTATACCTCGCTCCAGCTGCAATCAACATTGCAATTAGCGCGGGCAGAAACAACATCGCAGTTCCCAAGTCTGGCTCTACAAGAATAAGAAACATTGGGGGAATTGCAACGAACAATGCTAAGACAAGGCCCTTAAATTTTCTATATTGATTTCTGAACCGTAAATGTGAAGCCATTGCAAAAATAAATGCCACCTTCATTATCTCAGAGGGCTGCATGTCAATAAAGCCAAAATTAATCCACCTTCTTGCTCCATTCCGAGGGTGCACAATAAAATCTGGAACACCAGGAATTAGCAAGAAGAGCAAAAGCAACAGACTCAAAACATATAACCACCAACTTGCTTGTCGAAACCGTTTCTGAGGAACAAACGCAATGGCAAAAGCAAATCCCATGCCAACAACACCTAGAAACAATTGGCGAGTTGCAGTGTTTGGTCTTGTTGTACTTATCGCCTCGACACCAAACAACATCAAGAAAAGTGCAGCAATAAATACAATCCAACCAGCGTGCATTTTTCGCACTTTGGAACGATGAATTCGCTTTGCACCACTTCGGGATTCAATACTCATTGTGATTCACGCTCCAAATATCCTTCAGCTTGAAGCGCATACAAAATTTGATTTGCAATTGGACCTGCAACACGACCACCACTTCCACCGTGTTCGACAAGAACTGCAACGACAACCTTTGGCTCTGAGCCACCTTCTTCCGATGCCATCACCAGAAACCAAGAATGGTCTAAACCACTAATTGGGTCAGAATGTTTGTTCAAACGATATGGCGGTGCTTCCGCAGTACCTGTTTTCCCCCAAAGCCGAACCCCCTGCATAGTAAATGTTGGCTCACTATTGTCTGCTCCATAACGAATTTGAGAACCAGTCCCATATTTCTTTGAAATTGAATCATGTAACCCTTCAAGGGCTACAGTGACACCATCACTATTTAGGTGTAAATCCGTCTCTTCATGTTGAAGACCGACCACTAAAGATGGAGGCATCCAAACACCACCCCGAGCAAGAGTTGCATACGAAGCAGCTGCGTGTAAAGGAG
>CAYZEX010000078.1:0-5609 GCA_964477675.1 uncultured Isosphaeraceae bacterium
ACCTTGTTATTGGTTGTTTTTATGCTGCCGTTGATGGCATCATTGCAGGTGGAGGGCTTGCCTTGCTTTATAACCTTGCTTTATGCTGTGGAAAGAAGAAATAAATCCTTTTTTCATTAGGTTTTTCAAGGAGTATCAACTATATTGAGGACATCTTTACAGAGGAGAAAAAGATGAAAACTGCAATTACAACACTTGCGATACTGGCTTTTACTATTCCAACATTCGCAGACACGTTTGTCGTCACAGCCAATTCAACATCTTGGTCACCTGATGTGGTCAATGTCGTTCCTGGAGATATTATTCGCTTTGAATACGGAACAGGGTACCCGCACACTATTACCTCTGGGTCTGGTTGCACGTATGACGGTGTTTATTTCAACCATGATTTAAGTGCCCCCGGTGATTATTATGAATTTGAAATTACAGAAGATTTGCCCGATGAAATTCCGTTCTATTGCGACCCACACTGCAAGATGGGAATGACTGGGGTCATCATGATTGACCATCCTTCTGGGCATATGGTCATTGGAGTAGTGGATATTTCGAATCCAGATACGATGCAATATTACTTAGATGATCTTTCAGATACCGCCACATTGAGTGTTGAATGTGATGGATCACTTGGGTCTACATTTGCAATTGGTGTTGAGATTGAGGAGGCAAATGTGGATATTGCGATCGAGGTTACTGGTGTGGGCGCAAGTGCATATATGTTACAAGTGTCAACAGGGGTTGACACCTTGTTAACAACAGGAACTTATACGCTTGATGCAATGGAACTATATTTGTTTCATGGAGAAACGGCTGGAAAGCAACACATCAACTTCGCGCTTTCTTGGCCAGAAACTGGCTCAGAAGACGACGTGAATATATCATCAGTTCAACTTGAAGGGCAAGGATCTATTAATTCCTCAGGAGATTCATTTGCTATATACGCTGCAAATTCTGATTCTATTGGACGAGTCACGATTGAATCTCTTGCAGATGGAGAAATTTTTCTCGGTCTCATTGGCGATGTAACATGTACAACCCTAACTCTTCCTGCAAGTGGCGAAGAAGCCACAATTACACTTCCAACAGGAATACATATTATTTCAGTTTCAGGATTAGGAATGTTGTGGTTTCCGTTAAGTGGAGGCGGAGATGGCGGAAGTGGAATGGCTGAAGATGTAACAGGTGATGGTGTTGTTGATGTCTCTGATCTGCTCGCAGTCATTTCAGCGTGGGGCGCAACCGCTCCATAATAATCTGCATATAAATGGTAAGTAAAAAAGCCCTGCAATGTTGATTGCAGGGCTTTTTATTAACACTGAACTTGCTTCGTATCCGAGTTTCTTCCGCTCGGATACACAAGTCAGTTGTCTTTGAGTGTTCAACTTGTGTTGGTAGAATCGCTCAGGATCGACGTTTTCTTGTGAATGCTGCAAAGGCAAGCAACGCAAGTGCTCCAGGTGTTGGGATGCCGCTAGCGAGGATATCTATGGTGACAGCATCAAGTGAAGTATGCGCGTCGGTGCTTTGAAAGAAGAAACCCCATTCAGTGATTTCCCCAGAATACGAGGATACATCCCACGTAAACGAAGCATTCACTATGTAGCCCTGATCAGGAATTTCCTGGTAAAAGTTTATGCTGGACGTGTCGAATGACAACATTTGGCCGCCTTGATCGTTTCCAACATAGAGTGCAATTTCTGTATAGTCTAATTCAGTTCCAGCAGTCGAGATATTGAGGACTGCTTGGTCAATAGAACCGAACCCGTACACATGAAAATCACTTGGACCAACAGGGTTATAAATATTGCCAGAGCCAGTCACAAACGCACCTGGACCAAAGTTAAACAACTGCGCTCCGTAAGGAGTTCCACTGTCATTCCAGTTTGGTGCTTGATATGCTTCAGTAAATGATTCCCAACCATAAAATGAAGAGCCAGCATTGCCTTGCCATGCGGGTGTTTCAACCGATACAAAGTCGGCAAAGGCGTGCGTTGATGCAACGCAAATCATTGCACCAAAAATTATATGTCGTAACATCTCTATCGTTCTCCTAATTATAAAGGACCCCATGCAGCAACAATAGCAAGTAAATCAGTAACGTTCACTTCGCCATCTGCATTAAGGTCACTCGAACAGCAAGTGCAAAAGCCCCAGTCTCCTAGGGCAACTAATAAATCATTTACCCCAACAGTTCCATCCCCATCTAAATCTGCTGGATCGGTTATTGTTTCATCGTATTGGACTGAAAAACTAAACTGTGCTGGATCAGCGATTCCCCAAAAAACGGCCAAACTCTCTTTCATATGAAAGTTTGGATACGACAGGTTTCCCTTCAGGGGGCCGCCGTACGATGCGGGGTGGAGTGATGTAACAACAAAACTCATGAGGCCATCGTTAAAGCCATTTCGCAAATAACACTGTATTGCTGGATCAGAAACATCTATTGAAAATGAAAGCACCGTTTCGGTGGGTAAGACATCTCCCGGATTAACCGCATTTGTCGATCCAACTCCAAACGGAACAGGATTGTATGCTTCTGCAACATTATTTGAAACATCATTTGCATCAATGCCATTTATAAACGCAACTGGGTATGCGTTACGTTCGCCTCGCCCGGCTCCAAACGGAAACGGTCCGGATTCTCCGAAACTCCACCCGTTGAAGTCATTGCGAAATGCCGCACCGAACAACTCAATTGGTCGGCCAGCGTCTGGATCTTCGACTCCACTATCTTCAACCCAACTTTCCCAAGGGTCCATACTTGAGTCATAGACAATTCCATCGTTACTAATTGAAATAAAGACAGTCGCCTCGGTCACGGAATAGTTCGATGGACCAAGACCAACCGGTACTTCCTCGGGTGTAATGAACCCAAGGAGAACTTGCCCATCCCGTTGGTCAAAATCTTCACTTTCGCCAATCGAAGAGAAGGTCGGTGACACTTCTCTTGAGCCAGCTGTCGCGTTGTAGGGATACATCCAACGATCGAAATCAGGGACTTCAATTGTTGTTTCAAGTGAGTCCGCCGATGCATATTGCACGCATACAAGCGTGGTCATAATTGCAAACAAAAAGGGTGTGGGGCTCTTCTCCATATCTCGTTCTTTAAAAAACGAATATTATCGTAATTGAGACGCAGTCACAACTAGCAATTGTGTATAATTCCAAATTATCTGAGCACTGAAATCAGAATGACAAGAGTACGTATGAAAGTTCACATCACGAGTAGATATTCGGCATTCACCCTTATAGAGTTACTCTTGGTTATCGCAATCATTGCAATTCTATCTGTTCTCGTGATTACAGTCGCGACAAATGCATTTGCAGCGAGCAAAAGTACGCGAGAAGCAGGGGCGCTGCGGTCTGTTTTGCAAGCATATACCCTTGCAGCGACGGATCGAAAAGGCAAATTTATCAATGGGTACTCAGTTGACGACTCCGAGGAATATACTGGACCAAATGGCGAAGTTATCACTTGGCCAGCGAGTGGGAGGTATGTTTGGCGATTGCTCCCATACCTAGACGATGTTATGTCTTCGCTCTATGTAAATGATCAATCAGAGTGGCTTATACAATATTCTGGAACAGAAGATTACGTATACATCGCAAGTCTTTATCCTTCCTTTGGACTTAACAGCGAATGGATGGGGGGGGATCAGCGAACAACTGGAATGCCGGCACTTGAAAACAAAAACATATACGCTAAATTTCTTTCTGACGTACGCAATCCGTCAAAGCAACTAGTCTTTGCATCCGCGAAAGCGCCGCAAGATTCGAGCGGCGGATCACATCAAATGTTACTGCTCGATGAAGGATATTACGAGGTAAAAAGCCCGTACTTTCCTAGTGCAGGTGATACATGGCGATGGCATTCAGTGGATGGTGAACACTCAACAGTACCAACAGATAATTCTCAAGTGCATGGGAACTTGTCAGCTCGTCACAGTGGAGAAGTCTTGACGGGACAATTGGATGGCTCGACTGAATTTGTATCGATTAGAGAATTAGCAGATATGCGTCGTTGGGCAGGGAAAGCAAATACTGAAGATTGGCTTCCTGTCATTAACCCATAACGCAACTTCGCCAAAATGGATTACTATAGGTGCAATGGCACCCGAAATACCTCACGACCAACCATCCATCGAGTCGCCTCTTTCAGGGGAGCGACTCGATGTTTTAGCATCCCAAGTTGCAAAATCAATTGAAGAAGATCAACGAACGAGGCACCTTACAACAGAGTATCTTCCAAGTCGACGCGAGGTCATCGGAGTGCTTGAACGCTTGCAATGGTTACTCTTTCCCGGCTTTGATGGTCCGCGGGAAATCGATATCGAAGGATTAACTGAACATGCAAGAAAGTTACTTTCGGGGATTGCTGGTCCGCTCTTTCATCAAATTGCAGGAGCACTTCGGTATGCTGAATCGACGGAGCCAATCGCCTTTGGGGAACATTGCCCAGATTGCGATGAGCGAGCACGAGAAATTGTTGATGGATTTTTGAGTAATCTCCCTCATCTTCGTGACGCTCTTTCCATTGATGTGCAAGCTGCTTACGATGGCGATCCTGCTGCTCACCATACCGATGAAACTATTTTTTGTTACCCTGGAATCCTTGCGTTATGGATGCACCGCGTTGCACATGAACTGTATAAACAAAGTGTTCCACTCATCCCGCGAATTATTGCTGAACACGCACACAAACTTACAGGGATAGACATTCATCCGGGAGCGACAATTGGCGAATCATTCTTTATTGATCACGGTACTGGCGTTGTCATCGGTGAAACAACAATCATCGGTAATAATTGCAAGGTGTATCAAGGAGTCACGCTAGGAGCGAAAAGTTTTGAAAAAGACGCGAAGGGTGTATTAAAACGCGGGACAAAACGACACCCGACTCTTGGCAATCATGTGACCGTATATGCAGGCGCTACAATTCTTGGTGGCGATACTCACATAGGTGACAACTGTGTAATTGCTGGTGGTGTATTTCTCATGCGTTCGGTTGAAGCAGATCACACAGTGAGAGGGCCGAAAGCTGGAGTTCGCTTGAATGAAAACCGCAGTGATTTTAGTTAGAGCAATTATTTCTGCTAAAATACGTATCTATGAACAAAACACAAGTAAGTGGAAGTGAAACGATACAAACGCCTTTGGGGGAACGCACAATATATCGTCTTGATTTACTTGAATCGATGCCATACTCCATACGTATTCTCCTTGAATCATGTATCAGACAGTGTGGTAAGGGAATTGTAACGATCGAAGATGTGCAAGCACTCCAGTCCTATGATGCTACAAATGTCGGTGAAATCGAAATTCCGTTTACTCCCGGAAGAGTTGTGCTCCAAGATTTTACAGGTGTTCCCGCTGTTGTTGATCTTGCTGCGATGAGAAATGCAGTCGTTGCACTAACTGGCAGCGAAGCAAGTGCAACAAAAGTGAACCCACTTGTTCCTTGTGATCTTGTAATTGATCATTCGGTTCAAGTCGATGCATTCAATTCGAGTGTGGCGTTGACAATCAACAGTGAAAAAGAATTTGAACGTAATAATGAGCGATACGAATTCTTGAAATGGGGACAGAAATCGTTTGATAATTTTAGGGTTGTC
>CAYZEX010000079.1:0-1186 GCA_964477675.1 uncultured Isosphaeraceae bacterium
AAGTCGAGTTATGCAAGATACCTGCGAAAAAAAACATTTACCTACTTTGATTCGTGATTTGCCTGATTTATCTCCAGATCGTATACATGCGCTGCATGAACTAGGAATCTATCGGGTTGCAGACCTCATAAAACACCTTCCAACTAGATACGAAACACACCACGGAGGAATGACGATTGATGCTGCAAAGTCGCTCCTAGGCAATAGTGATAGTGCATCTGAACTTGTAACTATCGAGGCAACCATTATCAAAGTAAACCCAGGTTGGCGCCGCGGTAAAAAATCGAGAGTTGAGGTTGTTGTTGAAGATGAATCTGGAAATATGCACGTAAACTGGTTTAACCAACCTTGGATTGCTCGTTCATTACACCCAGATATGCGAATCCGATTGCATGGCTCACTTTCCACACACAAGGGGTGTATGCAAATGAACAATCCAAGATGGGAAGTTATTGAAGATAACGAACCATTGTCAGTTATTGATGGCGACTTGCGCCCTGTCTATCGAGCTAATGAAAATATATCATCAAACGTGATTGCAACTATTATCAAGAACGTCATTGACGACGCTATACCTGAAATAGATGACCACTTTTCAAAAGAAATTCTCAATGAATTATCTATGCCACAACTTGCAACTGCTTATTCAAAGTGCCACAACCCAGAAACAGTGCAAGATGCTAAAGAGGGAAGACGCAGAATAGCATACGATGAATTATTTTTGCTGCAATTAGGGGTCATGATGAAACGGCACCACCGCAGAGACACTATGCACTCACCCAAACTTGAGTGGAACGAGGAAATCAAAAAACGTATTTCTGCCCGCTTACCTTTTACGTTGACGAATTCACAGCAACAGGTCATCGAAGAAATCGCGGGCGATATCACGACTTCAACTCCAATGAATCGTCTCTTACAGGGTGATGTTGGTTCTGGAAAAACTATTGTTGCGTTGCATGCCATGCTCATGGCGGTAACTTGTAACTCCCAAGCAGCAATGATGGCACCGACCGAGCTCCTTGCTGAACAACACTTCAAAACGATTACTGAACTCCTTCATGGATCAAATGTAACCACCTCACTACTAACAAGTTCCCTCTCCTCAATTGAACGCAAGAAACTTATTCAACAAATACGTAGTGGTGAAATTGATATAGTTGTTGGCACACACGCGTTATTAACCGAT
>CAYZEX010000079.1:1196-5484 GCA_964477675.1 uncultured Isosphaeraceae bacterium
GTATGACCAAGTGTTGAATTACAACCCATGGTTATGTAGTTTTTTCAAATATTGCACTCACTATCATCGACGAACAACATAGATTTGGTGTGCATCAACGTGCCACAATTCGAAACAAATCGGACGATGAATACGCAATCGCACACACACTCGTCATGACAGCAACACCCATTCCTAGAACACTATCACTTACGATTTTCGGCGATCTTGATGTTTCCACTATCAAGGGAATGCCGTCAGGAAGATCCCCAATATCTACCCGTTTAGTACAACCAGAGGATTCCAACAAAGTCTATCAATACTTGCTCAATCTAGTCAACAAGGGGCAACAGGGTTACATTGTTGTTCCACTCATTGAAGATACTGAATCGGGTCTCAAATCTGCAATCGCTCACGCAGAATCACTAAAGGAAGGAGTACTCCATGGCAAAAGTGTTGGAATTGTACATGGACGTATGAATTCAAATGAACGTGAGATAACAATGGATAGATTTCGTGCAGGCGAAATCGACGTCCTTGTTGCAACGACAGTTATCGAAGTTGGGGTGGATGTTGCAAATGCTACGATGATGGTTATAGAACATGCAGATCGTTTTGGACTTGCGCAACTACATCAACTTCGTGGAAGAGTTGGCAGAGGAACCTTACCTGGTGTTTGTGCACTCATTGCTTCCCCAACTACCAATGAAGCCATCCAACGACTTGAAACAATTGTAAATTCAACAGATGGTTTTAGAATTGCGGAACGTGATTTAGAAATTCGCGGCCCAGGTGAACTCTTTGGCGCTAAACAAAGTGGAATTGCTCCATTCAAAGTCGCTAGCTTACCTCGAGATTTTGATTTACTCCGACTCGCAAGAAGAAATGCAGTGGAGTGGATTCAACGGGATCCACTTATAAAAGAATCCCCTCTTCTTAAGGGAAGACTTCTACAAACACATGGCGAAGCCCTTGGTCTGGGAGATGTAGCGTAATGTCAACAAATAGTACACTCGCTGCAATGTTCCACACAATGGCTACTATTCTTGAAATCAAGGGAGAAAATCATTTCAAAGTAAACGCAAATGAAAAAGTTGCTCGCGCTCTTGAAGATATGGTTAAGGACATCACAACTGTTGATGACATAACAGCACTTCCTGGAATCGGGAAAAGTAGTGCTTCCAAGATTTTAAAATTCCTTAAAACTGGAACGATGGTTGAATATGAGAATTTACGCAATTCAATTCCTGTTGGTCTTCTTGATGTCATGAGAGTACAGGGGCTGGGGCCAAAAAAGGTACGACAACTCTGGCAGGACGCTGACGTAATTGATATTGCAACACTTCGTACTGCAATAAATGAAGGTCGTCTTGAACATCTTCCTAGAATGGGGAAGAAAACCATTGAGAATATTTCACAGTCACTTGCATTTATTGAAACATCTGGAAACAGAACTCGCATAGGCGTTGCAATGCCTATCGCTCAAAACATTTGTGAAGTACTATCCAAACTCTCAGGGGTGACAGCGTGTACGTTTGCTGGTTCTCTTCGTCGTGGAAAAGAAACTATTGGAGACATCGACATACTCGTCAGCAGCACCAACCAAGAATTACTTGCCGAAACTTTTTGTGCAATGAACGAAGTTGCAATCGTACAAGCTAAAGGCAATACCAAATGTAGCGTTCGACTTAAATCTGGCATGCAAGTTGATTTACGGATTGTAGATAAAGATAATTTTGGGGCCGCACTTCTTTACTTCACAGGGAGCAAAGAGCATAACATCATTCTTCGAGAACGAGCGATTAAACAAAACAAGAAGTTGAACGAGTACAATTTAGAACCAGCAAATATCAGTCAAACTGAAGAAGATATTTACGCGAATCTTGGCGTTCCATGGATTCCTCCTGAAATTCGTGAAGCCCGCGGAGAACTTGACTGCTGTGAGATACCAACCCTCATAACAATTCAAGATATCAAATGCGATTTGCATTGTCACACCATCGCAAGCGATGGGCATATGACAATCGAAGAACTTGCGACACAAGCCATTGAACGTGGATATCACACTATCGCTGTTACTGACCATAGCCAATCACAAACGCAAGCGAATGGGCTTAAACCAAACCAATTGCGGCAACATATCCAAGCAATTCATGAAGCAAATAACTTAATTGATGAAATAACCATCCTCGCAGGAAGTGAAGTTGATATTTTGCCAGACGGCTCACTCGATTACGAGGATGAACTACTTGCAATGCTCGACATTGTTGTGGCATCACCACACGCAGCACTCTCACAATCACCGAATGATGCTACAAACAGGTTACTCGCCGCAATAGAACATCCTCTCGTGCATATCATTGGGCACCCAACAGGTCGAATTATCAATAAACGAAAAGGTCTGGAGCCTGATATTCCGACGCTAATTGCTGCTGCTAAAGAGCACCACACAGCACTCGAAATTAATGCAAATAGTCATCGTTTAGATTTGAGAGATATTCATGTTCGGGTGGCAATGAAAGAAGGTTGCAACCTCAGCATCAACACTGATGCACATAGACCAGTAGATTTTGAACAACTTCAATACGGCATTCTGACTGGCCGTCGAGGGTGGTTGACCGCCCAAAAGTGCGTAAATTGTCTTGGGCACCATGAATTACAAACTTGGCTTGAGAGCAATTGCTAGAATACCCAACTACCCATGTTTGAAACTCTTTCAGGAAAAATAAATACCGCCATTCGCAACCTATCGGGTCGCGGAAAAATTAGCGAATCCAACGTACGAGATGCGATGGAAGAAGTCCGCACTGCGTTTCTAGAAGCAGATGTTCATCTTGACGTCGTTACAGATTTTTGCGATAGCGTTGTTGAGGATGCGATCGGTACCCAAGTCACCGCATCGTTAAAACCGAGTGAAGAAATGATTGGCATTGTCAATCAACGACTGATTGATTTCATGGGACCTGTCGACAGTCATGTCATGATGGTCGACCCAGGTCCAACTATCATCATGATGTGTGGACTTCAGGGCTCTGGCAAAACAACAACTTGTGGTAAATTGGCTGCTTATTTAAAGAGCAAAGGCAAGAAAGTTTCACTTGTTGCAGCTGACCTACAACGCCCTGCTGCTGTTGAACAGTTACAAGTTATTGCTGCCGATGTCAACGCAAATGCTAAAGGTGTAGGCGAAGTTACATGCTACGCAGAACCAGATAAATGTAGTGAATACGGCACCGCAACTGGTGTCGCGGTTGATGTATGTAAACGAGGCGTAAAGCAAGCACGCAAAGATAAAGTTGATGCGGTCATTCTTGACACAGCGGGTCGGTTGCACATTGATACCGAGTTGATGACTGAACTTCGCGGTGTACAAAACATTGCGAAACCCCACCAAGTTTATCTTGTTGTTGACGCCATGATTGGGCAAGATGCAGTAAACGCAGCAGGAACATTCCATGAACAACTTTCAACCGATGGGATTATTCTCACGAAGTTTGACTCTGATACACGTGGCGGTGCTGCACTATCAGTAAAACGTGTCACCGGTGTACCTATAAAGTTTATTGGTACTGGCGAGAAATTCGTCGATTTTGAAGAGTTCCATCCTGAAAGAATCGCCAGCCGAATTCTTGGAATGGGCGATGTTGTATCGCTCGTTGAGAAAGCACAAGAAGAAATCTCCGAAGAAGATGCAATGAAACTTGCCGACAAAATGGCAAGTGGCAAGATGACAGTCGATGACTTCATCAAGCAACTCAAATCGATTCGTCGGATGGGTCCAATGAAACAGATTCTTGGATTGATTCCGGGGGTTGGCTCCGCATTAAAAAATATTCAGGTTGACGATAAACAGTTTGACCGGATTGAAGCTATTGCGAGTTCCATGACGAAAAAAGAACGAGATGATATCACCTTATTAGGAAAAAGCCGCGCCAAAAGGATTGCAAACGGCTCAGGTACGAACCTTCAAGAAGTAAATCGATTTGTGAAGCAGTTCCAAATGATGAAAAAGATGTCAAAACAAATGGCTGGGGGTGGTATGGCTTCTAAAATGGCAGCATTACAAAATGCTGGGGGTGATCTTGACCCATCTGCTTTGGCAGGCATGGCGAGAGGTTCAACTAAAACGCAGAGCCATAAAAAACGTTTTAAACAACGCAAACGCCGCTAATTAGAATTAAATTATCAGATTGTTAATTTAGTGGCAGTTTACCGTGCGGAAGATGGAATGTGTTCTCGCCTATCTCTATGGCATCAATGCAGCGTGCTTCGTGCCATACACAAGAAATGCGAAAGGAGAACCTCCCAT
>CAYZEX010000080.1:0-5484 GCA_964477675.1 uncultured Isosphaeraceae bacterium
AATCATCATAGTGATGGTGACGCGTAAAACTGTAGCTAATTCAAAAAGTAGTAGTCGTATTTTACAAACTACGATCTATCTACTAGCGATTTGATCTGCTGTTGAAGATTGTTGATTTTTTCTTCCTGCAGAAGAATCTTCTTTCGAAATGCAGAAAATATACCTGTGCTTATAGCTAGAGCAATCGCCACAAATACTGAAGCGGATGTCACCATTACTAATGACGACTCATTGCCAGGAGCACCAAGCCAAATCATAAAAAAAACCATAACGGAAACCATGAGCGATGGGAGCATAAAATACGCTTCATACCACTTCGAAGAAAATCGTTTTTCAAACTGTTTTTCTTGAATGATTTCGAACTTGCTCTTCTGCGTCATGGCCACATTCATTTCGAAATTTTCCGTTCGGTAACATGCCAAACAACACACTAGAACCCTGTCACAACGTTACCGTCCACAGGATCACACAGGTTCTTCCATGCCACTGTATCAATAGTCGGTGAGATCGATGTAACACTGCCATCACATAACGCAGTGACGATACCGCCACTA
This sequence comes from uncultured Isosphaeraceae bacterium, assembly GCA_964477675.1. Classification (GTDB taxonomy): domain Bacteria; phylum Planctomycetota; class Phycisphaerae; order Phycisphaerales; family SM1A02. The sequence goes on from CAYZEX010000080.1 coordinate 555, forward strand.
TGCAGAGATTGAGCACTCCCGTGGTCACAGCCCTTGATCCAATCAGGCATCGCTTGAAACATGTTACAGCCTGACGCAATGTTTGCCGCATCAGGTTCTTGACCATTCATGCAGAAGTGTGGACGCCAACGTGGGTTTGAGTCAGCCCACAAGTTGCCCCATGTGCTTGCGTCATTCGGCTTCCCGCTGTTACCGCAAGTACCATAACGCTCAGAGAACATGATGGTTTGAGAAAGCCCATCCGTTATCATCGCAAGCCGTGTTCTACCCTCTGTCGAGAGTGCTGTTCTATCACCAAAGATAAAAAAATTACCGGCGTAATTACCAATCGCCCATTTGTTCGCACCACCGTTTGTTGTTGCCGCAACAGTTTCTGCATTTGGACGGCTTGGACATAAGAACCCTTCGATCGACGTTGCATAGACCGCTTTCCCACTCACAACAGTTGAAACATCTTTGTTTGATTGTTCATAAAGTGGTGCTTCTTCAAGAAACGGCAACAGAAAATAAAAGGTCGTTGCACCGATATATCCCTTATATGGCCCTGCAACTTGAATTGGAGACTTCTTATGGTTTCCAACAGTTGTTGCATTCACACACAGAGGTGGAAGTACTTTATTTGCATCCAAGAGACCGTGGGCAGCAAGACCTATCTGCTTGAGGTTATTTGTACAAACCATTCGACGAGCAGCTGAACGGGCTGATTGCACAGCGGGCAAAAGAAGGCCTACAAGAACGCCAATAATCGCAATGACAACAAGAAGTTCAATCAGTGTGAAACCGTCACGTAATTGTTTTTGACTATGCATGATGGATCCGCCTACCTCCAAAACGATTCGATATCCCCACGGGCTGATTACCTCATAATGTTACACCAGAAAAAATCTTATTCGCACCCATTTCGTACTGAATAATTGTGACCGCAAGGGCACTATTTTCCGCTGCACATGGTTTATATCGTTGTTCTCATTTGGGCTTACATATCGCCCAGTTCACACTCAATTCTTCAGATAATTCTGCAGTATTTCCGCACCGTTTTCCAAAAACTATCAGTGAAAGGGGGCGGCCTACACTACAAGAATTATTCACGAGACACCCCTACCTCTTCAGTTCTTCATCGCATCTCACTTCGGAAATTGCGTCATGCTGAAACCAGGTGGATTTGGATGCTCTTTCAAACTCTTGAGATAGCGACCAACGATATCCATATACCGTGATAAAACCCACGCCTCGGTGCCAACAAGATTGAGTTGTTCTCTTGGGTCTCGAGCTATGTTAAACAAAGCAGGATACCCAACTCCTTCTACGCGGTGCGCGTAAACTCCTGTGGCCGAAGGATTCCCGGTCGATTCTATAATTTGTTTCGGATAGATCCGCCAATGTTTCCAGCGAACGGCGCTTACCTCTCCCTCAATAAATGAAATAAGTTCCTCGCGTGAAGAATGATCTTCACCCTTGAAAAACTGCAGTTGATCACAACCGTCGATTGGTCGATCTTCTGAAAGAGCCGAGCCTAAAAGACCTGCAAACGTCGGCAAAAAGTCATGAATTGATACCATTTCATTACTTTTACGAGCTGGAATTCTGTTGGGCCAACGAATCATTCCAGGAACACGTAATGACCCCTCTAGAACATCACCCACTTCACCACGGAATGGTCCTGGAGAACTTCCAAGATAGTCATCATTCAGTCCTTCGTATTGAACAGGTCCATTATCAGATAAATAGACAACAATCGTATTGTCTTTAATACCTGCAGCATCAATTGCGGAAACAACTTCACCGACGCGAGCATCATGCTCCATCAACATATCTCCATACGCTCCAGCAGCAGATTTCCCTTGAAACTCAGCTGAGGCTCCTGATGGGTAATGCACATGCGACCACCCAACGTAAAGAAAAAATGGCTCATCTTTGCGTGCATTTTCATGAATGAATGCACTTGCTGATGCAGCAATATCTCCCTCTACCTTTCGACGGTATTCAAGGTCATACACTCGGACTTTTTTAAGTTCACCGTTTGCTCCTGATTCCCAAATATATGGCTGAGTTTTTGAGATGGCCTCTTCACTCATTCCAGTTCGACGCATGGATTCAGGATAAAGTGTTCCGTCTGTTGTCTCCAAAATACCGACGCCGTAACTGTCAAAACCTTGACTGGTTGGAAGGCTCTGTTGCTCTTGTCCCAAGTGCCATTTGCCAAACATACCGGTGTTATATCCATGCTTTTTAAACAACTCTGCCATGGTGAACTCTTCGGCTTTGAGCGTACTCGGTGTGCCAGCAACAATGATGCTATTGAGGCCTGACCGAACGCTGTACCGTCCGGTCATTAATGCCGCTCGAGATGGCGTACACCCTGGTTCAACAAAGAACTGCGTGAGCACCAAGCTCTCTGAAGCCAGAGCGTCAATGTTGGGAGTTGGCATGCCACGAATCTGACCACCACTGCCATATGCTCCTAGATCACCATAGCCCAAATTGTCGGCTAGCATAACAACAACATGCGGGCGAGTTTCACGATCATTCGCATGGATTGCAGCAACACTCAAAGCTTGAAATAGTAGAAGCAAGAAAAATTGCTTTTTATAAAAAGAATTAGCCATTATTTATTAACTGTATGTCGAGTAAAAATTTTTAGATAAATTGAATGTTCTGACGCACCTGTCATTCAAAACTACATGGACGAAGAAATTTGTCTATCTCATCCAAAGTATTCTCGGTTGGAAAAGATGCTGTAGAAATGAACACGAAGTACTTAAATCAGCCTACTCGGGACCTAGAAGGATTCAATCTCATTTCTAAATTACGCATAGCTTTCGCTAAACATAGTTTGAGACCATTCTCTTCTCCACCCAACACAAGCAGGCAGACAGCTTGGCCAATCAACAGAATATATTCAGAATGACCACTGAAACTGTGAATGGTATCCAAAGCCATCATTGTCAAGCAAAAGTGGATTCTTGTAGTGTGTCTTGCGCCACGTAACTTCATTCCCAATACGTAATGATGCACTAACATCCCAATATAAATTTGCAAAGATTGTGCTGTTGTACGTTCGTCCCGTCCCTCCAAAAAATGGTTCCTCGACACCATCAGCAACATCTTGAGACAGAGGACTGTCGACGCCGTAGCCAATATGGCTGTGCAGATCTGATCTCCAAAACGCAAACGTTTCGATCCATCCTCCAGTTGAACGGATACCTTCACCTGTCACATTATTAAAGTTCTGAAGTATGGCACCGTTGTATGTTCCGAGTGCTTCGCCTGTATAAAACTCTCCAGCGATACCCCAAGCCTCCGTAAATTGCCATCTGTAATCAGCAGCAAGGCCCCAGACATTCGCTGTAGTTCGCTGTGCCCTCCCAAGGTCTGTGTTCCGAAGCTGACCAACGACTGCTGAAACACCTGTCTCAAATGGCCGTATTGCTTCAAGCCCCAGTTGTTCTAGCGGACCATAGCCAAATGCGAGACGTAACTCGACGTTGGGCCAACCATTGTCTTCAACAAATCTGAATTGTGGATCAATGGTGCTCGTAACAGGATCACTCAACGCGACTTGCGTCGTCCATTGAGAATTCTTTGTTGGATAGGTGTATCGCTCTATTCGTATTGATCCACGAAATGAATTACCCGCATTACCAGAGGAACATAATGCAGAAAAGGCCAACACAGTCGGTGTCTTCGGGGCAAACACATCAAATTGGAGGCCAGCGGAAATTCGCCAATCTGTATTTTTCAATTCACCAAAAGCTTGGACTGGTAGAAACCCATACTGGTCGTTCAAAACTGCGTCATTAAACAACATCGCCATGAAGAGGCCACCCACCTGAAAATTTCCCAGTTCTGGGCCAGCAAAAAGAGCGCCAAGCGTCGTCTGACGTGAGTGAATACTTACCGTATTCTGATCCAGACCAGCTGGTGAATCTGGGAATAAGTAGAACGGTATGCCCGGCGCCACCGGTCTCGCGTCATTGAAAAGCATATCGAGATTCAAAGTGCCAAATAAATTAATATTGAATTGGTCACCGGCTGTCGTGACATGAGGGCACGTAATACATGGAGCCGAACTATATTGGTCCACACACCCGTACTCACAACAACTTCCTTGTTGTGGCATACATTCATCACAGGTTGACGAGCTAGTGCAACTATCACAACAACCTCCGCAACCGACGCAAGGCGAGCACTGTTCGTAACCAGACTGAAGTATTGTGGGAACTTGTATTGGAAACCGCTCTAGAACGGATTTCTCTGGAGGATCTAAGTATCTCGGTGGACTCTCTCCTAAGAAGTCTTCCGAAAGAAGTCCTGGTTCAAGAAATGTTTGCCCTGGAAAACTATCATCTTTGTCCGCACATTCCTGCGCACACACGTGTGTATTTAGACACAAGCAAGTTGAAAGCAGCCCAACAGCGAAAACTACTTTTCTTTGAATCTGGCACATTGATACCTGATACTGCTCAAGTACCTCCTCTAGATTCTCCAAAGAACATTGCGCAAAGGACCTAAGCGAAATAGGAAAAAACCAACATTTATTTACTTCGTTTCGACTAAATCCATTGGTAAGGTTTAACGAAAATAACGATTAAATTGCTTTAAAAGGCGGCCTGCAATGAAAAAAAGATATTGGTTTCCTGTCAAACGTTACGGCTGGGGATGGGGGCCTCCCACAACTTGGGAAGGATGGTGCGTGCTTTTAAGTTATGTTTTCATTCTTCTCGGAATTTGTTTTTGGCTACCGCCTCACAAAAAGCCCGTTTCCTACTCCATAGCCATAACGTGTATTACTCTGGTGCTCCTGCTTGTTGTTTGGAAAACAGGTGAGCCTCCTCGTTGGAGATGGGGCGAAATAGATACAACTGAAGAGGCAGCAACATCTCAAAACATTGAATAGTTGTTTCTATTTGTAACTACTTCTTTCAGGATA
>CAYZEX010000081.1:0-5233 GCA_964477675.1 uncultured Isosphaeraceae bacterium
CTTCGCATCCCGACTGGCAAGAGTTTCATACTCGCTACATCACCCCCGCTTCGTTCCGCGATGCTGTGAAATAACTTAAAGCATAAAAAAACGCCCCTTCTGGAGAGGCGGGAATAGTTGCCCGTAGGCAGAACTACGCACGGCATTTGCCATTTACTGTGATATGCGGCAAACGTCGCTCAGTTACAATAAAAATACTGTATGATTTATACAGGCACTTGTCAAGGGGTTCTCGGGACGCCGGGTGCCGATTGAAGAGAAGAAAGGGGAATCAACTATGATTCTAGGGTTAGATATTGGAACTAATTCTGTTGGGTGGGCACTTATTGATACAGATAGTGATGGTAACCCTTGCGGTTTAAATGCTGCTGGGGCACGCTGTTTTGATGCCGGCTTAGATGGCGACGTGGGCTCTGGTCGTGGAGAGCCACGTAATGCAAAACGAAGAGAGGCGCGTCAAGCAAGAAGACAGGGATGGCGAAGACGCAGGCGCCGCAAAAAACTTATTGGCGTTTTGCAAAACCACAAGTTGCTTCCCGAGTCAATCGAGCGAACCCCAAAAGGGATTCATGAGGGTTTGGTTGAACTTGATAAAACAATAAAAGAAAACAATCCTCCAAAAAACCATCGCGAAGAGCAATTGCTTCCATACTTGTTAAGAGCAAAAGCAGCAGAAGAAAAAGTTGAACTATTCGAACTTGGAAGAGCTCTTTACCATGTCGCACATCGAAGGGGCTTTCTAAGCAATCGAAAAGAAAGCGACAAAGAAGACGATGAGACCGGCGCAGTCAAAGGAGGAATCAAAGATCTACGAGAAGCTATGGAAGCGTCAGGAGCAAAAACACTCGGTGGTTACTTTGCAACGCTTGATCCAAGCGAAGCGAGAATTCGCCAACGCTGGACCGCACGCCAAATGTACATTGATGAATTCAACATCATCATGGATGAACAACAAAAACATTATGGTATTGAAGATTCCATTCGTAAAGAATTGTACAAAGCGATATTTGATCAGCGTCCACTAAAGTCAGTTGCCCATCTCGTAGGTCGGTGCGAACTCGAACCAACTGAGCGGCGCTGTCTTATGGCATTGCCGATCGCACAACAATTTAGACTCCTTGCAGCAGTGAATAACTTAATGATTGAAGAAGATGAGTATTCACTGCGCCTGCTCACAAGAGAAGAACGAGATACGCTCATAGAAGCACTGACTTTTCAAGGCGATTTAACATTTGCCAAAATTCGCGGAAAGACAATTCTTGGCTTGCCAAGAGGAACAAAGTTTAACCTTGAACGAGGCGGAGAAAAACGCATGTGTGGTGATCGCACAACAAGCGCAATGGTTGCCATTTTTGGCGAACGGTGGGAAGAAATGTCTCAGCGTGACAAAGATCGTGTTATTAATGACCTACGAAGTTATGAGAAGACCGATGCCCTTCGCAAAAGAGCAAAGAATGAATGGGACCTAAGTGGAGAAAATTTGCAAGCATTCCTAGACGTTCGATTAGAAGAGGGGTATGGAAATATTTCTCGCAAAGCGCTGTTAAAACTTGTTCCCCGCCTTGAAGAAGGCACTCCATACTCAACTGCCCGAAAGGATGAATATCCCGAGTCCTTTTCAGCAGAAGAATCACAAGAAACTATCCCGATTGTTGAGGATTTATTCCCAAATCTTCGCAACCCAGTTGTGTCTCGTTCACTGAGCGAGGTTCGCAGAGTTGTCAATGCAATCTGTAAAGAATATGGAAAACCAGAGGTCATCCGTATTGAACTTGCCAGAGATTTAAAACAAAGTCAAAAACATAGGCGCGATGCAACTAAAAAAATGCGAGACCGTGAAAGCGAAAGGCAAAAAGCAAGAGAGTGGATCATAAAAGAAACAAACATCCAAAATCCCTCACGTAATGATATTCTTAAGGTTCTTCTTGCTGAAGAGTGCGGATTTATCTGCCCATACACAGGAAGATCCTTTGGCATGCAAGATATTGTTGGATTATCTCCAACAATGGAGATCGAACACATCATCCCTTTTAGCCGTTCTCTTGATGACTCATTTATCAATAAAACATTGTGTGATTCCCACTTCAATGGAAATATCAAGAAAAACAAAACGCCTTGGGAAACCTCAGGCGGAACAGATGAATGGAACAAAATTCTTAATCGTGTCAGTAAATTCAAGTCGCAAGTTCGGCACCTTAAACTCAAGCGGTTTGAACTTGACGAAGTTGGGGAAGAGCTTATTGAAGAGTTTGCATCAAGACAACTTAACGACACAAGGTACGCCTCTAAACTTGCAGCAAAATTAGTTTCTACTCTTTATGGTGGAACGAGTGACGCGGACGGAACGCTTCGAGTACAAACTTGTGCTGGCCGAGCGACAGCATATTTGCGAAACGGTTGGGAAATGAACGGCATTCTTGATGATGGTCCTCGAAAAACAAGGAACGACCACAGGCACCATGCTGTTGACGCTGTTTGTATTGCCTTATGTGATGCCAAGTCAGTAAAACTCATTGCAAAGGCGGCAGAACAACGCGAAGAACTACACCATAGATTGCTTGGTAATATCCAAGCACCGTGGAATAACTTTGTACCTTCCGTCCGAGAGATAATCGAGAATATCGTTGTCTCACACAGAGTTGATTGCCGGCTGAATGGCGCGCTGCACGAGGAAACGAATTACGGTGTTTCCACACTCGATACTGGAACTAAATTTACCAGAATTCGAAAACCAATCGATGCGCTCTCTACCTCAGAAATCAATCGCATCCTTGACCCTCGTATTAAAAAAATTGTCATCGATACGCTTGATGGCAAATCAGCAAAGACCGTTTTCAAAGATCGAGCAAATCATCCAAAGTTGATAACAAAGAATGGTGATAAAATCCCTATCCACCGAGTAACAGTCGAACCAAAAGTAAAAACGACCGTACCCGTTGGCAGTAAAGGAGCGCCTAGACATATTGCACCGGGATCCAATCACCACATGGCTGTCGTTGCTGTTTTGAATGACAAGGGCGAAGAAATAAAATGGGAAGGTCATGTTGTGACTCGCCTTGAAGCAATTCAACGTAAGAGCCGTGGTGAACCAATTATTCAAAAAGAGTGGGAAGACACTGAAAAGGGTCAAAAGCGAGTTTTTAAATTTTCACTACGGTCCGGAGATACTATTGAGATAAAGCGTGATGAACGATCAGGAGTTTGGCTTGTTTGTGGTGTTTCGGGAAAATTAATTCAAATAAGAAGAAACCATGACGCAAGACTTAAAAAAGATATTTGTTTAGCAGGAGATTGGTGGCAGCCAGCAATTAACTCGTTAAGGAATTCGTTCTTGCAAAGACTTTCTGTACATGCAACTGGATCCTTGCGAAATTGGAATGCATAATCGAATCATAGAATTTGCGCAGTCCCCCGCCTATCTTCATACCCGCGGCGAACTTTTTGTCGCAGAAAATGAAGAGAACGGGGAAATGACGATTCCAATTGAAGAACTTGGCTGTGTCATTATCGCTCACCCCCAATGCCGAATAACCCAGTCAGCACTAGCAAAACTTGCTCAGGGAAATGTTCCTGTCATCGCATGTAACGAAAAGTTTATGCCAGTAGGAATGCTTACACCATTTTTTGCACACACTTCACATACGGAACGAGTAAACACTCAAGCAGAAATATCGCAACCAGTCAAGAAACAGTTGTGGAAACAAATAGTTGTGGCAAAAGTAAGTGCCCAAGCAAGAACGCTTGAGGAATGGACTGGCAACGACAACGGGCTTCACCGGCTTGCTGGCGAAGTACGTTCAGGCGACCCAGAGAACATCGAAGCACAGGCGGCAAATAGGTACTGGCAAAAAATCTTTGGAGACCCCGATTTTCGGCGTAATCCCGATAATGAAGACCAAAATCGGTTACTTAACTACGGATATGCCATTCTTCGTGCAATTATTACAAGAGCAATCTGCGGGGTTGGGCTTCATCCTGCCCTTGGGCTTTTTCACCACAACAAATACAACCCTTACTGCCTTGCAGATGATTTGATGGAACCATATCGCCCCCTCGTTGATAAACAGGTTGCCTCTATTATTGTCAAAGAGGGCGACGATGTGGACTTATTGCCACATGTAAAACAGCGTCTTATTGCAACTGTAAGTGGTCGTCATGATTTTCATGGTGAACAGAGAACGATGTTTGATATTGCACTGCAAACATCTCGCTCACTTGCAACTGCAGCTATGGGCGGCGAACGAAAACTAATTTTCGCCGAACTATAATAATGGATAGGGTCTCTGGAGGATACAAAGCAATGTGGTTATTTGCACTTTTTGATTTGCCTGTAAAAACAAAAGCCCAGCGTAAGAGATACACAAAGTTTAGAAAGTTTTTATTAAACGAGGGATTTACGATGTTGCAGTTTTCGGTGTACGCAAAATATTGCGCAAGCGAAGAAAGTGCAAACACGCACCGCACGCACATAAAAGGCAATTTGCCAAACGACGGGCAAGTGCGTGTTATTGGGATTACCGACAGGCAGTTTGGAAAGATGGAAATATATTTTGGAAAAAAACGCGCTAAGGTAGAGGACCCACCTCTGCAAATGACGTTTTGGTAAACGCAATAACAACACAAGCCCCTTTCACAGAGGGGCTTGTATTTGTTCTATTGTAACTGAACGACGCTTCCCGACCAACCACAGCCCAAGTGCTGGCATCCCATCCGCAGCAATCATTGTAACTGAACGACGCTTCCCGACCAACCACAGCGTGCCTGCAGTGTTTATCAGTGTTTGATCAATTGTAACTGAACGACGCTTCCCGACCAACCACAGCCATACTCGCACACATCAGTTCCGTCATCTGATTGTAACTGAACGACGCTTCCCGACCAACCACAGCTATATACATATAATACGTCATTTTCCATCAATTGTAACTGAACGACGCTTCCCGACCAACCACAGCAAGAGATGCCTAGATACCTATACATCCCAAATTGTAACTGAACGACGCTTCCCGACCAACCACAGCGAATGGAACGTGGCTTGTAAATCATCACAACATAAAAATTTTTTCTGTATCGCCACGAATTATGCTGTGGTTGGTCGGGAAGTTAGCCCGCCGTGCATCTTTATCTAACAATGTGTGTTTGAATTTTTCTTTTCGGGAAGAAATTGTGGGAAATCAAACATATAAACAACCCGCGGGATAGTTTATTCCTGCCACATCCAGCGCATAGCGGC
>CAYZEX010000082.1:0-5182 GCA_964477675.1 uncultured Isosphaeraceae bacterium
CACGGATCCACGCAGTGAAGAAGAAAGCAAGACGAATGTCTTGCTTTTTCGAAACTAGTGGAGCCGATCGGGCTCGAACCGACGACCTCTTGCATGCCATGCAAGCGCTCTCCCAACTGAGCTACGGCCCCAAATATTCAGGAAGAATTTTACATTGCAGCGTTAATCGCTTCAGACAAATCATCTTTAGATGCAATACCTACAAATTTATTCGTAATTTTACCATCCTTAAAAATGATAATGCTCGGAATAGATTGAATTTCATACTTCACCGCGGCATCTCGATTGGTATCTATGTCTACTTTTCCAATCTTTGCCTTACCATCAAACTCTGTCGCAAGTTCATCAATAACTGGACCAAGCATTTTGCATGGACCACACCATTCTGCCCAAAAGTCAACTAAGACTGGTTGGTCTGAACTCAATACTTCGTCTTGAAAATTTGCATCTGTAAATTCTAGTGCCACTGTTCTGTCTCCTAATGATTGTGTTGTTTCAAGATTGGGATTGTATCACTCGTACATGTTCAGAAACATTATGTACTCGAAAAATTTGCACTCCATTCTTAACCATCCCAACACAGGACAAAGCGGACGCTTCATCACGAAGCCCAATGTCCTGTGTTCCACATGTAGCACCGATGAAACTTTTTCTACTAGACCCAACATAGACAGGTTGCCCCATCTCTACAAAAGCCCGTGCATGATTCATTAACGCCCAATTCTGTTGCACACTCTTCCCAAATCCAAGACCTGGATCAAGAGCAATTGAGTGCTTCACTATCCCTGAAGAAATCGCCTCTTCCATCCTCGCTCCTAGCCATATTTTTACTTCGTGAACAATATCGCTAGAGCATGGTTGTTTATCATATTTATCGCTAAATTGATCTAGTTCTGGTGGTAATCTCCGGTGCATTAAGACATACCCCACACCTGTATCCGCTACTAACTTGAACATACGATTATCTTCTTCACCAGCTGCGACGTCATTAATAATATCTGCACCTGCAATTATCGCCCTATTCGCTACCGTCTCTAGGGTGGTATCGATTGAAATACAAACATCACTCTGTTCACGAATAGAACGAATAACCGGCTCTGTGCGAGCTACCTGTTCCTCTGCTGTGACACGTGTTGCCCCAGGTCTAGTAGATTCACCTCCCACATCAATAATCGTTGCCCCAGCAGCAACCATTTCAAGAGCGTGGGCTACGGCTTCATCAATTTGAACGTATCGACCACCATCGCTAAAACTATCCGGTGTCACATTCAAAATGCCAACAAAAATAGGCGATTCAAGGGATACTACGCGGGTGCCGCACTGCCATGATGTGGCTCTTTGTTCCACAGAAAGTAGAGTATCGCAAGATGAATGACCTTGTCATTAATAGTACCGTCCAGCACACATTATTACTATTCGTTCCCCTGTTTTTTGCTTATTTACTTAAACAAGCAAAACTCAAATCTTGGCCACTGCTTGGTGGTCTCCTCGCTGGCATTTTGCTTGGTCCTGCAGTATTCGGTTCAATTGTCCCTGATTACTGGGAGGGCTTGTTTCAAGGAGGGATTCACCAGAAGGAACAATTTGTAAATCTAAAACGTCAACAGCAAAGCGACTTCCTTGCAGCTAACAAAATTGGAACAAGTGAAGCGGTTTTGTTGCAAATAAAAGCTGACCAGCAGTATGAACTTAAACAAATAGAAGATGCGTGGCTATCGGCACAATGGTCGGATCAACGAACACTTCGTAACTATGCAATCGTACTCATCGTTCTTATCTTTCTGAGTGGGAATGTACGAACAAAAATTCCTGGGACAGCCCCGCCACTTATGTCTCTTTCTGTCGGTGTTTGGGCTGCGATTGTCCCATGTGGATTACTTTCGCTAATTTCCATGTTTTTTTGGGAGTCCAATACCCCAGCCATGCTTGCTTTTGGGGCATGCCTAGCAGCGGGACCATGGGCAATCGCAAGATGGGAACAACGTGCAGCAGATGATTCTGAATCTGGGGGAGCAGCCCTCATGTTACGTTGCGGGAGAGTTGCTTGGACGGTCGCAACAATAGTTGCGATATACGCAACATGGCAATTACGGGGAGTGATGTCCCTTGTTTGGCTTCTACCGTTACTCTTACTGCCATTGTGTTGGTTATTTCATGCAAAAAAAGCGAAATGGTTACATCTCTTTGTTGACTACGGAGCAATCCCTAGTGTTGTTGCCACAACCCTTGTTCTAATCCATCCAATTGAATCACTCTCTTTATGGCCAATCATCGTTGTCATACTCATTAGCGCAGATGGGCGATGGCTAGGTGGCATCATTGGTCTAGGTTTACTCGGTGGTCGTTCAAACAAAGATGCCCTACGACTCTCTCTCCCTCTTGTCGATGCCGGTGTTTCTCAACTTTGTATGGCAGCACTGTTATTTGGTGCAGGCGTATTACCTCCCTCTTACGCGCTTGCTGCGATTATCGGTGCTATCTTTCTCGATCGAACTGCAATGATACGCATGAAGTTTGCGACAAGCAAAGAAGTTGTGTAAAAGCGGTGAACAACGTGTACACAGTGAACTGGACAACTATTGGGCGCAGGAGGATGTAGTTTTATCATCAAGGAAGTGCAGGCAAACACGAAAGCTGAGGCGGGTGCCCGCGATGCCTGGCGAGCGGCTGTTGCGAAGCGCAGAGCGGCAGAGCGTAGGATTGTTGTACCAGGAGCCGCCGCGCAGAACACGGTGAGACGAATTATCTCCACTTGACCATACGCTACCATCAGTAGGTGCATCGAAGTAACTATCGTGCCATACATCCTCGCACCATTCCCAGACGTTGCCATGCATGTCGTACAGACCCCAGTTGTTTGGTTCCCTACCCCCTACTGCGTGGGTTTTTGAGTCTGAATTTCTGAGGTACCATGCATTTCTAGCAAGATCTATTTCAGAATCACCAAGGGAGAAGCAAGTCGTCGAGCCTGCCCTACATGCAAACTCCCATTCTGCTTCGCTAGGAAGGCAAATCTTTTGCCCAGTCTTATCTTCTAGTTTTTCACAGAACGATTTTGCGTCGTACCAAGAGACAGAGTCGACTGGATGATCGTCAAGGTCAGAAGTAGTACCACCAATACCTAGAAAACCACCTTCTTTCTTCTTAAAATAACTTGGATTATTCCCCATCAACGTGCTATATTGCGATTGTGTAACAGGTGTGACACCAAGCCAATAGGGTTTAGTGAGGATGACGCGGTGTTGATTTTCATCTGTATCGCGACCCGCCTCTGTTTCAGGACTCCCCATGAGAAAACCATCGGGCGCGACTTCTTTTGGGTTGATTAACACGAACTTCATACCAAGCGAGTTAGTAAAGTTTGCGCCATGCTTGCATTGTTTGTTTGTCGGTTGAGCAATTAAAGGTTCGGTTGATGTTGTTGATGAAATAGTGACTTTGTTGTTCACAATCTTATGGTTTGTTTCAAGATTCAACAAAGCTACACATGAGCTTGGTCTCCCTTGGGCATCTTTCGATAAGCCCTGCATGATCAATTCAGCGATTGGGTGATCAATCTGAAGTGGTGGTGGCGGCTCGTTCAAAATTAGGTCGCGAATAGGACCTGTTCGAAACGGTACCGCACCCGACAGGCATTCATATAACACTACTGCAAAACTGTAGATATCACTAGTAGGTATTAAATTCCAGTCACCACGGCATTGCTCGGGACTCATATATTGCAACGTGCCTGCTGTCGTATCACGCCCTGTGACTTGGGTAATGGTGTCCTTTGCAATACGAGCAATACCAAAGTCCGCAAGGAAGGGTTTGTTATTATCATCAATGAAGATATTTGCAGGCTTAATATCGCGATGAATGATCTGTTTGGAATGTGCGTAGTCGAGGGCTTCTGCTACTGGCGTGCAGAGTTCAATGGTGTCTTCCAGAGTGAGTTGGTCTTTATCACCAAGCAGGTCATCAAGTGTTTGCCCTTGGATGTACTGAATCACCATGAAGGGAATACGCTCATGCTCCCCAAAGTGAAAGAAGCGAACAATATGTTCGTGCGTTAAGTCAGCCATCGCAGCCGCTTCTTGGCGGAGTTGTTTCATCGCACGCTTGGAAGCAACTCGAAGGGCTGGTAACGTTTTTATTGCAACAAGACGATCATTGAGATGGCGATCCTTTGCAAGATGCACTTCTCCCATGCCACCTTCACCAAGTTTCCTTAGTACTTCGTACTGACCCGCAAGAACAGTCTGCTCAGCAATTGTTCCATCAAAATCATCCGGTGCGTGTGGCATAGATTATTGCATTCTACGGTGTTTCAAGAATTGTGAGTTTATGGTGTGGTTTTGTTAGTACGTTCTTCAAGATTTTCGGATATTTTGCTAGGGCCGTAGTCACCTTGACCTACCCCCAAAAAACTAACCCCCCCATAACACCTACTATCCATAGAAAAAAATTTGAACCATTATTCTGCCAATATTCATCGGCGTGAAAAACTTATACACCAGCCGCATTCTGTTTTCAGCGCTGGTTAGTTTTGAGATATTGGTCACCCAAATATTAATTTTCAGGAAATGTATCTGAACTTGAAATCTGTTTAATTCTATTCCTAAATGCCAAATTGATTGCTGTTGTTCCTACAAGTCAATAAAAAGATCTCCGAGATGGATGCAAAATGAACTTGACAGTTCTCTTACATATTCTTTTCAACACTAATTTGCCACTATAAAAATTATTGGTAACACCAGCAACACCTAAATATGCTTCTTTGACAGTTAAACCTTCTAGTTCTATGACCAAATGCCGAAAATTATATTTTGAATAATCTTGAGTAACCAATCTGCCTTCTTGTTTATATTTATCGCGGTGAAGAGTTGCTCCGGCAGGTGTTATTGTTATTTCTCTGAACTAATTTTCATCAAATGATTGACATTCCCACACTCTTTGCCACATGTTCCTACATAAGAACACTTGCTTAAGTTGTACTATGTAAAGAAAGATAGAGGTAGAGTGACGTCGATTGTTCATATAATCGTAAATAGAGTCCCCAAAACAATCCTCAACCACCGTTGGAACCTATTCCACTGTGACTGATTTTGCGAGGTTTCGTGGTTTATCAACGTCTTTTCCGCGTAAGACTGCAGCGTGATACGCAAGAAGCTGCAAAGGAACCACGGTGAGCAGTGGCTGT
>CAYZEX010000083.1:0-5112 GCA_964477675.1 uncultured Isosphaeraceae bacterium
GGGGAACATGTTAATGCGTAATCCCAACGAGGCATTACTCGATGCTCTGAAGGATATTGCAGAGGATGATGAAGATGTAATGGTGCGTAATACTGCAGTTGCGGTGCTAAAGAACCTATAGCCAATTCTTAGAACGGGTTTATGTTTTCCATAGCGCCCATCATTGCATCATTAATTTGCTCTAAGGTAGTAATTTGCCCGTTGTTGAGTTGCTCAGTTATCGAGTTCATTGCATCAAATATAGGGGTAAACATTGTTGACATCATTTCAATTGCCATTGCAGCTTGAGGGTCTTGAGTTGATGACAGTATGATTTTCCAGCCATCAGTTGTCAATTGCATCTGTACGGGTTTTCCCGACACTTCGCTCGCAGAGGCATTGTTCTCACCAATTTGAATAATAGAAGTAGGGTCAACTTGCATTGCAGAAGTTTGTGAACTTGCTGGGTTCATCGCCATAAATTGGGCTATGGCTGCTTCCCCGATGTTTGTTCGGATGGCAGTTAACAGGTCTCCAGTTGCCTGCATTATATTGTTCATGAAGGCGAGAAATTTTTCTGCTCCAGGATCTTGCGCTTGACAGAAGGTATTGAGATTTGTTACTGGGGATGTTCCATCAAAAGATGAGATGTCTAAAGCAGAATTAAATGCTGACACTAATTCTTCAGGTGACGCAAATCCATTTCCACTTTGGGACGATGTTACTACAGGCTTGCTCGAAGTATTGGTGTCCTCATTTGCAACTGGCTTGGGAGTATGTATTCCCTTTAGAATAGCCATTCGAGTTTCAAGTTGTTGGAGAACGGCATTGGTTTGTGGGCCAAGATTACTCGCCGCAAGTGTCGCATTTTCGTACGCTGCGATTGCTTCGTTTGTTGCTTGCTCAGCAAGTTCAGAAAGTGCTGTTGAAATTGCTATTAGTTCTGTTGATGAGGAATGGACACCATGTTCTATAAATGTATTAATTGCGCTAACTTCATTGAGCAATAAATTTCTTTTTGATTCTTCAACCTTTCCAAGCGTCCACTCTAAATCGAGTTTCCACATTCCTGAAGTCTCTTGCGCCGTTCTAGAAGCACCGCGAGTTCGACCAATACCACTCATGGCATCTTGGAGAAGATCTGAAAGATTATTCCACCGTTGCAAAAGCAAACTTCCTTGAGCAACTGCTTCCTCTAATGATTTCCCTGCTTGGGCATCAATTTCGGTTGCGAGTTTTCTGAAATCCGAAGCGTTTTGCTCTGTGGAATCATAAAATTCTTGGAGCAATGTTTCTGTTCGTTTCATGCCTTCTAAAATCGATGAGATGGCTTCAAGTTCTGCCTTTGCTTCATCACGAAGCGGTTCTTCTTTCATGTGTGATTGAAGTTCTAGTTCCGCAGCGATTGCGTTGTTCTGTTGGGATTGTCGTAATATTTTAATTCCAGAAGTGTACGAAGCGTGCCCCTTGATAATCCCATTATCTTCCGCTTGCGTAAGCAAGTGTTCTGCTTGAGTTCTTAGTTCTTCCGCTTTTTCTCTAGTGGTTTGGCTTTTGGAACCAAGGTCGGTTATTACTGCGTCAGAATCGTTGAGTTGAGATTTAAATTGATGTTGTCTAGACGTGTGAGCAGAAGTAATCTGTTGGCTTATTGATGTTTCTCTTTGTCCTGAATCAGCATGAAACGTATCAGCATATCCATGAAGCAGTGCAACTTGTAAAGCTTGTTTTTCAGCGACTTGGAAGATATGTTGTACTACAATAGTCTCTGTTGAGAGTTTAAGGAATCGTAGTTGGGCGAGTTTTTCCTTTGCAGAAGAAAGAATAAGGTTCTTGTCCTGTGTTTGTAACTGAGATGATGGTCGAAGGCGATTTGCATCGGCAATAACTTTGTCTAAAGCATTTTCGTTGCCACTACTCATTGCCACTTGAAGATCTTCAATTATGGCTTCGAGTGATAGATGCATTTCAGTTTCTGGGTTTGTGACATCTTCGCATGCAATTGGAAGAAGTGCGATAACCATGGCTAAGAGGAAGAGGTAGTTCGGGTGAGTTTTATGCATTCTTGGAGAGACCATTGTTCAGTGGAAATGTAAATAAATCGAAATATTATGTTAAAGGGATTATGGAGCGACACAGTGTACCAATCCGAGCCCCGTTTGTCGGCAAAAGAGACCAATTCTAGGTTGAGTACCCTTTTATTACTCTGGAAGCGGTGTCATCTTAATATCTTTTCCTCGGGCAACCTCAACATCCCACGTAATAATGTACATTTGATCTCCGGTCATATTTGCTTGAATTGTTACGTCCCATCGAAGCAGACCTTGTGGTTGTTGCGATTCGACGTATGTTGGATCCGTTGACAGTGGCATGCTTAAGTTATCAAGTGTGATTTCGATTTCCTCATTTCTTGAAATGGGGAATCGGTCCCATACCTGCACATCGATGGGCTCATTGTGTCCGTTTGATATCGTTATTCGATATTCATATCGGGTCTGTTTTCCACTAGAAAAGAGACCTGTCGTAGAAGTTATTTTCTCAAGGAGCACACGGTTTACAATGACGAGTGGGTCGATACCTAAATCTAGGAGAAATGTTTCGTTCGGTGCAATCGTCGAAAGCGTAGTTTTTCCAACGTAATCACTACCGTGGAATATGGATGCTTTCCCAGGAAGCAATATGTAATCACTAGTGTTGGTGACCTTACTTCGAATAAAGGTGGAGTCTGTAATCATCGGAACTGCGGTGCGAAACAAATCTGCTTTTGTTTCAAATGCACCAAGAGAAGTAGTCTGTTTGTCTTCTCTATTGGAAGGTACAGTAATTGTTCGCGGAAGAGAAAAACTTACAGCAGGACCATCGTTATTGACAGTTGCAAAAGCGGATGCTGTTTCGACAGCCATTGCGTCCATAAAGACCATCTCCTCCATCTCGCGACCAACTCTACGCATGTGCAGCGTAACACTATCCTTTGCCTTATTGCTATATCTACTACCGCTACTGCTTGGTCCCGTACTTGTGGGAGGGGGCGGGACATAGACATCAACAAACCAAGGGGAGGGCATTGGAGGAGTCGTGGACTGTTGTGGCTGCGCTGTTGAAAGTGTCATTGCGACATCGGTCCAGTTTTCGCCCGTTCGTTGCCAGAGTTCTGCATCGTATTCCACTGTGATTTTTTCGCCAGAATTTTTTGCACGGATGGAATAAGTTGGCTGCCAACTTGCATTATTCACAAGGTATGTCAATTGAACTTGAACTTTTCCAGGTTGTGTTACTCCAATATCTACAACTGCATTTAATTGTGTACCACGATTTACAGATAAATTTTGTTTTCGTTGGCGGAGGTTTTGAAGTGTCTTTTTTAATTCCTTTAAAGCTTTTTCATTCGTCGTTTTGTCAATGGTGAGTGATGTCATCTTTGTCCCGATAAACTCAAGTTGGTTTTCTAAAGCGTCAAGATCAACAGGTCCTTCTTTTGCATTGCTCGCTTGTTCAATCAATGTTTTTAACATTGTGATTTGCAATGCAAGCGAATCTTGCCCTGCGTTGAGGGTATCGATTTGTTTTTCGACATCTTCTATTTCAGCGGAAATTTCCTTAATTATTTCGCTGTTATCTTCAGTCCTTGGTCTGCTTGAAGTGTCAACACTTAACAACTTTGCACTCTCTCCCACACTTGCTTGTACAGAATCAAGATATGCTGAGGAAGGTAAATCTCTAAAGAACAGGGTGTACCCACCAGTTTGCAAGTCGAGGATTGCAGTTCGAGTGATTGCAGCTCTACTCCGATAGAGCGTGACATCTGTGATGGTGCTATTCGCTTCAATCGGTTCCATCTCAAGCGATATCTGACCACTTAAAATGGGTGAAAGAAAAAGTACCGTTATGAGTAATGTAAAAATTTTTGAACGCATGAGAGCATCCTCAGATTAAGAGTTGATTGGAAATATCACGGTTTGTGACGTCGTCCCATTGTTGAAAATATACCAGCATCATGGAGTAACGCAGCAACCCGATCCTTGTATTGCAAATTAGATTTTAATATTTCTTCTGTGAGGATTTCTCGTTCTTCTTCGAGATCGAGATATCGAAGTGCAAGACCTGATAAATCAGCATCTTCCATCGTTTCAAGGTACTCAAAGCCCTCTCGGTACACAATTCGAGCCGCGAGAGATTTTGCCATCATCCATTGTAAATACGTATCTGGCATCGCAGTCCAGAGAAGATCTCCAACTCGATCGACGAGGACTTCGGGGAGGTGTTCAATGACGAGTCTCTGTAATTCCTTCTGTTGCTCATCAGTCATTGAACCCCAATGGGCGATGAGTGAGTCTGAAACTCTGGACATTATCTTACTAATCCGAATACTCATTTCAGGAAGTGGTGAGTGTGGGTGATGTTGATGTAAGCGTGCAAGTAATTCAGCTTCTGATCGAGCGAGTTCCCGCAATCGAACGAGTACTTGTTCGACAAAGGTCTCCTTGATTTCCATGAACTCTTCTTCACAAAGAAGCATGCATGCGCCAATTTCAAAACTTGAGCAGATTACCCCACACTTATTTGCAGATGAATCTTTCAGAATGAGTGTGCCAGTATTTGACAACTCTCTTCGTGCGTCAGGTGTGAGGAATAAATTGGCACCCTCAACGATTACTCGTGCGCTTGGCGAACCATCTTCCTTCAAATAGTTTTTCCAATTTCCACCATGTATCGTTGCTGGTCGTCCGCCACATGGGATGAAAGCATCGCAAGCAATTCGGTTGTGCAGTGTATTTCGAAGGTGCACGCCCTCTGGGTCTTCAATAGAAGAAATTTTTCCTCTTGAGCCCAGTTTTGAAGGGTCAAACTGGGTTATTGGAAGGGCGTTGTTAAAGAGGCGAAGTAACTCGTTATGGTCGAGACCATCTGGGTCTTCGCCACAACCAGAACCATCAGCAATTCCTAGAATTTTTGCATTGTCGCCATATTCACGATGAAGAATTCGAATGCCGTTTCCAGCAACGTCCCCATCGGGACCGCCAGTAATTTTAAGTGTGAATGTATCGGTGTCAGGATTAATTCCAATTGAACGCAGCGCAGTATCGAGGAAGACGACAACGCCCTCGCTCGTTACGCCATATTCCTTATGGTTAA
>CAYZEX010000084.1:0-5042 GCA_964477675.1 uncultured Isosphaeraceae bacterium
GAGCGTCGTGCTCAACTGTGTCAAAGGCCTTCCGCAAGTCAACACTCACGACAAAGAGTGGGACATTCCATTCGAGGCATTTTTGAAGCATGGACTCAAGGATGATGACCGCATCTGCCGTTGACCTCTCGGGAACGAATCCAAATTGTTCGTCTGACTGTTGCTTGATCAAGTGGTTTCGGATTCGGTTGTAGACGATGCGCGCGAAGACTTTGTACAACGTGTTCAGGAGAGCTATAGGTCGCCAATTCCCTGGATTTTCAGGATCGCCCGCCTTGGGAAGCAGGACAAAGAAAGACTGTTTCCAGTTGTCGGGCATGACCCTTGTTTTGAGCATCTCAGAGGGCGCCCGGGGTTGTTGAGTCTCAGAGGGGTTGTTGAGTCTCAGAGGGGGGTCGGATGGACTCTCGACGGTCTAGGGCGCCCGGGGTTGTTGAGTTGGGGTGTTTTTTGTGTTGCTTAAGTCCGTGCGCGAAACAGGGCTTAGGCTGTTGAGAGTCCATGGGGGGGGGGGGGGGTACCCATGGACTCTCGACGGCCCAAGGCGCCCTGGAGTGTTGAGAGTCCACGGTCACCCCGTTGAGGCAGCACTTTTTTTGTTTTTGGTCTTGTCTCGACGGGGTGACGATGGACTCTCGACGGTCCAGGGCGCCCTGGGCTGTTGAGAGTCCATGGGGGGGGGTACCCATGGACTCTCGACGGGGTAAAGGTGTTGCTTAAGAGTTCACTTTATTTTTGAAAAAAAATCTTCAAATTGTTAAATATAATGTTTTGATGTGACATTCAAACATTTGATATGTCCTGTGGTCTTTCACTAGTCGTGTTTCGATTTGCTCGATCATGTTTCCTTCTGATTTTGAGTATGATTCAGATATTGTGTCCACGCTTAGCATGCACGGTAACAACACAATTAGTAAATGATGTTTATGCATGTCTTTATATTAATATGAAAGCTCCTCACTGAATCATTGTCCCCTCACTTGTTTGCTACGCGACTGCCCGTCACATGATGATTCTTTGTTGTATCCTATCGTCGTATGCATTCATGTGTGTTGTGCTTCCCGTTCATGGCGCGCATGATGCTTGCCGGGTAAGAAAAAAACAGAAACGTGAGACGGTTATGGGTCCATCAACATCATCTTCATCATCTGGGCCTCCAGTGATCACCACTGGTTCTGCTTGTACGGGGCTTGCAGTCTGCTCGTTCGCATTGCGGATCCTTAAGGCTGCAAACCCTCTGCGAATGAAAGTGAGGCATGTTTTTGCATGCGATATCCTGCTGGAATCTGAAGTAATCACACGAGCAAACTTTGGTCCCGACATTCACTGGTTTCCAACTGTCTTCAGCACCGAGTTCCTGTCTGCCCCGTACGTTGATTGCTTCTGTGCTGGCTTCCCTTGCCAGCCATTCTCAAGCATGTCTACAGCCGCGATGGGTGAAGATGACCCTGCAGGGCGAGGTACGGTTACGTCATATTTGCTCCAGTACGTCCTCAATCGCAAACCTCGAATGTGTCTCTTTGAGAACGTCACCGGCCTCTTGACCAAGTTCCCGGAGACTTTACTCAGGTTCCTGACTGCGTTGATGGATGCCGGGTATAACGTGTCGTGGAAGACACTCAATTCACATCAGGTTGGAGCTGTGCCACAGACACGTAACCGAATCTATATTGTGGCGGTTCTGAAAAGTTTCATGACAGGTTGCATTGGTAGCATCTGGCCCTCTGCAATTCCACCATTGCCTCTGCATGCAATACTGGATCCGCATCGTGATCCGCCGGGTGCATTGCCCTCGGGCCATGGCGGTCGCATGAAGGTGCTGCGTGTTCTAAACATGATTACACGGTTGAACATGAATCCTTCCAGGATTGACGCTGTGGTTGATGCCGGCAGCATCCAAGGCAGGATGACTTCTGGCCGAATCCCTTGTTTGACAAGAACGCGCGCTTCCGGTGGCGGATTTTGGATAATTTCCCACCGTCGCATGATGACACCCGCTGAAATGATGCGGAGCCAAGGCCTCCGGCCGACTGATGTATGCGGCACTGAACATATGTCAGCTCGGACACTTGGTTCGATGTTGGGGAACTCTTTCACATGCACTGTGGTCGTTCGCCTGTTCTGCAAGCTCTTGCCTCTTTCTGGATTAGTATCAGGCCCGCTGCACGACCCAGTTGCACGTGAATCATACTCTGTCCGTCGCATTGTATGACTCAATGTTGTGAGGCTTAACCTTGAATTGCACATGCTGTGAGAGTGTGTGCAGCCTACTCTGTGAAAACAAAAAAAAATCAAACTATTTGCTGTCATTTTTGTGGTCGGTGTCCACATCTGGACCTGACCTATTATTATATATCCATGACAACTTCTTGATCTTTGACATTTGAGAATCGCCTGTCACACATCAATTGGTATCACTCTGGATCACTTAGTTTGTCTTGCAGACTGTGTACTACAATATCATAAGGATCCCCCAAACTACGCTACAATCCTTGTCAGCGACTCTACTACAAGACTAAACTACAGGTATGATCCCCCAAACTACACTACAATCCTTGTCAGCGACTCGTACAACCATTTGACACATTCCCACGCTTGACAAGGTGACAAATTTTGGGTTTGACGTTTCCATCCACCACAGACAATGCTGCACGGCATCACATCGTGCAAGACACAAACATGTGCAAATGAAACTCTGCGCTCTGTTGGCTTCTGATGTTCACTTGCAACACATCGATTGCTTACGTCCTGCACTGACACCCAAAATTCAATAACGTCAATTCCTGAATGCTTTCACTTGCTGTGTATCATTTGCATGACGCCAGATCAGCATTTTTGTTACATTTGGAGGCGTTTTGTTTTATTGCTAGTTCGCCGTTTTGTTGTGCGCACATGGCACCTAAAAAGTCTAGTAAAGCTGCAGCGGCGAGTGGAGCTGCGGGTTCACTTATGGCTCTGGCACCTCTTGGTGACGTCAACACCGACTACAATCTTGTAATATCCGAATCCCTTGTCACTATCCAGGGTGACGATGAGTTCATGAACATCGTGAATGAACCACCCCTTGAAGACGGAGCGAAAGCACCATTTGACGCAGTCCGGTATGCACCCCGGAATTAAAGCATTGTTGAACTTTTTCACACATTGAATTTCTGAATCCAACATCAACACACTGTTAGACTTAAATGTGTTTCTGACAAGGTGCAAGAACTCTATTCAGAAGTGGGGCTTTTACGAAGCCGCCGGTAACTTGTTTTGGATCTGCATGCTTGCGAACTTGCTAGAGCATGGTGTGCCACGGGATCTTGAGCGTGTCACCCGTTTGGTATGCTGAAATACCACACTTAAAGTTAGACATGTTGTCAAACTCACTGGCAAACATGAAAATGAAAACTATCATGTATTGTTTTTTCTACAGGGTATTGCCAACTTCCCGGATGATTCAGATTTGAAGCAGACTCTCACGATCGTCTTGAACGCAAAATCAGATGATCCTAGCGCTCAAAAGGGCAACCTTCGTTGCGGTTCGCCGATCGAAATACCTCATGGGTTTGTGATTGCTTTGGCTATGAAAATCAGAAATGGTGCACGAAACGCAGTCCTGAAAACTGCCAGGAACGCAGCACTCTCTGTTACAATGAAATTTGTTGTTGGCGGTACCGTGCGTCTCAACCACATCATATCTGTGAACTGCCGTGAACTTCTTGTTCGGACCGGCGAAGAAGTGGAACGTACAGTGACACAACGCATATTCGAAGTGATGACGTTCAAGATGGCCCACGAGGTAAAATTTGCACAAAGTGAGCAATGTCTCATCAATTTGGAAATCCAAACACAAACAAACCGAAAACCATTATGAATCCGGACTTCCCCAACGACAGTATTCTGAACGATATTTTGGTCGATTGCATTTACACGCACATATGTTATATGTATACATATTAATATTAATGTAACTACAAGGCAGAAACCCATACCACGATGTCCACGGTTGATCTCATCAAGGTCTATTCCGTCGAGCACATCAACATGTCAGGTAAATCTGATTCAATCTCTGACAATTTTCTGCTCATGGCCGTGCTCATTTGGAATAAATTGCTTGTTCTCGTCGACGCACGCAACGCAGTGCTCCAGCTCGAGAATCTCGGTGGAAAGACTCTCTTTTCATTGACGGCATTGTCTTCGATTGTGTATCGATGCAAGACACCCGAGCTAATTGTGTGGGGCACCACTTGCATTGCAGACGAAGTTCTCCACAATGGAGTTGCCCCGACCACTTTCTCAAGCAGCTTCTTGACGGGTGGGAAGAGATCTACTGACAAAGGCTTCCTTGACTTGCTCAACTACAAGTATTCGATTGGCCAACATCTTTGTGTTCTTCTCGCACAGTACCAAATTGACGCCTCGAGTTCGGCATTGCTCAATGAGATAATGTCTTCGCGTGTCACATACCGCAAGTATTATGGCACCGACCAAAGCTGGTTTGGAGCCCGTCCACGCCCAGT
Organism: uncultured Isosphaeraceae bacterium; assembly: GCA_964477675.1. Lineage (GTDB taxonomy): Bacteria > Planctomycetota > Phycisphaerae > Phycisphaerales > SM1A02. The sequence goes on from CAYZEX010000084.1 coordinate 4,506, forward strand.
TCAGCTTGCTCTCTCGATTATCGTGGATATTTGTCATAAATCCACCCATAACGAGACACTCATGAAATGGGTGGGCATTAAGACCGCCACAGAGGTTGCAAACCATTTTTTGAATGAATGCATGCATATGCAAACTAAAATGTGAGCAGCATTTGTGTACACAATTTTCGGGGAGTGCTGAAGACGTCTCAATTCATCCAGAATGCGTGTGACATTTTTGGCGTGTGTTCACTGATTTGTTGAAAGAATCTCAGTGTCATTCATTGTCTTTGACTTGCGACTGGATCTCCCCTTTTTTTCTCTCATTTCTTTGCGTGTTCTCTTCTCTCCTTTGTCCACGATCTCCCCTGTTTTCTCCCCTGTGTGTTCACTGATTTGTTTAAAGAATCCATGAACGCGCAACGAGTCGAACCGGGTAAAACTGAGAAATTATCAGTCTTGCTCGCCCGGTGTCGTTCATTGTCTTGGACTTGCGCATGGGACCCCGTACGAATGAACACGCGTCTCATTCCAACGCGTGGGCCTGCACGCGTGATG
>CAYZEX010000085.1:0-5036 GCA_964477675.1 uncultured Isosphaeraceae bacterium
GTCCAGAATTGCTCGACAATGAGGAAGTTGACCCCTGAGTTTTTCTCAAGTCACCCCCGGAATAGCCCCAGTGCTACTCACCGGATTAGTAAGAAAGGAACCCTAAAATGGGCCAACAACAAACAGTCGAATCAGTAACCGCTGACCAATTACGAGCAGATGATTTCTTTCCTGACTTTAGCGTCGGCGACACAATCAATGTTCACTACACTATTGTCGAAGGCGACAAAGAGCGAATCCAAATTTTCCAGGGCGTTCTCATCGGACAAAAGGGTAGTGGCGTTAACACCACTATTACTGTGCGACGAATTGTTGCAAACGAGGGTGTTGAACGAATATTCCCACTTCATTCCCCACGTATTGCAAAAATTGAAATTGTCAGACGGGGAGACGCAAGACGCGCCAAATTGTACTATTTGAGGGACCGAGTTGGTAAGTCACGACGTATCCGTGACCAGCGCAGAGGTCTTAATGATACATAAATACGTTCTGCTAAGAAAGCAAATAACAGACAAAGGGCTCTCTAAACCGGAGAGCCCTTTGTCGTGTCAGGAATGGTTCTAATTTTAACCCGCCTTGCGGTAATCTTCGCGATCTCTGAAAAATGAACTCGCTGGCAATTTGGGCTGTGCCTTCGCTTTGCCATTATCTGCTACAGGGCTTCCAATTTTATAGTTAGCACTAGCCGAGGTCGTCCCCTCCGACGACCCAGACCAAGTGTTTTTATTTGGTGCATTGCGCTTTGCCCTAGCGGCTTCAATAGACCTAGCCATTGCTTCTAACATTGGACGGACATGCTCTGATGATTTGTTTCTATTATTCATAGTAAATGGCTCCGTTTCCCCAAAAGTACACTTGGGTGCTTACCTATCGGCGAGAAAAAAACCGGACTTTTGTCTGGTTCCATAAAAAATTACGTCCAATAACTTTAGCTGCCATTGGGCATGATTAGATAAGTAGTCTAAAACTCTTTTCTTTCAGAAATCTCGACGTTGATTACGTGCAACATTTGACACATCGTCGTAAATGGTTTCAAGCAAACCAACCATCGGAAACTTTCCATCCATAGGTGAAACACCGAGCCGGCGCAGGAGTGTATACGGCAAGTGAGTTGGCATAGGTGCAAGGTCAGCCTCTTTCAATGAATGTGGGGAACGCCAATAATCTTCAAGCGACTCTTCAAGCGATGGAATTGTGGGTATCTCATCCTCTCGAACAGTAGCGTGCGCTCTAGCCTCCCCTTTTGCATCTAACGTTCTTGCTTGCCGTAATTTAATAAGTAGGTCGTCTTTGTCTGTACCTTTTAACTCAAAATACATTAGTGGAGTTGCTAGTAATCGCTGCGCTGTTAAAAACATTGCCGCAGCAGCGTGTTTGCATAACTTCCTGTCTTTGCATGAACAACGAACTGTTAAATCATCTGCGAACGCGGCTATTCCGCACTCTTCCAACATTGAACCCAAGTTCGACGGTACTTTTCCTGCTGATAGCCTTGCTGCAATTCTTGCTTCTCCTGCCATCCGTTGCGATACTTTAGTCCACTGTTCAGATGTAAGTACGGGTACATCAATCTCTAATCTAAATGGTTTTTCTTCGATACACATCACACTGGATTTAATTAAACCTCTTGACAATCGCAATGAACGTATCTGCCCATCCATGGCATATGTTTGCCCAGCTACCAAACGATCCATTGAAAAGTTTTTATGTATAGATTCGATTACCCACACTGATGGAGTGTGTAGGCGCAAGTCATCTGTTGACGCCTTTAGTTTTAAAGTTGGTTTCCCTTTTTTTGCCATTTTATTTATTAATCGCCCTCTACTGCAGATTCTCGCAAAACTAGCATGTCGCGTAATTGTCCAGCTGATAAATTTGAAATCCACTGCTCACCAGAACCAACAATATTTTCAGCGAGTTCCATTTTCTGTTCAATCATCTGATCAATTCGTTCTTCAAGTGTACCGGTACAGACAAACTTGTGTACTTGTACGGTTTTTTGTTGTCCAATTCTAAAGGCACGATCAGTTGCTTGGTTTTCAACCGCTGGATTCCACCAACGATCGTAATGGAATACGTGATTTGCCGCTGTAAGGTTTAAGCCAACGCCTCCTGCCTTTAGTGACAGAATAAAAACTGGTACATTTCCATCATCCGCTTGGAATCGGTCTATAAACTGTTGTCGCCTTTTTGTGGGAGTTCCACCGTGCAAAAAGAGTGTGTCACAATCAAGATCATGCTGAATCATTGCTGATAATAGCCTACCCATCTCTCTAAATTGCGTAAACACTAGTGCCTTCTCACCGGTTGCTAGAACTTCTTCCAAGAGTGCCATTAATCGCGTGGTTTTTCCTGATCTAGACGATTGTAGCCCTGGAGTTGTTAATTCTGAAATGGTAACTCCATCATTGTGTTCTGCCTGAGCATAATGACCGGGATGATTACATATTTGTTTCAGTTTGACTAGAGTTGAGAGTACAAGTCCCCTTCGTTGAATGCCTTCTGAGTGCTCTACCTCGTTCATCATTTTATTGACAACTTGTTCGTATATGTTCGCTTGCTCCTTGGTTAGGTTTGCAAACTCTTTCGTCTGTACACATTCGGGCAAATCATCAATTACTGTAGCATCGGTTTTCAATCGACGGAGTATAAATGGCTGAATCATTCGCCTTAGTTGTTCTGTTCGTTTTGGGTCTCTGCGCTGCTCAATTGGTCGAGCAATAGCTCTTCTAAATGTAGTCGCTGGTCCTAAGTAACCAGGATTCAAAAATTCCATGATCGACCACAACTCTATCAAACGATTCTCCACAGGAGTACCGGTTAACGCAACTCTGTGCCATGCTTTAAGGGCTCGAATTGACTGGGCTTGTTTTGTAGGCGGGTTTTTTATGTACTGAGCTTCATCTAAAGTAATGCGATGCCATGAAATGGCATTAAGAGTTTCTCTATCACGGTGTACAAGACCATACGTTGTAATTACAACATCGTGGTTAGCAACAATGGTTGCAAACGCTTCCCCTAGTGGCCGATCGGGTCCGTGGTGTATGTGAACCGATAGTTCGGGGGCGAATTTATCCAACTCGCGTTCCCAATTACCTACAACAGAAGTCGGTACAATAAGTAGAGACGGTCCGACGATTGATAAGGGGTCAATTCGTTCGTGTTGTAACAAGGCAATGAGTTGTATGGTCTTACCAAGACCCATATCGTCTGCAAGGCATGTGCCAATACCAAATTTGGACAGAAAAACCATCCAACGTAAACCCGTTAACTGGTACGGGCGAAGTTGACCTTCAAATTTTGGTGGTTGTGCAATCTCAGGTAATGATTCGCCATCGTTTGTAGATTCAAGAAGTTCATGCACCCAACCTGTTGCGGTAAGCCCCCCAATTGAAAGGGAGCTAGATGTTTCTTCGTCTCCCTGTGCTAGTCGAAGCGCTTCAATTAGGGGCATTGATGTTATCTCGCCATCAACAAACAGTTTTTTTGCCTCTTCAATAGCACCTTTCTGCAAATGAACCCATCTACCCTGAACTTGTACGAGTGGTTGATTTTGTGACAGCAACTGTTCAAATTCTTCGGGAGTCAATAGATGCTCACCAACTGCAACCTGCCATTTACACTCAACTATTGAATTCAATCCTAACATCGAGGATGAGCCATATGCCCCCTCAGATCTTTCGGCCAAAGCAGATTCAAGTGTCGGAGAATCAATATGCAAACTTGCACTTAGAGTACTTTTCTCACTTCCCCACCAAGAAGGAACCGTAGACCTAAATCCAGACTCTTCAAGTAGCGGCAAAAATTCAACTAAATATCTATGCGCTTCAAGGGTGGTTAACTCAATGTTGCATGGAGTTGATTCTTCCAGAGAATTTTCAAGTTTCGGATAAAGCATTGCTGCTCGATCAAGTTCTGCTAAAAATAACTCTGGAAGACGATCGTCACTCCCACTCTCACTACCAAGAGCTCCCCAAACGTCTTCAGCAGAAACTTCTCTTGAAGAATCTTCGGCTGATTGAAGAGCAAAGGTAATTAACCAAGAATCAGAACCTTCAAAGGGTTCGTGTAATTCAAGAAGTAAGTGCCATGACAAATCATCACCAACATCACATAGTCGCCCAAGCCATCGGCGTGCGTCGGTAAAAATACCTAACAATCTATCTGGATTACCTGAAACTGCGTGATTACGGTGTAATAGAGCCGTTAACCATGCTACATGTGCATCTTCATCCTCATCCCAACCATCTACGGCGTCTTCAAAGTCATCATCTATCAGAATTGTTCTTATGACATCGTTGGTCATGTCTGAAATTGCAGATTCAAGGAGAGCGCGACCATCCTGTGATGTTGCCCATGCAACTGGTGGCATTGCGCGAAGTAATAAACCAAAACGATGAACCACTTCTTCATCATGTAGCCATGGTGTCCAAGTTGCGGTTAAATGTTTACGATCAACTTGTAAAAGCGTGGGGATGAATCTTTGATCCACGAGAAGATCTCGAGAAAATCTTGCTGCACTTGCCCAAAAGTGAACGGATTGCCCTACTTCAAAGCACTCATCCCGCGCATATTTCTCTAATGCGTTGAGTAACCGAATGGCGTGTGCTGGTTCAAATGAAATACTTGAAACTTGAAATTCGCCGAGCAGTGGTTCGCTGGCATGTTCATAGTCGCCCATGATGCTTATTAATCGATCGCTGGGCCACGGGTCAAGTAAATCGTGAGGCAATTTTAGAATAAAGGAAGACCTGCTGGCTTGGTCAATGTTAAGCTGAACCCTCTGAAGGTAGTTCTGAAGTTCTTCCGAAGTTACTGCATAAGGATGAACCGTTGCTTTTTCCTCTGCAACAGCAACCACATTCCCATCATGGGGTATAGCCAAAGGTCCAGATTCGTGACGAGAATTCGGACTGAACTTGTTTAAAGATTCAGCCCATAAGTGTAAGTGGCCAGCCGTCCAGTTGGCATGAATAACAAACATCGATCCTCCGTGCATGAATGATCGCGTTGGGATTCGAACCCAAGACCGCCTG
>CAYZEX010000086.1:0-4958 GCA_964477675.1 uncultured Isosphaeraceae bacterium
CAGCGGATTCCAAATCCGCAGGTTGAGTGTTCGAGTCACTCCCGGCGTGTTTGGATAAACATAGGTATAGGTATAAGAGAACAACATGAGTGTAGCAATTTACAAACAGGGACAAGGATATTGGGTACGGTTGATGTCATCCATCGGTTTCGGACTTCTGGTCATGATGGGTGTTATCTGGCTTTGGGATCAACTTAGTGGTGCGCAAATCGGCGAGATTGAACCTGTTTATATTCAAGGTGGTTTTTCAGTTGTTGTGATCCTAGTTTGTGGATTGATTGGATACCACCTTATTGGGCGTAAAGCAAAACTGGTTGATTTTATGATTGCTACAGAAGGAGAAATGCGAAAAGTAAACTGGTCTACTAGACGGGAAATTATAGGATCTACGGTTCTTGTAATTTTGCTAACCCTGTTTATAGCAGTATTCTGTCAAATAGCAGACTTGGGTTTTTCCGCATTCTTCCAATGGGCAGGCGTATTGCAGTCAACATAAGGGAATAAGGGAGCACGATGACTGAGACAGAACATAATTTTGAAACACAGGACGAAGCGGATTCACAAACGGAAGAAGTTGCAACGACAGCCGTAACACCCGATGTTCCTGCAGAAGCACAGACTGGGGAAGACCCACGCACCCAAGAGGGTATGAATTGGTTTGTACTTCGTGTCGCATCGAACAAAGAAGATTTTGTTCGAAATGCACTAGAAAAGAAAGTGCAAATCGAAGGCGTGCAACACCTCGTTGGCCGAATTATGGTGCCAACCGAAAAAACAAAAACACTTACAAAAACAGGTAAAACCAAAATAACTGAAACGAAGTTATATCCGGGCTATATCTTTGTCGAAATGAAGCTTGTTGATTCTCGAATTTCTCAAGATGTGTTTTTCTTAATTAAAGAAACGACTGGCGTTGGTGATTTTGTTGGAACTGCAGGCAGACCAACTCCAATGTCAGAAGAAGAAGTTGACAAGATGTTGTATGACTCACAAGCTCCAGAAGAAGTTACTGAAGTGAAACTCGAATTTGCGAAGGGTGACCATGTTAATGTCAAAGACGGTCCTTTCATGGGTTATGAAGGCACTGTCGACGACATTTTCCCAGAAAAGGGTATTGTTCGTGTTCTTGCAACTGTCTTTGGCCGGCAAACCCAAATCGATATTGAATATTGGATGATTGAAAAGACCGAGTAGTGGCCGTGGCAGCGTATCGAACGCATGCTAAGTGGACACCCATTTAATTATCGCAAAGCAATAATTTTGATGAATATCCACATATCAAGGGTCTTTCTTTTTTTGGTATCGTGTATGCATGTCAACCGAAACAATTTCAATCGAAAGTGCTGCGAAAACTTTTAGTGATGATTATTCAAAGTTACGCAATGAAATAGCGAAAGCAGTTGTAGGGCACGATGACATTGTTGAGGGTGTGTTGATCTGTTTATTTGCTGGCGGACACGCATTGCTTGAAGGCGTGCCTGGATTGGGTAAAACGCTTTTGATCCGGACGTTAAGTGATGCTCTTCACCTCAACTTTGCGAGAGTCCAGTTTACTCCTGACCTTATGCCATCAGATATTACTGGTACAACAGTTGTAGTGGAAACGGATTGCGGGCGAGATTTTGAATTTAGGAAGGGACCCTTGTTTGCTCAAATGGTTCTGGCTGACGAGATTAATAGAGCAACACCAAAAACACAATCCGCCTTGCTTGAAGCAATGCAGGAGCGAACGGTTACAGTTGGCGGTGAAACCCATGTATTAGAAAAACCATTTTTTGTAATGGCCACCCAAAACCCCATTGAACAAGAAGGAACGTATCCATTACCAGAAGCGCAACTCGACCGTTTTTTCTTCAAGTTGCACGTTGGGTACTCAGCCCGAGCCGATTTAATGGAAATTGTCGATCGTACAACAAGTGGGCACAGCCCAAATGTTTGTCGGGTATTAGATTCTAAAAAAATAATTGCATATCAACAAATTATTCGCCAAGTGTCAATTACAAACGAAGTGCAAGATTATGCGGTTCGAATTGTCTTAGCAACTCATCCTGGCGGACAACTCGCAACTCCAAAAGTTAAATCTTTCTTGCGGTTTGGCGCTTCTCCAAGAGCCGCTCAAACCTTGGTTCTTGGTGGAAAAGTACGCGCCTTACTTGCAGGGAGAACAGAAGTTTCCACAGAAGATATTAGGGGTGTTACTTTGCCCGCACTTAGACATAGATGTATTTTGAATTTCGAGGCGGATGCGGAAGCAATTACATGTGACGATATTTTAACAAACCTTATAGATACTTTGCCAACCACAACCCAATGAGACTCTATTCATGATTGAATTAACACTACTTACCTCAGCGTTATTATTGCAAACAGACAACAAGATTGAAGCGCCTTCTTATGACACTACCTTAAACTTTCATTTTTATAAACAATTTGAGTCATCTATTGACACTGGTGGTGATGTGGACGCCTCTCACGCTGGAGTTGAACTTAGAGTCACAGCACCAATATCCGATCAAGATAGTTTGCTGTATCGATTTCAATATCAAAGAGATTTCTGGAGTTTTAGCGGGACTTCTGGATTGGGGAACGATGATCCTTGGGGAGCGATTAATACAATTGATTTTGATGTTCAGTGGACACACAACTACAGCAATAAAACCCAGTGGTTTATTGGCGGTATTGTTCGGGCAAGTTATGAAGATAGTGCCACGATGAATACTAAGGGCGGGGGAACGATTGGGATGGCGCATTCTTTTTCAGACAACTTGACCCTTGGTTTGGGAGCTGGTGTTATTGGGCAGGTGCACGATGACCCACGTTTATTCCCAATATTTGTAGTTGATTGGAAATTGAATGACACATTACGATTAACGAGTGATATTTCAACAAGATTCGGTTCAAGAACGGGTCTGGAACTCGTATGGACACCGAGAAAACAATGGTCATTTGGTGTTGGTTATTCGTACAGTTTTAGTAGGTTCAGGCTAGATGATGATGGTTTCACTCCTGCAGGTGCTGGAGAAGCAACATCATGGCCATTTACCTTTCGGGCTACCTACGAAGTTTCACCATCGTTTAAGGTTACTTTTTTAGGAGGGGTGGTCTTTGGTGGGCACCTGGAAGTGACCGATGACGCTAGAAACTTGGTTCGCTCAACAGATTACGAAAACGCCGGCGGAATCGGAATTCTTGGAAAAATCACTTTTTAACCACACATTTTGACCCGGTACAACACCAGGAACAATTAATGGCGGGGATTTGGGAATCGGTCTACCGTATCCCATTCGGATAAATCAAGGATTATGGGTTCCGGGTTTATATTCCATGGGACACAAGGCAAAGGAGCGGTTTCAACACGTGGTGAATCGCCATGTGTTCGAACAGCCGAGAATGACAAAATGCCATTTGATATCCAACTTTGGGGTAACACCGCGCGAACGGTCCAACTTGAACCTTGGACTGTTCTATATATTTCCATCCCATCTGGTACATTTTGTTGTGAGGGTGAAATAGTAGCAATAGATTTATTTTTTGGTTGTAAAATTGAGATAGATTCAATGCCTTGCAATTGTGTAATAGATTCAATAGTTTTTGGCAAGTTGCCAGAGCCTGATAACCCATTGCAACGAATGAATAATTCCCACCGCCCGAACATCTTTCTTAGTTCAATACTCGTGCGGTTTTTTTGAGGAACCACCGATGGGATTCCCATCATCACATCACCTAAATTCCAAAGTGGATATAGCGTTTCGAGTTGTACGCTTGGTGGTTTAACCGTCACCATTCCGGAGACAATGGGGAGATTTGTTTGTTGATTTGGAAGTGTTAAAGTGAGCCACTGCAACTGAGAATCAGGAGTTGTTGGTCCAAACACCGCAAGGTCTAAGAGAATTGGACGGGTTACTTGTATTCTTTCTACGTGGTGTTCGTCTATCTTGGTAGTTTCAGGGAGACCATTTACGTCCCTCCACTTTATAGAAGAAGTTGCAACTTTGGATGTTGGATTTGCAACTGCAAGAGTCACATATTCTCCGTATACCCTTTCAAGCCAGTGAATAAATGGTTGTTGTTCCTTTGCCCAACGAGAAGCTCTTTGTGCTAGTTGTCTAGGAGAAGCCTTCATGTCCAGCAAGATTGAAAGTAAGCGGTGAAGTGACTCGGATTGCACAATCCAACAAGCAAAGGAATGGTGTCCATCATCTGCAGTATTGCTGAGTAACTCACTGCAAACAGAGGCAACTTCGGGATTGCTACTTGTCAATCGGTCAAATCCAATTTGCCAAAGCGTTAACCCATGCAACGCTGCGAGTCGCCCAACTTCTGACGAAAAGAGTGGGCTTGGCAGGGTCTGATTTGTTCTGCGAGCAACAAACTCCCAGCGCCAATATTCAAGCGGATTCCATTCTGGAACCATGTCCCCCTGTTCTTGGGTTATGCTTCTATCATTTTTTGTTATTAGAGAGGTACCCGGCAAATCGATCCATTTTGGCTCGAGTGTGCTATTGCCAAACAGGATATCTCCTTTACCATCTATCGGAAGTTCAACAAGAAGAACAGGTCCTGAAACGGCATCCTTTAGATTAATGTTCGATGTGTCATCATCATCTCTAATTGGTCGAATAACATAAGGGTTGCTTGTCCAAGCAAAAGAATTAGGGTTTTTTTCAATCCATCCAACGTATCCATTTCTAATAACACCCCCACTGAACACAACCCCCAATTCTGTTGGCCAGAGATTGCCATTTTGCTCAGCAATGAGTTGTACCATCAACACTCCCCCACGAGGAGCAATAGGATTGATTTGTTTTGATTCTATGCAATCCACTGGGATTGCAATAACGACTTGTGGCACAACAGCGAGTAGTAATGCAAATAAACGGATTGTGCATTTCATGAAGTTGTTGCAGCGTTGTTGCGGATACTTTTTATGATAGCGGTTGTTTCAGCAGTGGCCAAAT
>CAYZEX010000087.1:0-4910 GCA_964477675.1 uncultured Isosphaeraceae bacterium
TCGGGTACAACGCGTTCAACATATTTACTTATTCCTAGGCCGAGTTTACTAATCACTCGCACATCATAATTAATTACCTCGGAGGTAATTAAATTATTGATAAAAAATCAGGGCCGGGGATGAGCCGACCCCGATTAATCAAGGAGGATGATTGCGGAGTTCATACGGAACTCTGCAGTAGAAATAGAATTAATCACCGTGCCATGTGTTTGAGTGAATGTCATAGATCAATACTGAATCGGCTAATTCGGATACGCCATTTGTTGAAACTCCAACGTCAACAAACGTTGAATACACTGCGGTTTCGATGGGTCGTATGGAGAGTAGACCCGTTTTACTTAGAACGCTATCAATAAGTCCAAGGTCAGGGCTTGATACAGAATCACCCAAGAATGCTGTCGTGTATAGTGAAATAGCGGACGAAGTGAGTGTTAGCGCGTCGTCATAATCTCTCACGTGGGCTCGAATGCTTTTACCATCTAATGAGGTGACAATAGATTTCATACGGAAATCTGCCCCAAGAGGGGAACCAGATTGCTCAACTTCTCGGACTATGGCTTTTGCGTCACCAAGTTCAACAGGACCGTCCACACATGCGACCCATTGCGTATCACCTAGACCTGAGAGAATGGTCGATTCTTCAAGCACGTCTTCACGAGCAAGTGCCATCATTGCATCGCAGGGTGTGAGTGAGGAAATTTCGACACACCACCCCTCTCCTGACTTGGTGAGTTCAACACGCAAAGGACTGATTAATGAAGACAACGATGGTTGTTCAGTATTCCAGTTGTTTGAGTTGTTCGTTGGTGAGTTCATTTTTCCGATTATTCCTAAAAAAAGCCCCGTCCTTGTTTGGCGGGGCTTGTCGGTGTTTAGTTGAGTGAGTTACTCAGGGTTTCCGATTTGCTCCCGCTTTGGGATTTACGGTATTTGTCCAAACAAAGTTCATTGTTGAAATCAAATACGCTGTAGCGAGTTTCCATTCGCCCTTCAGACAACAAATACATGCATTTCTGAAGCTAACCAATGGGGTTTTTTCTGAATGTGCAACCGCTTGCTGCCTCTTCTGAGACAATAACCTTTGAAGTCGTTCTTTTCGTTCGTGAGGTGTCATCTACACTACTATGCGCGAAAGATCGAAATGGTCAACGAATTCTGATATTTTTTTTTCAAAGGAAGTACTATTTCCACATGCCAAGTACAAAACTCATCCGTTATTTGCCAAGAATGAAGGAAATCGTCTCTGTAGCCGCAAAATTCGGCTTTGGTGAGGTTATCCGAGACACTAAATTAGGTACTTTCCTTGGAAAATTCAAGAAAATACACGATGTGGAGCAGAAACCAGCCCAAGTACGATTTCGGTTGGCCCTAGAAGAATTAGGTCCAACCTTTATGAAATTGGGTCAAGTTCTTAGTATGCGACCAGATCTCGTGCCCTCGTCATGGTCAGAGGAATTGGCAAATTTGCAAGATAGTTGCCCAGTAGTTCCTTGGGAAGATATCAAAAAGGAACTAGAAAAAGAGTATGGTTCTAACCTAGATAACCTCTTTACCTCCATTGAAGAAACACCGATTGGTGATGGCTCTATGGCGCAAGTTCACAGGGCTGTGGCGAAGAATGGAAAAAAGATTGTCTTAAAAATTCTCCGGCCACACATTGAGAAGGTTGTCAATTCTGATTTACAGGTTTTAGATGGTATTGCATCTCTGTTAAATAACCATGGTGCAAAATTAGGATTTGACCCAAGGGAAGTTATTGACACGTTTTCAGAAGCACTTGATAAAGAACTAGACCTTCGACACGAAGCCGATAGCACAAATATGCTGCGGTCAATGACGGCAGATGACACAATTACTTTTCCAGAAGTTTTTACTGAACTTTCAACCAAACGCATTCTTGCGATAGAAGAAGTTTGTGGGGCAGAACTTACTAAATGGAAGAATCAAAATTATACGCAAGAACAACGAGATAGAATTGTAGCTAACGGTGCGCACGCTGTAGTTCGCCAAACGCTTGAGGTAGGTTTCTTTCACGCAGACCCTCACCCAGGAAACATTTTTGTGCTAGAAGATCAAAAGTTATGTTTCATTGATTGCGGCATGACTGGTCGAGTTGAAGAATCAATGCGAAAAGACTTGGCGATGTTGTTATATGGTGTTTCAGTAAATAACATTGATAACGTAACATCATCATTTTTAAGACTTGGGGACATCACCCTTGATGATGTGAACGAACGAGAATTGCGGAAAGATTTGCAGGATTTTATTGAGCGATTTACAGAAGGTCCCCTAGGTGATGTAGATATGGGGAGCATGTTGACAGCATTTCTTGATGGTTTACGAAAACACAACGTTAAATGCCCGAGTGATTTGATTCTTATGATTAAAGCTCTAATAACCATTGAGGGGGTTGGAAAAGAACTATCTCCTAAATTTAACTTGGTCGACTATGCAAAACCAGCAATAGAAAAACTTGTGAAAGCCCAATTTGGTTTTTCTGCTATCAAAGATCGAAGTATGGTTTCTGCGCAACTCTGGGCTCAATTAGCAGAACGGTTGCCCGATGACGCATCGAGAATGTTAGATAGAATTCGCCGTAATAAAGTACGTTTGAATATTGATGTTGAATCTGTGGAGCACATGTCCGATGCAATTGACAGATCCTCAAAAAATGTAAGTTGGGCGTTGATTATTTCTGCCCTGATAGTTGGCTCTTCAATTATGGTGCTTGCAAATCGCACGGGCGCAATGGACCTAAGGGCAACGCTGGGGCTTATAGGCTATTTGTTCGCAGGCACCCTTGGTGTTTGGAGAGTTGTTCAGCACCTTCGCCAAGGTAATAACAGGGCGAATTAAATTTACTGGTTTTGCGTTCTATTTGGATCCCATTTTTGATGGTAAGAAGCAATGTCTAGTTGGCTATATTTAGTGCCACAAGAATAACAAACTAGCCGTCTAATACTAAACAGTAAAATTGCAATATCAAGCAGTAGAACAAAGACCATGGCTATAAACACTGGCCATGTGGTTACTAGACCCAGAATACCAGCAAGACCTCCGGCAATCGCAAGGACAATGACTAACCCAGTGACTTGTGGGAAAGTGCGTTCACTAAAAACATCTCCCCCACAGCAAATGCAACCCCGAAGATGCCCCGAATCATCCACGGTCGAATTCCATTCCAAATAGAGTTCATCCCCACTTGGCTCAACACAAACTGTAGGCGGCTGTTCTTTAAGGTCAACAGAAAACCTCCCTGTTTTTTGTCCTTCGTGGTGAAGTTTTACTTGCATTATTGGCATGGTAAACTTAAAGACTTGCAAAGAGAGGAAATCTCAACGATAGTGCAACACATGGACAACATTACATCATCACTTGCAGGACAATTTATCGCCTTCGATGGTCCCGATGGCTCAGGAAAATCAACGCAAATCAATCGTTTTGTAAAAAAATACTCTAAGCAAGGTCTTATTGTGAAAGAAGTGAGGGAGCCAGGTGGAAGTTTAATTGGTGAACAAATTCGCACTATCCTTCTAGATCCACTTAACGAAAGGATGACGATGCCCTGTGAAATGCTTCTTTATATGGCGAGCAGAGCACAACTTGTTGAGCAAGAGATAAGACCAGCTATGGAGCGTGGTGAACTTGTGGTGGCAGATCGCTTTGTAAGTGCAACCCTTGCGTATCAAGGCGCAGCAGGTGGATTACCCGTTGGATGGATTCAACAAGTCGCCGAAGTTGCCGTTGCAGGTTGCTGGCCGTCTCTTACGGTTATTCTTGATGTTGATGACCGAACTGCAGCAGGGAGGCTCAATCCACTATTGGATCGAATGGAACTCAAAGGCAAGGCATTCCATGCGAAGGTTCGTGAGGGGTTCTTGGAACAAGCCAAGACTTGGCCTGATAGATACTGTGTGATTGATGCCTCAGTAGATGAAAATAGAGTCGAAAAAGCGGTTGAAGAAACAATAAGCAAGTGGTTTTTGAAGGATAAATCTGCTAAAAAACTCGGGATTTAGGCAGAAAAAAATAAAAACCCTAACCTTCTTAAATCTGGTTAAGTCAACGACTTATGAGCACAACTTCGGTTGTTGTTAAATCTGTTTTAATGAGAATCTGTGGTGAAACCGCCCCTTGAGCCGATAAGTGGTGAATCCCAAGGACCCGCGTTGTGGTCCAAATTTGTCAGGGATGGCTCATTGGCCACAACAGGCTGGGTTAGGAAACTAAGGAGATCTCTTATGAAAAATGCATTAGATACTATCAAATCATGGGCTTGGGGCTTTATTGACCTCATGCTAATTTTTATCGCTGTAGGCGTATTGGTACAAATTATTTTCGGTGATACAGCAGGATTCTGGGGTGGAGTGGTAGACCGCCTAATGGGTATGGTCACACAATTTGGTAACGGTGGATTTGTTGGCTTAATCGCCCTCGTCATCGTTCTTTCACTATTCAATCGAAGAACTGCATAACAGTTTAGATTGATTGCGAAGTTGTAACTTCGCTCTGCCTCCCAATTCAAGGATGAGTTGGTGTTTAGGCAAACTACCTGTCTAACGACAGAATATGAATATCCAGCCGCAACTGCCCTCGTGGAACGAGGGCAGTTGTTTTTTTGCTCGGGTTCTACTGTCCTATCACGCAGTGGACTTGCTGCATTGCTCCGTGTCGTTGTCGTCTTCCATCGACGACCCATTTAGGGTCGTCTGTTTCAGATGAGTGTTATTCCCACTTCAAAACGATTTTTCCGAACTGTTCGCCGGATTCAAGACGTGCAAATGCTTCCTGCGCATTCTCGGCATCGAAAACGGAGTCAATGACGGGGAGCATTCCGTTTTTATGGAGTGCCACAACTTCTCGAAACTCATCCATATCACCCATAGTTGAACCGAGCACAGACAATTGGT
>CAYZEX010000088.1:0-4854 GCA_964477675.1 uncultured Isosphaeraceae bacterium
AAGCAATCACCCTAACAAGCCCTCGAACGAAAGTTCGGGGCTTGTCCTTTTATGGCGCTTTCAAAGTCACTTTCACAATGATATTTTTGCCTTCACGCTGGACGGTAAAGTCAATCTCGTCTCCAGGGGCAGAATCTTTCAGTAACTCCATGAGTTTGCGGCCGCCAGTTAATTCTATGTCGTTCCAAGCGAGCAAGACATCGTTTGCCTGCAGCCCCGCATCTGCGGCACTTGTTCCTTCGCTAACACCCGTCAGTTTAATACCTGTTTCTATTATTTCTGAGTAGGAAGGATGGACACCAAGTCGAACGGGCGATGGCATACGCGCAGTTCGATCCGAACCACCTTTGGTGTTCGTTGAAAATATAAGTTTTTCGTTCCTGACTAGCCGAGAAACAAATTCGTACACAAGTTCTGTGACAATTGCTCCGCCTGCGGGGTTTGTTGTATATGGTTGATCTTGAGGTGAATGGTACTCTGGAGTCATGCCCGTGAAGAAGAAGAGGACAGGAATATCTTTCGAATAGAAACTTGTGTGGTCGGATGGACCGGTACCGCTTGGCGTTAAACTCGCAGTAATTGGAGAAGTATCAACAATTTCTGGTACTAAAGTGGAAAACTCCAACGCTGTTCCTGTTCCTGAGATAGAGAGGTTGTTATTGCTTAAGTTACCAACCATGTCCAAGTTGATCATCGCATTAACAGTTTGAAGATCCATCGTTGGTTCCTTGACAAAATGTGCTGAGCCACGAAGCCCAGCTTCTTCTCCATCAAAGAAAATAAACAGAACCGATCGTAAGTTCTCATTCTCTGTAATGTCATATTGTGCAGAGATCAATTTTGCGAGGATTAAATTTGTTGACGTACCCGATGCATTGTCATCTGCTCCGCGATGTAATTCACCAGGAGATGAAGTACCTGTATATCCATATCCAACATGGTCATAGTGTGAGCCAACGATGACCCATTCATCAGCAATTTCACCTTTTCCTAGAAGAACTCCAGCAATATTTTTTGCTTGTTTGTCAGCCGTCTCTACTTCAATAGTGAGTGAAGCATATTGAGGTAACGCTAATGTTGTAATAACCCCGTTATCTGCTTTTTGTTGGAGTTCAGCGATTGTGTTTGATGAGCCAAGCGCGATATTTGCTGCCTTTTCAGAGAAATGAACAACTGGAATATCTGTGCTTCCAAAGCGCCTTGTCATTCTTGTTTCGAGGCCGTTTCTTCCGTCTCGGCAGTTTGGAGGATTGACCAAAATGACCCCAACAGCGCCTCTTTTGATGACGGATTCCATTTTATCTCGAATGCTTGCAAATGGGCTGAATCGACGGCTTGCCCACTTGCTTGCTCCAGCTTCATCCAGCGGTTCGTACCGAAGCATAAGTGCGATCTGCCCCGTTAAGTCGGTCTCTTCATTGAAACTGCTGTATCCCTGCTCACCAACTTCAATGGCATACCCAACGAAGGTAATCGGTGCTTGTACTTCACCAGATCCGCTATTTCCTAGAACAACGAAATCGCGATCTTCAAGAAGTGCAATGTCGTCGATGGCGACAAATGCCTTATTTACTACCGGTGGAGTTCCGTCAACATCAAACGCAAAGGGTTGATACCAAGATGTCTGTTTATCAAATGCGGGCGTTAAACCATATTTGTTTAAGTTCCAAGTGATGTACTCTCCTGCAATATCACTCCCATTTGTTCCAGGTTCTCGACCTGCAAGCCATGGATTTGAGAGAAACGTAAGGTGCTCAAAAAACTCAATAGCGAGTTCTCCTGCTTGCTTAAAGTAAATCTCTAGACCATCGTCTTGGATCGAACTTTTAGATTGAAAGGTGCGTACGGATTGTGGACCGTCGGTTACGGTTCCAGAAGGTTCATTGAGGGTGGGAAAGGAGAAAAGAACTGGAATAAAAATGAGTCGTATCATGTAGAAGAGTTTATACTGACAGCTCTCAAACAGCGAGTGGAATTATGAATTACACGCAATTAAATAGTACGCAACGACAAGAAATGTGCGATGTAATTGGCATCCAATCTGTGGATGAACTCTTTGGAGTGATTCCATCAGAAATACGGTGTGCTGATGGGCTAGATTTGATGCCTGCGCTTAGCGAATTGGAATTGCAAAGAGCATTGGCAGAGATGGCTTCACACAATCATGGCGCTCACGATATGTCATGTTTTATGGGGTGCGGTGCTTATGACCATTTTTATCCGGCACTCATCGACCAACTTACAAATAGGGCTGAGTTTTTGACTTCGTACACACCGTACCAAGCAGAGGCGTCGCAAGGTTCTTTGCAGGCGTTCTTTGAATTTCAAACGCAAATTGCTCGCCTGGCGGGTTTAGATATTGCAAATTCTAGTTTGTACGATGGTGCAACTGCAGTCGCTGAAGCAGCGTTGCTCGCAATCAATACAACTCGAAGAAAAGAAGTGCTTGTTGCATCGACTCTGCATCCTGAATATATCGCTGTGCTGGGAACAGTACTTTCTGACTTAGATATTAAAATTACAATCCTTGACGCGACAAGCGGCAAAGTAGCTCCTTCGACTGTCGATGCTGCGATGTCTGAAGAAGTTGCAGGTGTCATTGTGCAATCTCCAAACATCTGGGGGCAAATTGAAGACTGGGGGGGCTGCTTTGAAGCCGCGCATGCAACTCCAAAAACTGCAGCAATTGCAGTCTTTAATCCAATCGCTTGCGGTTTGTTGAAAACGCCCGGAGATTGTGGCGCAGACATCGCAGCAGGTGAAGGTCAACCGCTTGGGAATGCCTTGAATCTTGGTGGTCCATACCTCGGATTACTTGCAGCAAAAGAAGCGTACATTAGAAAAATGCCCGGTCGTCTTGTTGGTATGACTACTGATGAAGAAGGGCGACGAGTATTTTGTTTGACCTTGCAGACACGTGAACAACATATTCGCGGTGCAAAAGCAACGAGTAACGTGTGTACAAACCAAGGACTGATGGCACTTCGAGCATCGATGTTTATGACAACACTTGGTAGCAACGGTATAGCCGAGCTGGCAAAGCAGTCTTGGCATAAGGCTCATTACTTAGCAAATGAAATTACAAAGTTAGAGGGTTGGGAATTGAAATTCGATGGTACTTTTTTCAATGAAATAACTGTGGAATGTCCATGCGATGTGACTGAAGTAGTTGACTTTTGTAAATCCAATGGAGTACTTCCAGGGGTTGCCGCAGCAGGGCGAAGAATGCAGGGTTTATCATCCGGCAACGAATTGATTATCGCTGTAACGGAGAAACGAACAAAACACGAGATGGATGTGCTCGTCGAATTGTTTAAGGAGGTTGGGCAGTGACAACCATAGATAAAATAAAGAAACAATCTCGAGGCTATCGACCAACCGTGCCATTGATTTTTGAAAAACATGTCGAAGGAGCAACTGGAGTAGATTTGCCACCTTTGGATGTTCCCGAATCAGATATTCCTCAATTTATTGCTAGCGGGTGTACGACTTTACCCTCCTTTGGTCAACATGATGTGATGGTGCATTACACACATTTATCTGATCGTAATTTTTCAGTCGACGGTAATTTCTATCCGCTGGGTTCCTGCACAATGAAACACAACCCTAGAATTAATGAGTGGGGTGCTTCGCTTCCGGGCTTTGCTTGTTTGCATCCTTTGCAAGATGATGACACAATTCAGGGTGCACTTAGGTTGTTGTATGAAACAAGAACTATGCTAGAAGAAATTGCTGGGTTATACGAAGTTTCATTGCAGCCAGCGGCAGGAGCCCATGGTGAATTCACAGCGTTAAAAGTAATTCGTGCATACTTTGCAGATCATGGACAACCAGAGAGAACAGTTGTGCTTGCGGCGGACACCGCCCACGGTACTAATCCAGCGTCTTGCACAATGTGTGGTGCTTCTGTGCAAACAGTTCGCACAGTTGATGGCCAGACGGATTTGGAACATTTAAAAGAAGTTATTGCAAATGTTGGAGCTGAAAACATTGCAGCATTCATGATTACAAATCCAAGCACTGCAGGTTTGTTTGATGCAAATATCAAGGAAATTGCTTCGATTGTGCATGGAGCAGGTGCAAAACTTTATCTAGATGGCGCAAACATGAATGCATTACTTGGACAAGTTCGTCCAGGTGATTTTGGTGCTGATGCGATGCATTACAACACCCACAAAACATTTAGCACACCCCACGGCGGAGGTGGACCTGGAAGCGGCCCGATTGCCGTGACTGAAGAACTTGCTCCGTACTTACCTGTTCCACAAGTGATGATGGCTGATGATGGAAGTTTTTACCTCGACCGTGACCGCGAAAAAACAATTGGAAAAGTCCGTTCGTTCATTGGGCAGTTTGGGGTACTTGTTCGATGCTGGGCTTATATTTCTGCCTGTGGTCCTAATGGGTTGCAGAATGTTTCTGAGACAGCCGTTCTCAATGCAAATTACATTGCTGCGAGATTGTCTGAACGGTATGCAATGCCATTCTATGATTCAAAAAAGGGTCAGTACTGCGCACATGAGTTTGTAACGGTCCCCCAAGAACTGCTCGACAAAGGAGTGACTTTGATTGATATTGCAAAACGCATGATTGATTACGGTGTACACCCACCAACTATGCATTGGCCAATGCATGATTGTTTAATGGTTGAGCCAACCGAAACAGAATCCAAGGCAGCGCTTGATAGTTTTATCGATGTGATGCTTCAAATTGCTGATGAGATAGACTCAGATATCGAGCGGGTACTACAATCCCCACAAGAGTCCGACA
Organism: uncultured Isosphaeraceae bacterium; assembly: GCA_964477675.1. Lineage (GTDB taxonomy): Bacteria > Planctomycetota > Phycisphaerae > Phycisphaerales > SM1A02. Next base: position 4,771 of record CAYZEX010000088.1, read on the forward strand.
TAGCAAGAGCAGACGAAGTAGCTGCTGCTCGAAAACCAATAATCGCTTACCCAAAATAAACTATCCCGCGGGTCGTTTCTCGCC
>CAYZEX010000089.1:0-4761 GCA_964477675.1 uncultured Isosphaeraceae bacterium
GCGGTGCTTTGCGGTCCATGTTGGATTGGAAAGAACAGCACAATAATTGATGGCGCACTCATTAAGTCGAACACTTCGATTGGCCCTTGGTGCAAAGTTGGTGGTGAAGTTGGTGGAACAATTTTTCAAGCGTATGCAAACAAATCACACGATGGTCATTTGGGCGACAGTGTCATTGGAGAGTGGGTGAATTTTGGAGCAGGAACATCAAACTCAAACTTGCTCAATACGTACGGTGATATTATCGTGACGGATTTTGAAGGAAAGCGGCACCGAACAAATAGAAACTTTGTTGGTTGTTTTGTGGGTGACCATGTGAAATTTGCAATTGAAACAAAAATAATGACTGGCATAATGATTGGTACAGGTGCCATGGTTGCAAGTTCGATTCCAATGCCATCGCCTACAAAACGATTTGCTTGGATAACCGATGATGGCGAACGGTCATATAACATAGATAAATTCATTGAAGTAGCAAAAACAGTAATGAAACGTCGAGAGAAGTATCTTGATGATGCGACTGAAGTAATACTGAGAATGCTGGCAAGCGAATAATGTCTTCCTTGTACATTATTGATGGACACGCACAATTTTTTCGTGCGTATTATGCAATTCGAACACCGATGACGACCCCAGTATCTGGTGACCCAACCAATATGGTGTATGGATTCACTTCAATGTTATTGAAGTTACTTCGCGAAGAAAAACCTGAACATATTGCTGTAGTAATTGATGTTGCAAGTGATGAAGAAACATTTCGATGTGAACTTGATCCAGAATATAAAGCCAATCGAGAAGAAGCACCTGATGATTTCGGTGGTCAGGTGGACAAGTGTCTCGATGTTCTTGAGTCACTCGATATCCCTGTCTATGGCGAGCCAGTCGTTGAAGCAGACGATGTGATTGCTTCGCTTGTAAAAAGAATGCGTCGGGAACAGCCCGATCTTGATATTAGAATTATATCTCGAGATAAAGATCTTTCACAACTTATTGATGATCATGTCGAATTGTTTGATGCTCATAAGGGGGAAACTGTTGTTCCAGATGATGTGTTTAAAACTCACGGAATGGATATACCGCCTTCGAAGGTTGCAGACATTCTTGCAATGATGGGTGATGCAAGTGACAACATTCGCGGTGTTCCGGGGATAGGTCCTAAGACTGCTGCTAAATTAATTATGGAGTACGGTTCTATTGATGGTGTGTATGAACATATAGATCAAATCAAAGGAAAGAGAAAAGAGAATTTGCTCGCGAGTCGGGACATTCTGAAATTAAGTAGGCAATTAGTAGAATTGAAAGATGATGTTGAATTTGATTTTGATTTAAAAGATGCGGTGTTTAATCCTGAGAGTTGGAATGTCAAAAAAATAATTTCATTATTTAAAGAGTTTGGTTTCAACCGTTTTCCTGAAGACGTGAAGCAGCTTGCAAAGAATGACGATATCGAGAAAGCACCAACAAAAACGAAATCAACAATTGTTGGTGGTTTATTTGATATGGGACCAGACCGCACTCATCCTGCTTATAGCGCCGGATATGTATTAATCGATACAAAGAAGAAACTTAATGAACTCATAAAGAAATGTGAAAAAGCAAAGATAATTGCTGTTGATACTGAGACCACTGGTCTGAATCCTATGACTGCGAAACTTTGTGGAATTTCAATATCACTAGGCAAGGGTGATGGTGCATATATTCCAACGATGTGCCAAGAAAAGCATCTTCCCCAAGAAGAAGTTATCGAATCGCTACGAGGGATATTAGAGAATACTCACACCGAAAAGATTGGGCACAATATTAAGTATGACTTAGTTGTTCTGGAGAATGCTGGGGTTACGGTGCAAGGTCAACTGCATGACACACTGATAGCTGCATGGATTGTCGATGCTTCTAGGTCTGGGTATTCAATGGACGCAGTTGCTCTTGGAATGCTTGCGTACGAGTGTATTTCTATTAAGGATTTAATTGGCACTGGCAAGAATCAAATTACGTTCAATGAAGTTCCGCTCATTGATGCGTGCCCATACGCAGCAGAAGATGTTGATATAACGTTTCAGTTATGGAATGTTCTTGAGCCACAACTCGAAGGAGAGTTGCGGAAGTTGTACGAAGAAATAGAAATGCCACTTGTGAGGGTCCTTGCTTCGATGCGAATTGCTGGGATAAAAGTAGACCCAAGTGAGTTGCAGCGACAACGAGTAATTATTTCAACGCGCATTGATGAACTTAAAAAAGAAATCGAAGAGGTTGCTCCATATTCATTTAATCCTGATTCACCTAAGCAGTTATCCGAAGTGTTATTTAACGATTCGCCTGGTCTTGGTCTTAAACCAATAAAGAAAGGCAAATCATTCCATTCAACAAATGTCGAAGTGCTCGAAAAACTAGCGAGTGACCCAGACATCGAGACCAAATTGCCTACGCTAATCCTTGAGTATAGGAAATTAACGAAGTTAGTGAATACCTATTTGGTTTCACTCATTGAAGTAATCAATCAACAAACTGGGCGAATTCACGCTTCATTTAATCAAACAGGAACTTCAACTGGTCGATTAAGTAGCAGTGACCCGAACTTACAAAATATCCCAATTCGTTCTGAAATCGGGAGAGAAATTCGCAAAGCGTTTATCCCCGAGAAGAAGAACGTCTTTGTAGCGGCTGATTATTCACAAGTCGAGTTGCGTATGCTTGCGCATTTAAGTGGTGATGAAGCTTTGTTGCAAGCATTTCGAGATGGTCAGGATATTCACAGGGCGGTCGCTTCTGAGGTTTTTGGAACGGCTATAAAAGAAGTGTCCGACGAACAACGTTCTGCAGCGAAGGCAGTGAACTTTGGAATCGTATATGGGATTACGCAGTGGGGACTTTCAAGGCAACTGAATTGCACTCCAGACCGAGCAATGCAAATCATAGAAGAATACAAGGCAAGGTTTACTGGAATCGATACTTTTTTAGAAGCATGTGTGAAGGAAGCAATAGAGTTTGGGTATGTCGAAACTATTAAACACAGACGTAGACAAATTCGAGGAATTCATGCTACGAATCATCAGCAACGAGCACTTGCAGAAAGAGTTGCAATTAACAGTGTTGTGCAGGGGAGTGCAGCAGATTTAATTAAGGTTGCAATGAATACTGTGCACCAACGACTTGCAGATGAATTTCCAGTCGCTCGCTTATTAATGCAGATTCACGATGAACTTGTGGTCGAGTGCCCCGAAGAAGATGCAGAACAAGTTCGCGATTTACTTGTGGATGTGATGGAGTCCGCGATGAACCTTAACGTTCCAATCGTTGCAGATGCTGCAATTGGCTCAAACTGGTTCGAATGTAAATAAACTATCCCGCGGGTCGTTTTAATTCGTTAATTCGGCTCTGAGCCAATTCGGCTCAGAGCCGAATTGGCTCAGAGCCAAATTGGCTCAAAAGAAAAGACCCGCTGAAAAGCAGCGGGTCTTAATCTTTTACGAAAGCGAGGCGGACGGGACTCGAACCCGCAACATCCGGCTCGACAGGCCGGTACTCTAACCAATTGAGCTACCGCCCCAACTGGGAAGGAGGATTTTAGCATGCTTCTAGCACTGGTCAAGGGGCAAAATCGGATGATATTATCCATCATTTATTTTTCATTAATTGAAAAAAAAGATGTATCAATCGCAATACCTCCTGCACCAACTCGTTTTGTATAGGTGCATGGACGGAGCATCCAAACTCAAATAGTCATATCTCTCCTCCTAACCTTGGCGGGCAACGCGCTCGCCGAGGTTATTTATGTCGATGCAGACCGAGGTGGATGGAAAACTGCTTATTCGACATTGCATGATGCTTTAAAAGCCGCAAAAAAGGGTGACGAAATTTGGGTTGCAAATGGAACATACAAAACTAACAGTTCATCGTTTCAGGTGGTGGAGGTATTTTCACTGATGACACAGCGTCCCAATTTGGTAAAACTGTTCCGAGAATCACGTCATGTAACTTTATGGATAACATTGCAGCCAATAACGGCGGCGCCATCGCAAATTACAACAAATGCTCGCCAACTATCGAATTGAGTACGTTTGCAAAAAATGAGGCCAAATCTGGAGGAGCAATCAGTAATCGGCTCGGTGCCACCGCCCAAATTACCCAATGTGAATTTTTTGCAACGGCCGATACCGTAGAATCAAGTAAATAGTGGAATAAATGCCGTTTTTTATCATATAAAACTGGTATTTGTTATAAAAAACAGTACTCTTGCAATATTAGGGGGATATTTTTTCTCGGTTGTGCTCTTTTTGTACGCAACCGTTTTCATTACTACGCGAATGCGTATATGGCTCCATGGTGGGGTCGAGTTAAATCAGGAGAGTTACATGCCATTTCCAACCACACTAACAAGTATCTGTACAGCAACAGCCTGTTTCATGATGACTATTTCAACCGCAACCTATGCATCTGATGCCTCAATTGACGCTGTACGACCACTTGACCGTGCAATAAACAATGAGCTTAATTTGAAAGAGAGTTGGAATACAAGGTTGCGAATTAATGAAACGCCCGAGCAAGATATTCGTGTTTCTATTCCAATAGACAACCTTTCATACACACTTGAACTTGAGCCATACTCGACAAGAGATGATGCGTATCAAGTTATGATGCAAAATGATGAAGGCGAACTTTACGAAGTTCCAGCCGGTCCAGTTCGTACTTTACGTGGATCGATAACTGAACTTGATGGTAGTGTTGCTGCTGGTTCACTCATGGAAGACGGGCTTTACGTTC
>CAYZEX010000090.1:0-4668 GCA_964477675.1 uncultured Isosphaeraceae bacterium
GCTCGCTCCCTTTCCGAGGAGGTGGCCACGCCCTTGGTTTTGGAATATCTACGAATAAGCCCACAAAAGAATCATACCGTCACGCCGGTCACCGCGGTGATAAGTGAGGTAACAAGGTCGCAAGCAATCTTAGCGTCACATTCTTTTCTTGGTGTAAATTCCACAATTTCCATGCCAAGTAGGCGGTCTTTCCGTGGAAGATCAACAAGTGATTGAGCAAGTTCCACGGCATCAATCCCGCCATCAACAGGAGTTGCAACAAATGGGGCTTGAGAAGGATCAATCACATCGAGGTCAATGGTTAAACCAAAACCTGCATCTGCTTGATTTGCTGTTCCAATTGCCCGAAGCAAGCACGTGGCAAGACCATCATTTACAACATTGGTCATCGTCATGCAATCAATCGTCCCATTGTCTAACCAATTCTGTTCTCCCTCGTCAATCGAGCGAATCCCAACCATCGCAACGTGTTCTTCGCGGGTTTGGCAATCGGAAGTCGCTTCAAGCATTTTTTTAGAACCCCTACCAAGCAATCCCGCCAACACCATCCCGTGAATGTTTCCAGATGGGCTGGTCTCGTGCGTATTTAAATCCGGATGCGTGTCTACCCACACAATTCCTGTTTCTCCAAACGCTCTTGCAAGTCCTGTGTGAAAACCAATTGCCGAAGTATGGTCCCCACCAATCACAACTGGAAACATACCTTTTTGCACTGCCTCAAGTACAGCATCTGATACTCGCTTAGCGTGGTCCATAATTGCTCTTTCGAGCGCTTCGCCTTCAAGTGGACCCTCTTTCATGGCCGGCTCTGGTCTTATTCTTGCTACTGCTGCGTTTAGTTGGTCTGCAAGCCCCACCTCAAGTAAAAGTTCAGGACCCCGCTGTGCCGCTTCAAATCCCGACCCCCAACCAATTTCTGAGGCAATAATCGCTATTTTTTGGGGCTGGGTTGGTATCTGGGGTAGCATCGAACCCCATATTCTACAAGAAACCAGATTAGTTTTGGGAGATTGGGAGAAATCGTGTATCCTAGCAATATGAAAACTATTATTTTTACTTCTTTATTGTGTATCGCTGGTTGCACGGGGCAAAAAACGACCATTATCGCCGGACCAGAGGGCCCAAGACCAAGCAATACTGACCGGCCTGTTCCAAAGGATGTTCCAACAATTGACCTTAGTCAAGACAATGTTCCGGACTTTTGGACGGCAACTTCTACTATTATTGACACGAACACCTTCGCTGACAAACACCAACTTAAGGGGCCAGTTGCTGGCCCACATACTCGACCAGCAACATTCCTGCCAGCACACAAAAAACCGCACTTTGAGGAAACCGGCCCACCAAATGCACTTCACGCGGGAATCGGTAATTCACCAACTGTAATTCATGATGAGGGTGGTTTTAACACAATCGCTCAAACCCCATGGTCACCGCCTGATCCAAGTTTAGCCGTTGGACCAAACCATGTAGTTGTGACAGTTAATATGGCCATTGCTTTTTATGACAAGGATGGTAACGAAGAATTTTCTTCTTATCTTGACAGCACTGGATCACCTGGGTTTTTTGAAGATATTGGAGCGGGTGACTTTACATTTGATCCAAAATGTTTTTATGACCAGCATTCAGAGCGGTTTGTTGTGCTTGCTTTGGAACAATATGGAACGAGTGAGTCCTGGATTACCATGGCGGTAAGTGATGACAGTGATCCAAACGGTGTTTGGTATAAATATCGAACGTGGTCTGTTGTTGCTGATGGAAGTAATAATTACTGGGTGGATTATCCCGGTTTTGGCTTCGATGATGGTTTTTACTATGTCACAGGTAATTTATTTGAACTAACAAATTGGGGATGGGGCGGGGTTTTGTACAGAGTGTTTGATAAAACGCCAATGCTTGTTGGTGATCCTGTAGTAATTGCTGATGTGCGAAAATCGGGACACGCGAGCATGCAGGGTGCGCAGCATTATGGTGATACACCTTCTGCGTTTTTTGTTGGGCGAAGAAATAGCACTGAATTGCGTCTTGCGCATATCAATGACCCACTGAACCCATCCGTTGTAAGTGAGTTTGTTGCGGTTCCCAGTCACGGCACACCAGGGAACGTTTCCAACCCCGGTGGCTCAATCAGTGCGCTTGACGGAAGAATTATGAATGCCCATTATCGTGATGGAAGTTTGTGGACAGCGCACGGAATTGATGGTGGAAGTGTTACCTCGGTTGGTCGTTGGTACGAAATTGATTTAAATGGATGGCCGTCAACTTCGCCAACGTTGGCACAAAGTGGTGACTCCTCAATTCCCGGAAATATGTCTAGTTTTTTCCCTGCAATTGCGCAGAACAAACGGGGCGAGGTGGCGATGGTTGTTGCAACCGCGAACAGTTCGACTAATCCAACGCTCCAAATTGTTGGACGAAAACCAAACGATGATCCTGGTCTCATGGGCACACCAACGGTTGTGACAACCGGTCCATCTGGAGCGGACGGCCGCTGGGGCGATTACTTTGATATGACGGTGGATCCAAACAACGATGTTGTTTTTTGGTATGTCGGTGAAATACAAAACAGCTCTGGCTGGCAAACGTATGTTGGCAGCGCGATTATCACCTGTGTTGAAGATATTAATGCTGACGGAAACATCGACGTGACGGACATTCTTGCGCTCATCTCAAATTGGGGAACAAGTGGCGATGGCGCTGAGGTGGCTGCACCGTACGATGTTATTGATGTTTCTGACGTTCTTGGCATTGTTGGCGCGCTAGGCGGGTGTCCATAAGGATCCGTGTAAATAATTACCTATTTATCCACAAACTGACCTTGACCATGCATCGCCTCAGGTGATACGCTTTGAAATGTCCGGAATGGGCCGGGCGATTTTTCTCTGGAAAGGGACACAACATGAATAATCTCCTGCTGACGGTTTTTAGCATTTCTTTAGCTACTTCTGCTTTGAGTGCGGAAACATACGAGTCATCCTCTTACACTGGAAACTACAACACAAACCTTTCGTTTGGGGATTTAAACCGAATATCTCTTGAGGATGAGGATGGTAGTAGTGAGGGAGGGTGGTACATAGCACCACAAGTTGGGGTTAACTTTTTAAGCGATCGAACGTATAACGGTGTAAACATTTCGTATGACTCTGGGTTAAGTTTTGGCGTTGGCGTAGGATTAGAGTTTGATAACCAGTTCCGGTTGCAGTTAGATATTGGGTACACTAAAAGTGACGTAGACCCAGTTACTTTTGATGGGGGTTTGTGGTGGTCAAGTTTGTCTGGAGTTGCTGTTACCCACTCTGGTGATATCTCTCAGTTGCCCATCATGATTACTGGAATATATGACTTTGGTGGTGATACGGTTAAACCTTATATTGGCATTGGTTTGGGAACATCGAGAACCAGAGTGCATACCATTAACTCTGCTCCTGGATTTACAAATGGTGTTTCAACCGACTCTTCTTGGGATTTTAGTTATCAGGCGGTTGTGGGGGCTACAATTATGCTTTCGCCAACATCAGATTTATCGGTTGCTTATCAGTTTGTGAAAACTAATTCCGACAACTGGGCTGGTGATTTTAGCAATCATAGAATTACTGTTGGTTTACAGTATAGGTTTTAAAAAGTTAGACTCACCCAGCAACCGACTACCTGCCGATTGTTCTTGATGGGTACGCTTTGTTCAATGGAAATTAGGTAACATGGGATCATTATTATGAAGAACATTAGTATTGCTTTTGGCGCATTCCTCCTTTGTTCGAATGGTTTGTTTGCTAACGAATTAGAGTTGAATAACTTCACCACGGATCTTTCGTTCAACATGAACGAAAGTGCTTCCAGTGGCGGTGGCGGTTGGTATATTACTCCCCAGGTTGGGGTGAACTACATCACTAACACTTCAACAGAGGGGTATACCGTTGAATACGATGCTGGGGTTTCGTTTGGAATTGGATTCGGAACGCAACTACAATCCGATTTAGACTTTAGGTTTGACATTGGGTATGTGAGAAATGATATTGACACTATCACTAACGAGAGCACAAATCTATCTGCGGCTCCTGACGTCGAGTTTACACAAATACCATTTATGTTTAACCTTATCTGGTCTCCTGCCAATCAACCAGACCTCCAACCCTATTTTGGGCTAGGTCTTGGGCTTGTGCGCGGAGAATACGAAGCAAACCAGTTTATTTCAAGCGACACAGAGTGGGCGTTTGCTGGACAACTTATGGCGGGGGTGAAGGTCGAGTTTTCTTCCTCAAGCGCCCTCTGGATTGGGTACAACTTTAGGCTCGCAAAATATGACGACACCATCGATAATCACACTGTCGGTGTGGGTTTTCAGTTTAAGTTTTAATTAATCGTCCTGCCTTCTCCTTATATTAGAAGCCGCCTCCTCACTCAAACGAGTAACCTTAAACCTTTGTTGGCTGGTTTTGACTTCTGGTTGTAATTCCAATTCCCCAAGTGCCCACCGGTTGGGCAAATGAAAGCGGCACGTTTCGTTGTCGCCTCTTCGGTGTTTAGCACCGTTCTTGGGGTCTCAATCCATTCAGAAAGACGGTGATTTCGTAAACGTCAACCACAAACACATTGCCTTAGTAATATTTTTTTTCAAGTATGGTTTACGAATGGTTGGGCTTGGTAGCATGCGCTCAACAAGGAGTGGCA
>CAYZEX010000091.1:0-4606 GCA_964477675.1 uncultured Isosphaeraceae bacterium
CCAGCTACTGCTAGAGAGCCAATAGACAACAAAAATCTATCAAAATCTAAATCCCCAGCCATGATGAGTTTCGCTGCAACTCCTGCAAGTGTTCCTAAAACAAAGATAGCAAGTATTTCCATTAAAGGCGAGCCCAAGGCACGCATAAACCGAACTTTCAACTCCGCACTAATAACTTTCTTGTTCTCTTTATCAAATGTTTCAATTGACTCATGCTCTGCAGTATTAACTTTCACTGCCCGAAGTCCTTGAACAGATTCACTTGAAATACGTAACAACTCTTGTTGAGCAGAAAGTGACTCTTTCGTTCCTCTACTCACCTTTTTGCCAATTTTATGGAGTGTATACGCTAAAACTGGCAATACAATTAATGCCACAATAACTAATCTATAATCAAAAATACAAGCAACAACGAAGGCTGCAATTCCCTTTGTTAATTGCGAGATCGATTTTCCCATCAGAACCATCAAGCCAACCTGCAAGGCCTCTGCATCTCGAACTATCCTTGAAACAAACTCACTTGATCCAAATCTTTGCACTTGTCCAAGCGGCATCGCTAAAACATGCCTAAATGCAGAATCCCTGACATTTGCCACAACGTGCACAGAAATCCATGCACTTAGATATTGATGGAAAAAGTTAGCAAGTCCTCCAATGATCGTCAAACAACCGACCCCAAGGAGTATAAACACAACGCCATCAAATCTATCTGTAGGGAGCACCTCGACTAACCACATTGGCACATGAATAAAAGGATTCTCCGCATTATAATCCAAGGCAAGTTGCAACAGTGATTTCCCGTTTTCTGGATCTAGAATAAGTGACAACGCTGGACCTAAGCTCAATAAACCAACTCCTAGCCCAAGCGCAGAGAACGCCGCCAGCAATAATGCGAGAATCAACCGGCCACGCCAATAAAACATTTTCTTAGCAAAGTGCTTGAAGTGGTTCATAACGAATCCCTGCCTTCAAAAACTTTTCGTAGGTCAGACCAAAAAGACGGATAACTTTTTGTGACACAAGTTGGGTTTACGATTGAGACTCCACTTCGTTTTGTGCCAAGCACTGCCATAGCCATTGCAATTCGATGATCATCAATTGGATCAATCGCTGTTGAACCATTATCAGACTGCATCGGCGTAATCCGTATATCTGAATCACCAGATGCAATACCACATCCAACTTTTGCAAGCGAACGCGCCATAACCTCAATTCTGTCTGATTCTTTTAATGGCAACGTTTCTAAACCATATATTTTAGAAGGCGAATCTGCGAACGCTGCAATCGATGCCAAACAAAGTGAGGCATCTGGAAAACCTGAAGCATCAAGATCGCCAAACCCACGAATTGTTCCCGTGCCTGTAACTCTAATTCCCTCTTTTTCTTCGACCACTTCTGCACCGATAGTGGAAAGCAATCGAATTGCTTCCATATCAGGTTGCATGGATTGAATAGACAACCCCTCAAGCGTTACTGACATACCCTTATGTAAAGCCGCAACTGCAGCAAAGTAGATTGCTGAACTTGCATCTGGTTCAATATCCAATTCTCGGTGTGTTATTCTAGTTTGTGGAACTACAATTGAACGTAAATTATCCGAAGAAGTTTCTACAACCTCGACACCAAAAGTCTGAAGTGCATTCACTGTCAAATCAATGTAGGTCGATGAAGTGATTGGAGTTTCGCAATTAAGTGTAATACCACCCTCAACAAAAGGTGCCACGAGCATCAACGCGGAAATAAATTGACTCGATTTAGTAATTGGAACGTCAACTGTTCCACCACTAAATGATGAACCATCAACTTTAATTGGCAACCTATCGCCATCAAACGTTGCCCCTAGTGTTTGCATCATCGTGAGCAACTCTCCAATGGGACGAGTCCTCATTTTGCCATTTCCATCTACTACTACTGGTTCTTTTGCAAGAGCACCTGCTGCAATCATAAAACGCGATGGTGTACCCCCAGCACCAAGATTTACTGATGAACCATGCGGCGGCTTTCCATCTACTCCATGCAACACAAGTTTATTTGGTGTCCACTTTACTCCAACTCCTATTTTAGAGAAAGCATTGGCAAGTAGATTAGTATCATCACATTTGAGTGGGTTTGTCAGCACAGTACGACCAGCACCAAGCGAGCCAAGCATAATCATCCTTGCTGTCAAACTCTTAGAACCCGGCACTCGTAACGTGCGATGACCAAACCGTTTTAATACTGGAATCGACTCGGCAGATGAACCTGCAAGTTTCTTACTCATGTATCTCGCCTAAAAATAGCAACAATATCTTCAATTGGCACAACAAACAAACGGTTATCGCCTTCAAAATCAACAGGGATGCTTTGCTTGGGATTAAACAATACCTTGTCATACTGTTGGATAGGGTAATCAGGATTATTTTCGATGATAGTACTAACCGTTACAACCCTTCCAGTAATGGTAGGAATTTCTATTTTGTCGGGTAAATGGATACCAACCTTGGTAACTTTTCTGTCTTCATCCTTACGAATAAGCACGCGTTCACCAATGGGTTCAACTGTCTCAATGACGTCCTTTTTAGTAGTTGCTTTTGCCATATTTGTACATGATATGTGGCATCGCCAATCTGCGTATTGTGCCTTCAGTTAATCAGTAATTTGGCTTGCAACGGTTTGAATTGTCGCAATGTACTCTGCACGCTTCCTTTTATTCGCAATCTCTTGCAATTTTGCTACTGTTCCATCCGAAGATTCAAATTTGATGATTGCTTCTAGAAGACGGGTGGCATCTTCATCTCGATCTAAGGCAATACATGCTTCGAACGTTAGCATTGCACCCTCTATTTGCATTTTTCTAAGCAATTCCTTCGATCCCTCTGGATATTTCATGTGCTCAAACATAGAGAGAAAACGTACATGTCGGTCGACATTCTCAAGTTCTAAAAACTCTGCAAAGCGTTCTTTCGCAAACAACTCATCTTTTACGTAATACCCAACCCATGATTTGATTTCTTTCCCTTTGTCACCTCTCTCATTTAGTCCATCAAACATTTGAAGGAGTTTTTCACTTGTTGCACCTAAACTCTTTTCCAAGGCAAAATAATCAGTACAACTTTGTCGATCAGCATCCTCGGATTCAAACTTTGTCTTTGCAATCACCCCCCATTCGTTCAAAGCATCTGCCGCGGGTGGATATTTCTTCGCAAGACGCTCCATTGCCCCAAGCATAAAACTAACACGTACTCCTGAAAAAGTAGGATTCTTTTCAAGCCCATTTTTCCAACACCAAGAATAGTGCTCTAATGCTTCTTTGTATCTATGTTCCCGAACGAGTTCGCCTGCCAATGTGTTACGGTGCATCGGATCATTTGGATTCTCTTTAAATTTCTTCCTTGCGATACTTAACTCGGTTACCCCAGCAATTGCGTTCTCTGCTGCACCGATAAACTTTTCTGGTGGCTTGTACCCGACAAACCGCCCAACCACCTCTTCGTCACCATTAAGAAATACAATAGTTGGGTATGAAGAAACGTTAAATTTAGTTGCAACAGGCCGCAACTTTTCAGCGTCAACCTTAAGTGGAATAGTTTTCTCCTTAAGCCATTGTTGTACTTTTTCGTCTTTCCAAGTTGTCTTATCAAGCATTTTGCATGGCCCGCACCATGTCGTATAGAAGTCAATCATGACTAATTTACCTGATGATTTCGCCTCTGCAATGGCATCGGGATAAGACATATTAGAAAATGGGGCATCCCCAAAAACTTCACAACTAACCAGTAACACAAAAATTATTCTTGTTAATAACATTCCATTGTTCCTTCGTCGACCACTCAACATATATCTACTATCTACGTTTCACTGTGCTCTAAAAAATGATGCAGGCACCGCTCAAGTCTTTTCAAGGATGACTCTTTACCTAGTAATAGAAGTGTATCACCAATAGGAGGGCTGGCTGGGCTACCTGCGACAGCAATTCGAACTGGCTGGGCCACCTTGCCAAGGTTTCCACCTGCAAGGGCTTCTGCTAGTGAATGTAAGCAGTTATCAATTGATTCTGCATCCCATATTTCGATTCCTTGAAACGCTTCAATAATTGCTGGCATTCTAGAGAGTCCACTTTCTTCCCCTTTGAGAAGTGCCTTCCTTACTGGTTTGGACTCTGGCCAGCTTATCGAATCATCATCCATTACTAAGAATGAGGATGTCACAATTGCATCTCGAAAGGTTTTTGAGCGTTCATGATTTGCTGATGCAAAGAGTGAAAACTTATCTAGTGCCGCAAATTCTGGTGCATACTCTTGGCACCATGCAAGTAACCGTGCTTCAAATTCTTCCGAAGACAGTTTCTGTAATGCGTCTAAATTAAACGCAAGAAGTTTTGCTCTATCAAACTTTGCAGGCGACTTCACAATTCTCTCAAGAGAAAATGTTTCCACCAAGAAGTCAGCATCAAATTGCTCGATATCATTTCCGGGTGACCACCCGAGCAAGCAGAGATAATTCAAAAGCACTTCTGGCAAATATCCTGCTTGTTTAAAGTCATCAACATTAATCTCTGGCAATTCAATGCCAAGAACCGATGCAAGTTTTGTTGCGTCGTCTGTATCGAGTTGATTGTCTTTAGAAG
>CAYZEX010000092.1:0-4499 GCA_964477675.1 uncultured Isosphaeraceae bacterium
CTGCCTCTGGGAATTTTTCAAAAGTCCATCGAGGCATTTTTGTAACAACGTAATCGATTGAGGGCTCAAAACACGCAGACGTTGTCTGGGTAATATCGTTGCGTAGTTCATCAAGTGTATATCCAACTGCAAGTTTTGCTGCAATTCGTGCAATTGGAAAGCCGGTAGCTTTCGAAGCAAGCGCGGAACTTCTTGAAACTCTGGGATTCATTTCAATTACAATTAAGCGCCCATCTTCTGGGTTTACAGCAAACTGTACATTCGACCCACCGGTGTCAACACCCACTTCGCGCATGATTGCAAGTGCACCATCTCGCATGCGTTGGTACTCTTTATCTGTTAGCGTCATAATTGGCGCAACAGTTATTGAGTCGCCGGTGTGTACGCCCATGGCATCTATGTTTTCAATTCCGCACACAACAACGCAGTTGTCGTTCTTGTCACGAACTACTTCAAGTTCATACTCTTTCCAACCGAGCATCGACTCGTCTATAAGAACTTGGTTAATTCTTGATGCCTCAATTCCACGACGAACAATTTCTTCGAATTCGTCTCTGTTGTACGCTATCCCGCCGCCACTTCCACCAAGTGTAAATGCTGGTCGAATAATCGCAGGCAAGCCAATTTCATCAAGGAAGTCGTACGCTTCTTCCATCGTAGAAACGGTCGCGCTTCTTGCCTGTTCTAACCCTGCTCGTTCAACAACTTGCCGAAACTCTTCTCGATCTTCCGCCCTGAAAATGATTTCACGCGTCGCACCAATCATCTCGACATCAAACTCTTCTAGAGTTCCAAGCTCGTCGAGTTCACAAGCGCAGTTCAACGCAGTCTGTCCACCAATCGTCGGAAGTAGAGCATCAACAGGAAAACCCATGTCGCGTTCTTTTTGCAAGACCCTCCGTACCGCCTCGGGTGTAATCGGCTCAATATACGTTCTGTCAGAGAATTCAGGGTCAGTCATAATCGTGGCTGGATTAGAGTTCACCAATACAACACGAAAGCCCTCTTCTTGGAGGGCTTTACACGCTTGGGTACCTGAATAGTCAAATTCGCACCCTTGACCAATTACAATAGGTCCAGAGCCGAGAATCAGAATCGAATGGATATCATCTCTTCGAGGCATACCGTTTCGTAGTCTGTTAGTACAAACTTGTGGCAGGATACCGATGATTGGCTCTCTCGGCTAGCATACAAAGAACTAAATGTTCATCTTTACCGTTTCCATCGTTGTTACACTACTTATAATCGCTCTATTGCAGCAAATAGTGCTTCCACGGCTTGCGAGTTATGCCATGGGTGATGTCCCAACTGCCCTTCTTTGGGTGTTGAACAAGATCTACGTTCGTTTTTTTCACCATGTACGTGCGCTGGGAACAGAAATTGTTCCAAAAACCATTTTTCCTAGCAAATTAATCGTTGTCTGCAAACACCAGAGCCCAATTGACCCGCTATTGGTGCAGTCCCAATGTCATTTCAAAATACGGTGGCTCATGGCGAAAGAATATATGGTTCCATCGCTTCAATATGTCTGGAAACAAGCAGAAATTATTCCTGTCGCAAGGGATGGGCAAGATTCTGCTGGTCTTCGCGTTGCTCTTCGACATTTAAAACAAAATGGGGTAATCGGTATTTTCCCAGAGGGTGGTATTAAACAGCCAAGAGAAGCGATTCACCCTTTCGCAGATGGGGTGGGTGCAATGATTTCACGCACCAAAGCGCCAGTACTCCTTGCAACAGTCGACGGCACACCTCAAAACGACGAGATGGACGGTGCTATGTTTGAGAGATCGCACTCCACAATCCGTTTTATTGAATTGATTCATTTTCCCGAGGATGCAACAAAAAATGAAATTACAGAAGGACTAAGGCAGAGATTAGCTGAAGCAACTGGCTGGCCATTGGTAGAATAAACGCGTGATTACACGAATACGAGGTGAACTAACCGAACTCACGGAGCATTCAGCGCTAATACACGTTGAAGCACTGACGTATGAGTTATTTGTACCTGCGGCCGACATAAGTACGCTGATCTCCAAAATTGGTCAACAAATCGAATTGTATACCCTGCACTATTTTGAAGGACAATCTCAAGGGAGCTCGTTTATGCCGAGACTAATTGGTTTTTCCTCCGAACGAGATCGTTCTTTTTTTGAATTATTTACAACCGTAAAAGGAATTGGAAACCGAAAAGCTCTTCGGGCATTAGTTAGGCCATTTGTTGAAACTGCAACAGCAATTTCAAATCGTGATGTAAAAGCATTAATGGATATGCCAGAAATCGGAAAGCGCTCAGCTGAAACAATCATTGCTCAATTACATGGGAAGGTTGATGCGTTTGTGGGCGAGATTGCTTCGACCATCGAAGTCACCATGCCTTCATTTAGCAAAGATGCCATTTCCATGTTAGTACAACTTGGCGAAACTAAACGAGATGCAAAACGACTTGTAAAACTTGCATTTGATACAAATCCCGACATTAAGACCGCAGACCAACTCGTACAATCATCATTCCAACTCAAGGAAGTTTCATGAAACACGCAATGATAATGGCGGGAGGAAGCGGCACGCGCCTCTGGCCGATGAGTCGCGGAGAAACCCCAAAGCAACTCATTGGTTTATTCGAAGGAAAATCGCTTTTAGAAATTGCATCGCAGCGCATTGAGGGTGTTGTTTCTCATGAACACTGTTGGATTTGCACAAACCAAAAACATCAAACGATTATTTGCGACAAGTTAGGATTACCAGCTTCCCAACTGCTGGGTGAGCCTGAACCTCGGGACACGTTAAACGCTGTTGCTTTTACTGCTGCTGTCTTACACAAACAAGATGCTGATGCCGTCTTTGCTGTTTTAACTGCAGACCACATCATTCGTCCACAAGAAGAGTTTGCAAGGTGTCTAAGCATTGGTTTTTCGCTAGTAGAAGAAGATACCTCACGCTTTGTGACATTCGGAATCACTCCAACTTTCCCAGCAACAGGATATGGTTATGTCGAACTCGGTGATGAGATACGAGATGGTGCACGCCTTTGCAAGCGATTTGTAGAAAAACCAAATGCAAATACCGCGGAGGAATATATTGCCTCTGGTAACTTTGCTTGGAACAGCGGAATGTTTGTATTCCATGCAGGAAAGTTCCTTGAAGCTCTGAAACGAATACAACCAGAAACGTTCGCGGGGATTGAAAAAATCAAAGATGCGTGGGGAACTAATTCGCAACAACAAGTTCTTAGCGAAGTGTATCCTGAACTTCCAAAAATAAGTGTTGATTACGGCATGATGGAACCAGCCTCGTTAGACGAAGGAATAACAATTTGTACTGTTCCCATGGATGTGCAATGGCTCGACGTTGGCTCATGGCCAAGTTATGGCGAGACGCTTGAAGCAGATGCTTGTGGAAATCGCTCTAACACCAATTCGTTACACCTCGATTCAACTAATGTGCTTTGTGTTTCTAGCGATAAGTCACACACTATTACAACAATTGGTTGTGATGATATCGTTGTTGTGCACACTGAAGATGCTACCTTAGTATTCCCAGCATCCGAATCCCAGCGCGTTAAAGAAATGCAAGCGCTCGTTACGCCAACTCTCCAATGAGATACATTGCAATCGATCTTGGCGATAAACGCTCTGGCATCGCAGTAGGTGATGATGAACTTAAAATGGCGCAGCCAGTTTGTGTACTCGACATCCCCATTGGTGAACAACTTATTTCGGGGATTATCAATATTCTTTCCGACCAAGATGCCGATGCTATTGTTATTGGGCTTCCACTAAATATGGATGGCACAGCAGGAGGTAGAGTAGAAACAACAAAAGCGTTTGCTAAACAACTACAAATTGCAACTAATCTTCACATCCATTTTCAAGATGAACGACTTACAAGTTCTGCAGCCGAAGAAAAACTTTCCGGTTCTGGCAAAACACATAAACAAAAGAAAAAAATACGAGACGCCATCGCAGCAGCTGAAATACTTAGTGACTTCCTTGCTTAATCTAACAAAACCAGTGCGCAACACCTGAATGTTCCCAGTCCCTAGGCGCCAAACTACTTGCATACAAAAGAAATGACTCGCAATTGTTGGCAATACCGTTTGGAAGCACTTCAACATCTGAAAGGGTGAGGACACAACAGTCAACTTTTTCCTGTGGTTGGTCACCATGAACATTTTCTTCAGGCACACCCGAGTGCATAACGATTGAATCTTCTACTTCACCCAAAAACCAAAGTTGTGTTTCGTTCCAAGGCATTGCACGAAGATCTGGGTCATACATAAGGCGTGCATACAGCGTATCGAGTTCTTTGGAACCACTTAGCATTAAATTAAACACGCCCTTGGTTGTAACACATTGAGTTGCCTGTTGCAGGAGCGTCTGTGTAATTGCATCAAGACGGGAATCATTGCACTTGGATTGAATTACACGCTCAGTCATCTTTTGGCTTAGATGCTTTATTTTGAATGTTTGGAAGATTAAGTTTTTTTGCAATAAATTCGT
>CAYZEX010000093.1:0-4252 GCA_964477675.1 uncultured Isosphaeraceae bacterium
GTGCAGGATGGTCTTCAGGAATGTTTAGTGCATTAAAATTATGATATTCGTCTTCAACCTCTGGCCCATATTCTACACAGAACCCCATGCGGCTAAAAACTTCTGTAATACCATCGATTGTTTTTGTAATAATATGTCGTCTACCAAGTGCAACTTCATCACCCGGTTCAGTAATATCTATGGGTAACCTAGAAGGAGTGTTTCCAGCCAACTCCTGTTTACGAACATCGAATACATTTTCAAGTATTTTCTTTACTTCGTTGAGACGCTTACCAACCACTGGTTTGTCTTCCTTTGACACATCCTTCATCAATGGCATTACACCTTTTAGTCTACCCTTTGAACCAAGATAGGAAATTCTCCATGATTCCAAACCATCAATAGAATCGATAGCGTCTATTTCGCCAATCGCTTCTTCCTGTAATTTGTCGAGTGTTTTCAACATGTGTGCATGATACTGATTTAATGTATCCTTGGTTAATGAAACAGCCCCCCGCAGAGCGAGGGGCTGTCTGAAAATCAAAATAAATGAAGATTACTATTCAGTGTTTTCATCTTCTTTAACATCCTCTGCATGAGCATCCTCAGTTGCTGCTTCTGCTTCAGGCGCTTCTTCAGTCGACTCCACTTCGGTTACTTCGGTGACTTCTTCACTTGCTTGGGCCTCAATAACCTCGTCGACCATTTCTTCTGCTGGCTCATCTTCGATTGTCGTTGCAACAAGGACCTTCGCAGCAAAATCTTGGCGATGTTGTTTTTGGGTTCGACGGCGTGAATCGCCACCTCCAAGTTGTGGGCCTTCTTCCTCTCCAACGAGTTGCAAAAGAACCAAATCAGTGCCGTCACCAAGGCGTCGTTTGCCAAGTTTAATAATTCTGGTATACCCACCATCTCGATCTGCAAACTTAGGGCCAACAACAGTCATGATGTGCTGTACAAGTCGCGGCGCTTTACGAACTTCACCATACCGATTGAACTCAATATCGTTTTCGCTAGGTAAATCAAAATGGTCGTTGTGTTTTGCAGAATCAGGCACGTTTGGGTCCGCAACCCATGCATGAATCTTTCGATCATTAATCATTTGTTCAATGCGCTTTCGAGCATTAAAACCACCTCGCTTAGCGATTGTGATTATTTTTTCGACAAATGGTTGTACTGCTTTTGCTTTAGGCAAGGTCGTTTCGATTTGACCGTGTTCAAATAAGCCAGCAGCGAGATTCCGAAGCATTGCTGTGCGATGTTCGCTATCTCTACATAATTGTTTTCCATGGATTCTATGTCGCATGGTAGTACTCCTTACACAAGGCGCTTGCCTTGATTATTCATCACCTTCTGCTAAACCGATTACTTCGTCATCTGCAGAGTTATTTTCTTCCATTGCAACACTCGATTCTTCATCATGGTTTGCACCATCTTCATCTTCATCAATATCCTTGGAACCATCACCCATTGCATTTGACAAATCCACATATCCATCAACACTTTGGGGTAATTGCATTCCTAATGTTAAGTTTAAATCCTCAAGTTTACGCTTAATTTCACGCAGAGAGGTACGTCCAAAACTTCGAAGAGCAAGCAATTCCCGGTCGTTAAGGGATACTAATTGAGCAACGGTTACAATATTCGCAAGTTCTAGGCAGTTGGATGAACGTACAGTTAAATCAAGTTCCGATGTGGACATCTCTAATTTACGGATTAGTTCTTCATCTACTGCTGCTGCTGCTGCTGCTTCAGCGCTCACAACTGCTTTTCCAAGAGAATCGAATTGAACAAAAGCATTTAGGTGCTTTCGTAGAATTTTGGCAGATTCTACGAGGCACATTTCTGGGCTTACCGTTCCATCAGTCCAAAGATCCATAATCAAACGGTCGAAGTTTGTTTGTTGGCCTACGCGTGTGTTTTCAACTCGGTAACGAACTCGTTGCACGGGACTAAATACTGCATCGACTGGAATCTCACCAATAATTTGTTCGTCCTTCGTTGCAAACTGTTCTGCTGCTGGCACATACCCGCGTCCACTACTAACTGTAAGTTCCATTTCGAAATCTATTTTGTCAGTCAAGGTTGCGATAACATGATCTGGGTTATACACGGAAACTGATGCATCGGCTTCAATTAAGTCCGCAGTAACTTCACCGGGACCTGAAGCAGAAAGTCTTAATATTTTCGGTTCATCGGAATCTACATCCACAACGAGACCTTTAACGTTAAGCACAATATCAACCATATCTTGTTGAACACCTTCGATTGTGCAAAATTCATGCTCAGCACCTTTGACTCTGATAGAAGTAACTGCAGAGCCCTCAATTGTGCTGAGCAATATTCTTCGAAGTGAGTTCCCAATTGTTGTGCCAAACCCTCTCTCAAATGGCTCCACGATAAAACGGCCGAACGTATCGGTTGCTGATTTTTCTTCGAGAACTACACTTGCTGGAAGTTCCAATCCTCGCCATCGTACATGCATCATAATTCTAATCCTTCTAACTATTGGCAGTAGTTCTGGTCAATAAGACCTAAAAAACGCTTACCTTAGACTCGGAACGAGGAGGACTGCCGACCACTCCAAGCCCATCTCCAAGGGGCGAACTATTTATTACTTAAACACGGCGTTGCTTTGGTGGGCGACAGCCGTTATGAGGAATTGGCGTATGATCTTCTACAGCAGTAATACGCATACCATTTTGCTCTAAAGATGTCACTGCGGAATCTCGACCACTGCCTGGACCTTTTACTCTCACTTCTACTTCTGTAATGCCCATACGCTTGCCTTTAACAGCAATTTTTTCTGCCGCTCTTGCTGCAGCAAATGGAGTCGCTTTACGAGCGCCCTTAAAACCAACTGTTCCTGCTGAATCCCAGCATAACGTTTCACCACTAAGATCCGTCAGAGTGATAATAGTGTTGTTAAAGGTTGCCTTGACGTGGACAATTGCCTTACCTATATTTTTTCGAATTTTTTTCTTAGCCATGTGTTCTTTCCTTTTTCGCTCATGCAATTCCTGAATCTTCTACATATTCCTATGTAGAGGAACCTTGCGAGTGTATAGCGCCTCGCTATATCACGTATTAACCTTTAACACCCTTCTTACCAGCAACAGTTTTCTTACGACCCTTACGAGTACGCGCGTTACACCGAGTTCTCTGGCCTCTTGTGGGCAGACCCTTCCGATGACGTTCCCCTCGGTACGAACGAATATCACGAAGCCGTTGGATATTTTGCTTCACTTGACGTCGCAATGTACCCTCAACCAAGAGATTCGCGTCAAGGTACGCCGCAATTCGGGCTACCTCATCATCTGTTAGGTCTCGAGCTTTTGTATCTGGATCAATACTAGAATTTTCTATAATATCATCAGCAATCTTTAACCCAATACCATAAATATAACGGAGTGAGTACCGTATCTTTTTATTTTCTGGGATATCTACGCCTGCAATACGTGGCATGTTAGTTCTCCAATTTCGGTAGTTACTTTAGGTAAATCCGAGAGTTATCCTTGACGAGCTTTCAATCGTGGGTTTTTCTTGTTAATTACGTAACGCTTGCCCTTTCGTATTACGATTTGGCAATCTTTGGTTCTTCGTTTAATGCTACTTTTTACTTTCATGGTGATCTCCTCTTCTGAGGTTTCAATTAGTGTCTATATGTAATTCGACCTTTTGTCATGTCGTATTGGCTAATCTCTACTGTTACTTTGTCGCCAGGAAGAATGCGAATATAAAACCGACGCATTTTTCCACTTATGTACGCAAGAATCTCGTGCCCATTTTCAAGTTTTACTTTGAATCTTGCATCAGGCAAGGCCTCTACTACTTCGGCCTCTAATGAGATTTTTTCTTCTTTTGCCATTCCTATACTATCATGCTCCACTTGGTCTCCTGGAAACTCCACCTGTACGACTCTTTACAGGTGAATCATGGAATCCTTTGTAATTACGCATGAGTAAGTTGGCTTCAATCCTTTGGATTAAGTCGAGACCAACGCTCACAACAATAAGTAAACCCGTTCCACCAAGAAAACTTGAAACGAAGAACGGGATTTGCATTTCTTTTGAGACGATCGATGGAATAACTGCTATGACCGCCAAGAAGCCAGCGCCAACGTAAGTAATACGTTCCACAACCGTTTCTAAATATTCCGCTGTTCGTGGTCCAGGGCGAAGACCGGGGATAAAACTCCCATTGTCTTTGAGTTGCCTAGCCATATCTTCAGGGCTGAATACAATTGTTGTCCAGAAGTAACTAAAGAAGTAAA
>CAYZEX010000094.1:0-4143 GCA_964477675.1 uncultured Isosphaeraceae bacterium
CACCTGAGTAGAAAAAATTGCCAAAATGAGTGTAATAACTCGCATGGAACAGTGCAGAACAACGTTTATTGTATATTGGTTATTGCCCTCAAATCAAGCATGAATTGGTACTTCCAGTTGTCAAGAACTCTTGTCTTCATGAAAACGCAATGAGCCAGACCATATTCATACTATTGAGTAAAAATGTGTAGCACACGACTACGTGAACTTTGACCTAAATAATTGTCAACTTCGATCAGCTTGAGGGTTGGCAGCAGCTTGGAAGTGACGGATGCTCGTCGTCGCTGTTCATCATTGAGCTTGATCCGCTTTCCGCTAAGTTACTCTCACAAGACACGGTTTTCTTCTTTGAGATACTTGATGGCGAGTTGTTGCTGTTCGTTAAACCAACTTGCGATCAACGTGGCTAGGATTTGGAGAGCCGGATTTATGTGTCAATAATATGCACTTCCTATGACCATACTGAGGACTGGGCGTACTATGGTCAGGGTTCGGGTTCTTGACGATGGTCGTTTATGATGCCAAAAACGAGATTTCCAAATGCAGGCAGATTTTGGAACAATATGCTATTTGCTTGATTGGCTTGCCAGATTCTTGCAATGGAAGTATAGTGTGACTAAACGTAGGTCGATATGTCTTCTGGACCGACGTTTCGTAACATCTATGCCTCCTAGAACACACACAACACGACTTCTCGATTATGTTGGCACGCATGGCACAGTGCGACCCCGTAATCTTGTGGATATTGGGATCCCTCGGCAGGTACTCAAACGCCTCTACGACCGTGGTGAACTAGTTCGTCGATCAAGAGGAGTCTATTCTCTACCTGATTATGAACCAACTCGACACACTGATCTAGCTACTGTCTGCGCCCGATCGCGTAGCGCAACCGTTTGCCTGATCTCTGCTCTAGACTTTCTTGAACTTTCAACACAAATTCCACATGCTGTATGGCTTATGATCGATCGCTCAGGTCGACGACCGAAGATTGATCATCCACCAATCCACATTGTGTATGCATCTGGCAAATCCCTGACTGAGGGAATCCATACACATAGAATTGAAGGCATTGAAATTCAGATGACGACGCCCGCAAAGACAGTTGCAGACTGTTTTAAGTATCGTGACCATGTTGGACAAGATGTTGCTATTGAAGCACTCCGTAATTGTCTGCGTCTAAAAAAAGCAACACCAAGTGACATCTATGAGATGGCGAAGATCGATCGTGTGGCATCTGTCATCGCACCTTATCTTGAAGTACTACTTTGACCATGCAATCGGACAGTAATTTGACCACTTCAGTTCGGCAGCGCTTGCTAAACATTCGCAACGATACAGGCGCGGACTACAACGCGCTTCTAACTCAGTACGCGATAGAACGATTCTTGTATCGTCTTTCGATGTCCAACTTGTCTGATCAATTCGTTCTTAAAGGTGCAATGCTATTTCGTGTTTGGTCGGGTACTCTACATCGTCCGACAAAAGATCTCGATCTACTTAGCCATGTAGACTCTAGTCCTGAGGCAGTCGCGGCTACCGTTAGGCAACTGATCTCAACAGTAGTAGCAGATGACGGGATGATATTCGATCCATCAACGATAGATTCACAAGAAATACGCGAAGAGCAGGAGTACGACGGTGTACGTGTTTTTCTAACTGCATATCTGGGAACCGCCCGGATCCCGATGCAAATTGACATCGGTTTCGGGGATGCAGTTACACCTGAAGCAGAGGTCAAACCATACCCCACTCTTTTGGATATGGATGCACCAAATCTGCGAATGTACCCACCAGTAACTGTTGTTGCTGAAAAGGTCGAAGCAGCTGTGACACTCGGTATGGCTAACAGCCGGATGAAAGACTATTACGATCTATTCGTGTTGCTGCGCGATTATGATCTAACGGAAGAGAACCTTGCTGCAGCAATGGCTGCTACATTTCGTCGAAGACAAACATTGATCCCAGAGGATGTACCAATCGGTTTCTCGGAATCGTTCAGCAAAGATGAACGTGTTATTAAACGCTGGTCCGAATTCATTAGGCGAATGAATATTGACGACGCGCCTTCAGATCTCACAGATGTCATCAACATAATTCGACCACAAATCTGTCGCGCTCTACTTAGAGCGCACCATTGACAAGTAGCGACCCCGAAGTGTTTCAAAACTCAGCCTACACGGAATTATCTAACGTCGGGCGATACGGTGCTCTCAGAACAATTCCATTTAACAGGTCGAACAAATTTTGTACCCTTGGTCACTGAATAGATTTTCAGAGAGTGGTTCGATCAGGGTTCGTTCTGGGGAGTTACTCAAATCAGAAGGGGGCTCCCAAACTTTGGCTGAGTTTTGGAACAGTACGAGGTCAATTTCGGCATGACAAAAAATTGTTGAAACTAATTGATGAGATGTACGTGGATACTCAAGTTAATACTGACAGTGATAATTCTATTGCTGCCGAGTAACTGATGAACGCATCCGCTTCGGTTTCTTTCCATGCTATTTCAGTATGAGAAAGATCGCTGATTTCTGAAGGTGATAAGCCACCGAGCGAGTCTCTGACAAATTGAAGGACATGTAATTCGTTCCTACCGAGTTGGATCGATGGTTCGTTTGCTCCAGCTCGCACCACTTCTCCGTAATTTCCATTTTGAAAAGTGGACTCAATAACTGATAAGTATCCGTCTTCCTCCATCATTGCGCGAAGTGTCGTTCGATGTTCTGGAACTGGACCAAACTGCATTCGTCGATACTTCATCCCTGTCATCGAACATGCGTTCAATTTAAAGAATAGAAAGTCAGTGTAAAACAATAGTTTGTTGAGTTTGGTTGGCGTAACAAGTGCGATGTTATCGCATAACCACAGAACAACTGCGACATATTTTTCATACTCAAAACGAGTAAATCCACTTTCTATTGTGTTTTCTGTGTTGATTGACCACTGTGGGAGTTCAGCGGTATTTTCGATTGAACTGCGAAGTGCATGTTGTTGTCGAGGTGTTAACAGATTCCCGCGAAGTGCAAATAAGTTTTCAATCATTTCTTTTTTTTCACATGCACGAAGTAATACATCTTCCTTTTCTTGCTGCAAAGAACCACCTTCGTACCGATTGATTGTTGCTTGGCTCATACCGAGTAATGTTGCAAGCGCAACTTGGCTTATATTCCATTTTGTACGAATTGATTTAATCTCATTTGGAGAAAGAAGGTTGTGTTGGTTTCGATACAAGTCAAACGCATGATCGATCGGGTCACCATAAGATTCATCTACAACAGTTTCATTGCAAACATCGCACACCCACAGAGGGATATCGATGGTAATTTTTTCATTTCGAACATCGCATGTTTGCATGCGAGTTTCACTTTGAAATGTATTGTCTGCTTCGCAATTTGGGCAGTAGAGTTTTTTATTCATTAGTCATGCTCTAGTTTCAGTGGGTACTTCATTCGATGTTTTGCTTTGTGGAATGACCAGATGAGTGCACGTGGAAATTGAGTTTTGCCCGCTTCCGTCAACCGGAGTTTGATATAGATTTCTTCGAGATCTGATTTGTACCCGAACACCCAAACTTCCTTGTTGAAATCGATATCGTCCGGCATCGGTCCTGAAACATAGTGATTTGGAGTCAGTAGGGAGATGATGTCCGCCGCTTGTTTCTTGTTCAAGTTGAGGTTGACTAGATCTTGCTCTGTGCGTTCTCGGTCTTTGAAATGCCATCGATCGAACTCGATAGAAAGTTTGAATAGTGTGAGGAACGCAGATACCTCGTTTCTGGTTGTCATGGCTTTCAAACATCCTCATGCCAGTAATACTATCATACGATAGAGAAAATGAAAGAAAAACTACAAAAAAATAGAGAAAAATAGCTCTCGGCCAAATTATGCAGCTCAAAACGATAATTCTAAGCGAGTTTTTGTCTACTTCGCCAAATCACAGTGTTATTTCTTGGCATTGCTTTTTAGAGAAAGGGACATACTTTCGCGCGGGATAGTTTTAGTCGTAGCATCACTAAGATTGAGCCAAAACTTTATTGCAACGCAATACGTCCAATTTCGCGGTCGCCGGTGACGGATTCTACTTCAACCCACAGGGCAGTTTTTTCGTTGATTTCTTTGGGAACTATCGCATGTCCGTGGTAATGAT
>CAYZEX010000095.1:0-4090 GCA_964477675.1 uncultured Isosphaeraceae bacterium
GGTTATTCATTCATAACCTGCTGGACCCGCCATCACAACTTCTCCCATATCATTGTAATGGTACCTAAGGGTCCCCCCTAAAGAAGAAACGTTAAATGGTTCTCTTGTACCAGATGCAACGAAGACTGATGCTCCACCCGTCCCTGACGCATGTGTATTCCCAACACCCCTTTCAAAAGAAGCACACGTTGCGTACTGTTCACCATCTCTTCGAGCGAAATGCACATTCATTCCCTGAATAAAATGTGGGCTGGACGCAATTTGATCACCAAGTTTATCACGTATTTCTAAAGGATCATCATCTGTCCAATAGACCGCGTTTGGGTTTCCCATATTTATATACTCAAGTTCAGGGAATTCGGGATGAGTAAGTTTCCCTTCTTTTTTTGGAACGCTCAGAGTTACTTCAACCTCGTTGCAATCATCTCGTACAAGGCATGAATGTGTCCCTGAAAATGTCCGAATGGAAACTTGCTTGCTCTCAACAAGTTTGCTTCGTACAAGGTGTAGCGCTACACAACGTAAACCATTGCCGCATTGCTGCGCTTCGCTCCCGTCAGCATTAATAATACGCATAAAAGCGTCAGCATTTGCATCACTTTGCACTAATAAAAGACCATCTGCACCTTGCAACTTATGTAGGAGTTCACTTGGCTCCTTGCCACCAATATGAATGAAGAACCGATTGCTCGCGCCATGCATTCGTACATTTTGTTCTAAATTCATATAATAAATCCAACAACCATAATACATAGTAATACGATTTTGATACGTTTAACTTTCTTGTTTATTGGCACCTCTGAAAGTTTACAACCCACGAGGTGTTGCAATTTTTGTTGTCTTGACCGGATAGAACCGTGCAAAAGATCATATCTATCTTTGTTAATTTGTTGCGCAGAGGCAATTGCACCCAATGCATTTGCCATAGCGTTTGCAGCATCTTGTGTAACAACTTCGCTCCCATGTCTAGAAGAAAGGTTGTCGCTTGCATAGGCGTCTGCTTGTTCTTCGAACTGCCTAGACATACAAATGATTCCACCAACACACAGGATAAGTTGAAATATATAGATTAACTCACTGGACACATCGAACCCAAATAAAGTAAACGCTTTGAAAGACCAGACAAGTATGCAAACAAGAGTGATTATTAAAAACGGGATATGCCGATATTTATGATGACCAAATTCATGAGCAGTTACCGCAAGTAACTCTTGTAGGCTCAAACAGCTAATGAGTTTATCCGTTAACACAATAGTTTTCGGTCGAAAAATAACACCTATTGCAAGCGCATTCATTATTCGTTGATGTGTATCCCATACTAGTACGTTTGCATTACGAATCCCTGCCCGCACTGCTACATCAACAATTGATGTGCGAAGTTCATAATTCTTCATCTGTATCGCTGGAAGAATTATTGTTATAAGCCAAGATGAACAAGACAGCAATAATAATAATGCTGTTAGTTCAATCAACTCCTTGTACTCTAATGGAACTTTTACTACAGAAGATGCAATTTCAAGCATGCCAAAAAATAAAAAAACCGGTACAAATAAGAGTAGAAATTCTAATCGCAATCGGTAGCAAGCAAACGAAAATTTTCCCTTCGATTGTGAAGTCAACAACCATAAAACAAACAACCAAAATACTGCCGGAAACAGAACGACAACATCTCCAACAATAACTTTGTAACCGATGAGCCAATAGACTGTCGATTTCCAAGAGAAAAACAATAATGCAATACCCCATGAAAGAAGAATGGCGTATGTAGCGAAGAGTTGCATTACTCTAGACTTTCTAGCGGATGTTGCTGATAAAACTGCAATACATGGAATAACAAAAAGCAAAAGAATCAGCCAAAAACCTTCTTGTAAACTTGATGTTATTACACCCCTATCAGAAACCAATAGGAGCATTAGTAAATATATTGAAATTGGCCGGAACATTACCTCGTTATTGTCCCTAAATCAATAACAACCCCGCTATGTCTGTAATAGTCTACATTCATAGTTTCAGAATTAACAAAAGTAAAGACAAGGCAGTTCGCTCTTGTATTAGTTGCATAACTCTTGTCACCCATGCCAGGTCCTGCGTGTTCACCATTACGATATTCCTGTGCATGAAAATGAAAGTGGAACAGCGCTGTGTACGAAGCATCAAATAATTCTTGTGGTGCATTGTATTTTCTATCGTGGCTTCGAATCTTAGGTTCAAACTCCAGTATTTCAAATCTACCCTTCTTATCAAGCGATATTATTCCACCATACTCCGTTGTTTCGTCTTCATGATCACGAACCGCATAATCAAAAAGATGGCTACGAACTTGGGGTACAGCCATCGCCTTCAAAGCTATTTCTATTGCAATTGCATCACCCCATGTCAATTTTGATTTATGTCGTTCCAGTAATTCGGACCCTAGCGTATACCCACCACCGCCCTCACGTTCTTCATAATGCTTCTGGCCTGATATTTGGTTTTCAATATTCGTGATAATCTCATTAGCTGTTCTTGAAAGTGCATCCTCCCCACCATGCCGACGCAGTGATACTACGATAGGTATGTTTCTCATCTCTAAGTTATTACGTTTGTCTTGGCTAAGTTCTTTAAGTGTCTCTCTCGCTTCATTCCAGAATTTTGCGTATGCTGGATTGGAAAGTTCCTTAATCCAGAGTATTTCTTCACGATTCTCTGGAACTATTCCAAGTTCATACATTGATCTTTGAAGGTAATGCAAAAAAACATCATCTGAATCAATGGATGAGCTCTTCAATAACTCTACAAGACGTTCACTTTGGTCAAGCCGTTGGAGCAAATCCCAGCAACGTATCCGATAACTTTCATTCCTGACCTCATTCGATGCAATAAGTGAATCAAACGCAACATCCAGAATATCATCTTCACCAACAATCTCAACGAGCGCTTTGTACTCTGGTCTTTCTGATTCTTCTACTACCGCTGATGTAGGGCGAGACCAAGAACTTATTAATGCTTCATTAAGTTCAACAACTTTTTCGCTTCCAATCCATGCACACAATTCGGTAAGCCAACTCCAGTTTTTCATTCTTGGCAATAGTTGTCGTAGAATCCTAGTTGTACTTTCTCTATCGTGTGCCCAAAGTCGATTTAATGCTTCTAATCTTGCTTTGTTTGAATATCCATACACCCACAACATTCGTTGAAGGGCTTCGTGGTAGTTCGGATCATCAATCCCAACTTGGGTATCTAGTAAGACCATTGCTTGCAAATGGACAGAAGGAGCACGGCCCGTTTCTCTCAAAGTAGCACTTGGGTCTTTCAATATCCTTGGAGAGCATTGCACAAGTAAAAACAGAGAAATAACGAGAAATAAGTACCATTTCATTCACACAGTGTACAGGTGTATGCAAACCCATTGAGTTCAGCGTACCATTTAACAATATGAGCAAAGAAAGAGCGAAATCGAATACCGCATTGTTCAACCAAGTAGCAGAAGTCATCGAACGTATTCGCCCATCAATTCAGGCTGATGGTGGTGATATCGAGTTGGTTGCTGTTGATACTGATGGCGTTGTTTCTGTCAGGTTCTTAGGCGCTTGCATCGGTTGCCCCTCATTAGATATGACCCTACAGGGAGGGATTGAACAAACCCTTAAAGAGCGCATTGACGGAATCACCCTCGTTCAGGCAATAGATTAGAAAATACACGCAACACATTGCGTTTAAAGGGGTTGCAAGCCGGTTTTTCGTTTTCTATTGGCATTATTCATTGCCCCCTGATACTATGTACCTTGGTGGTTCGCGCAGGCTGCGCGATATTTCTTATTTGGAAGTGGCGACAGGAGGTTCGCATTATGCTAGTTATTACACGAAGAGAAGGTGAAGAGGTTGTTATAGGAGATCCTTCAAACCCAATTGGCGTCATAAGGATTGCCACAATTAAGGGAGATCGGGTACGGATAGCGCTGGATTTTCCACGTGAAATTCCTGTGCATCGTAAGGAGGTCGCTTCTGAAATCGCAAAAACTGGCCCTGCAATTGCTGGAAAAGTCCGCCCTGCTTCAAACGATTAATTGTCTTTAGGGATTTACTAATTGTTCTATAAAAAAGGCCCGCG
>CAYZEX010000096.1:0-4008 GCA_964477675.1 uncultured Isosphaeraceae bacterium
ACATGTTGTGTGAAAATTGTGAATCCACTTTAGTCCACTTCCGCCCCTTTTGACCCTCTTCAAAACTCCTCTAGAATCCATTTTATTAGAAAATTACAGTTTTCTAATAAGTTGGTTTATTGCTCATTCTTCACTGCCCTCGGCAATGGCCTTGAGTCCCGAAACCCCGTATCTGAAATATGAAAGTGCAACGAATGCTGCGACGGGTAGGCAGAGGCAGGCCGTACAGCCGGTGACAAAAAATAGCCAATACTGTCCAGTGAGTCCCTCGCCCAAAAGCAGGCTTTGGCAAGCCGACATCCACATACCGTAGGTGGCGCCAAACATACCAAAAATGACGGGTGCATGTTCCGCAGCCAATGTCGCAGGGCTGTCATCTTCGAAATACGGTTGTTTGTGGACGATTATGAATCCCGATTTTATGGCGAGGAAATCATACAGCCAGTTCCAGAATGCCAACATTGAACCGACAACAAACCCTGACTTTAAGATCTCCGCGATGTCCAGGCCGGTTGCTGGCATATCGGTACTTATAAAAACTAATATGGAAGTGGCCGATCCAAAGACGAACCCATGATGCGGACGAAACCGCCCAAGCCGAAACCGGGTGTTGAATTCCCAAAGCTTTAAAACGTTGGTTCCAATGCCCGGTATGACATAGGCAAACAAAATGGGGACAAACAGAGTTAATGCGACGAGAGCATGGTCTCCATCGTATCTTTGATGCCAAAGATAATACGCAAGCGGCAACAGTAGCAAAGGACCCGCGTACTCATAAATCGAAAAAAATCGTTTCATTTCAGATCAGGCTTCCAAACCAAACCGCATACCATGTTTTTTAAAAACCTCTTTGCGGAAAATACTGGCATAAAAGAGGTAGAGACCGGCGCGGGAGAGCGAGCGGAAGTTGGTGCCCATGAACAATCGACGGGTTATGGAACTCAGACTGTTGAAATGTGATCGGGCACGATGGCAGGCATCCGTCAGTTCGTCGGGCGACACCTTGTTGGGCAAGAAAGCTGCCTGGTTAAACCGATATTCCGGATGCAGCCACCATTTGCCGTCGTACAGCAACCGATTTTCCTCTTTGAGTTTTTCATGCAGCGGCGTGCCGGGATAGGGCATCAGGATGTTGAACGCGGCGAAACTGAAGTTGTTTTTCATAGCAAATTCCAGTGTCGCGTCAACGGTCTCCACGGTGTCGAAATCATGCCCGAGCGTGAAGGCTGCCCAGGTTTGATGACCATAGTCGTTGAGAATTTTGACCTGTTCCTTGTAATGATCAAACCCGCTGAAATTTGGTGATTTGTTCATCGAGCGAATACTTTCGGGGTTCAAGGACTCAAATCCGACCACATTGCCGAGATTGCCGCTGCGTTCCATCAGTTTCATGAGCTCGAGGTCATGGGTGATGTTCAGACTTGTCTGGCTGATCCAGCGGACATTGAGGGGGATCAGTTCGCGGCAAAGCGTTTTAAGCGCGTTATGATTTGCCGCAATGTTGTCATCGACGATAAACAACATTTTTCTGCCCTGTGCTTCGATCTCCCTGACCAACTCGCGAACATCACGCACATATTGTTTGCGATCGAAGAAAACACTGACGGCGCAGAAGTTGCACGCGAAAGTACAACCTCGGCTGAACTGCATCAGACTGAGCGGCAGATACCCTTTTCCATCGAACAGGTCTCGACGCGGCAATGTCTTTGCTTGCGGAATGCCCGGGCGGGCTTTGTACAGGGGTTTGAGTTTTTTGCCTTTTGCGTCCGCAATGACGTCCGGCCAAATTGTCTCGGCGTCACCGATAAGCAGGGAATCGGCATGCAAGGCACATTCTTCGGGGATCAGCATGGGCTGGAACCCACCCATGATCACAGGGATGCCGCGCGCGCGAAACTCAGCGCTGATTTCATAGGCTCTGCGTGCTGTGTAGGTTTCCACCGTAATTGCAACGAAATCGGTTTTCTCGTCATAGGGAATAGATTCCATGCGATCGTCATAGAGCACGACCTCAACATCAGGTGGCGTCAAACCGGCCAGGACTGCGAGTGTCAATGGCTCCATCCGGCCTTCGTCGACATAAAGGCTATGCTCCACGCGCCCGATGTTGGGTTTGATCAGGGTCAGTTTCATAAAGCGCCACCTGCAACCATGGGCACATTTGCCGCACCCAGTACCCGGCCCTGTTTGGCGTGTATTTCGCGGCGCGACGTCAAGTTTGAAAGCAGAAAAAAACCAGCCCTGGTGACACTGTTAATGTTGGTACGTACGTCTAGCAAACGATTGAAAATCGAACTGTACGTGTTGAATTCAGTTCTTGCCCAATAACACCCGTCGGTCAGTTGTTGTGCCGTCATTCCCAAAGGCTCAAATGTCGCGTCGCCATAACGGAACGTTTCATCAAGCCACCATTTGTCGTGGAGCAATCGGTTTTCAGACATCAGTCGGTCATAGAGGGGAGCACCCGGTGTTGGCGTCAGGGGATTGAAGTTGGCAAGCAGAAACTTGTTCCGGACCGCAAATTCAACCGCCTCCTTGAAACTGTCAGGCGTGTCTCCGTCATAGCCGAACACGAATGTTCCGTAGATCATGATGCCTGCATCCTGAAACACCCTGATCGCTTCGTCATAGGTTTGATGTTTAACGCCCCAACCTTTTTTCATTTGCCGAAGACTGTCGACATTCAGCGATTCAAACCCGATCAGCGCGCCGGTGCATCCACTGGCCGCCATCAGCTTTACCAAGTCGCTGTTTTGGGCAATGTCGATGGAAACCTGACATGACCACTTTTTCTTTAGCGGAATGAGTGCGTGAAACAGCTCTCTGGCTTTTTGCGTGTCGATAAAAATATTGTCGTCGACGAGAAAAATGTGTTTGCGTTCAAGTTGTTCGATTTCACTCACAATGTCGGCTACGGACCGTTGACGAAGGTTCGACCCATAAAATGCCCGGATCGAACAGAAGTCACAGTTGAATTTGCAGCCACGGCCATATTGCACAAGATTGACCGGTGCATACTTCTTTCCATGATAAATACTGCGATCCTGATTATCTGAAGCGATGGGCTTGAAGGTCGTACCATCATACTTTCGGCAAAGTTGTCCGGACATGAGATCTTCGAGCACCTGTTCCCAGACACCCTCGGCATCCCCCATGACGATTGCATCACAATGTTCCAGAACTTCGTCGGGCATGAAGGTTGGGTGATAACCTCCCATGACGATGGGTACACCTCGACGACGAAACTCCCAAGCCAACTGATAGGCGCGTTTTGCCGTGTAGGTTTCGACCGTCATTGCGATCAATGAGACCGGAGTATCGAACGGAATATCTTCAAGGCGTTCGTCCCAAAGAACGGTTTCGAAGGTTTCCGGCGTCCGGGCCGCAAGGATGGAAAATACAAGAGGCTCCATGGCATCAGAAGAACGGCCATCGAACATATTCGGTCTGACAAAGGCGATTTTGTTTGTCATGCTTTTCCTATAACGTCGCTGCCTCTAAACAAACGGGGCGGTTGGTCATTTCAGAAACAGAACCGTTCTCTTCACCCCAGTGAACCGCATACAGTTCGCTTTCATAGGGGATGTTGCGAAAGTTTTTTCGGGCCAGCGGTAAATGGGGATGATTATCGGCGAACCCGAACATTGCTACCTTATGTCCTTGTTGATGTGCCGCGTTCAAGGCTGTCTGGACGAGAGTCTTCAACAACTCACCATCCGTTGTCCTTAAAGCAAAGTGTGACAGGTATACTTCCTTGAGGGACTTGCCGATATCCGGCAAACCTGGATACCCAAGCATCCTCGCAAATACATTGATTAATGGCTTCAGGAGAGGAAATGGCTGTCTGTACCCGCGCACGACATGTTGTTTGAAGTCACTTTGATCCCACAAGGCGACACAACCAACAATCTGGTCGTTTTTGACGGCAATAATGAAATCCTCCGGCTTCGATACGGGACACTGTTTTTCGGACAAAAGTCGCCCCTCAGTCCATTTAGGACTGAACTG
>CAYZEX010000097.1:0-3938 GCA_964477675.1 uncultured Isosphaeraceae bacterium
GAACGGACGATTGTTCCCTATCGGTCTACTGTGACCGAAAAGTTGAAGGCGGAATGATAACCACTTGAGAGCATTTGGCTAGACCACCTGCAAGAAACTTGTAAAAAAACAACAAACAAAGACGTGCCGAAGGGGTAAACGACTGTCGCAAAAGGGTTTACGCGCATTTTGTAATTTCCCTTTTTTTCCCGTCCGATAACCTATCTTTAGAGGGGCTGTTAATCGCATTTTTTTCGATAAACCCCTCTAAATCACCTATAGAGGCTATTCCAATGCACCCAGCACCGCAGGAATCTTGTTGTGTTATCGGAACTAATATCTTTTTATATCCCCTTCTTAACGCCTGGGCAATTCTTTGTTCAATTTGCGGTACGCAACGAACCTCTCCACCAAGTCCAACTTCTCCGATAGCACATACATCAGAAGGAAGCGGTAGCCCGCGATACCCTCCCATTATTGAAACACAAAGGGCTAAATCAACTGCTGGTTCAGTAAGTTTTAATCCCCCAACGGTACTTGTATAAATGTCTTGATCGCTTAAGTCGACCTTAGCGTGTTGTTCTAATACCGCGGTCAACATGGTAAGCCGAGTCCCATCTAAACCATTAGCACGCCTTCGTGCCTGTCCAAAAGTTCCCTGAGCAACAAGCGCTTGCACTTCAATGAGTAAACAGCGTGAACCATGTAAAGCAGGGCAAACAACTGCTCCAGCCCTTGGTGGAGCATCGGGGTCTAAAAATGCTGCAGCATCGTCAACTTCGCAGAGGCCTTGCTGCCCCATTTCAAATAAACCAATTTCTAATGTTGTGCCAAATCGATTCTTTACTCCCCGAAGTCCGCGAAGAGCGTAATGCCTATCCCCTTCAAAGTTCAAAACAACATCCACTAAATGTTCAAGCACCCTTGGTCCGGCAAGATTACCTTCCTTGGTAACGTGCCCAACAATTATTACCGCCATTTCAAGTTGGCGAGCAAGATAAACCAACTCTAAACAACATCTTCGTATTTGCGAAACGCTACCCGGCGCAGCGTCAATATCTTCACGGTAGACCATTTGAATTGAGTCAATTATTAATAATTTTGGTTTATGTTTCACAACCTGTGCAGTTATTCTTGCCAAATCTGTATCTGCAAGGACAAGTACACCAGAGAGACACCCACCTTCAATACCATCAAGGACTCGCTCCGCACGCAATTTACATTGATACGCAGATTCTTCACTTGTAGCATATAAGACCCCGCCTTCCAAACCACCCTTCATTGTGGCAATCGCCGCTTGCATCATCAGTGTTGATTTGCCAATACCCGGATCACCACCAACAAGCACCACACTTCCAACAACTAACCCACCTCCAAGTACTCGATCCAGTTCACCAATGCCAGTGCTCATTCGACCAACCGAAGGGGTTTGTATTTCGATAAGTTCAATTGCTTCTTTATCACCACCAAACTGATCAACCGTAGCAGCAAATGCCGCAGCAGCATGTGAAGGCATAGGTTTAGATTCCTGTTTCTTTTCAACAAGCGTATCCCACTCGCCACACTGCGTACATTTTCCCATCCAAGTTGGTGAAGATGCGTGGCACGCCTTACAACAATACATTGATTTCTGTTTTCCCATGGACGGGGATAGTACAAGACG
Source organism: uncultured Isosphaeraceae bacterium (assembly GCA_964477675.1). Lineage (GTDB taxonomy): Bacteria > Planctomycetota > Phycisphaerae > Phycisphaerales > SM1A02. The sequence continues at coordinate 1,643 of CAYZEX010000097.1, forward strand.
ATACTGACGACCCAATGTCAGCATGCGGTTATTCTTTTTATTTTTTTTGAGGCTCTGTGGCGATTCTTCTCTTCCAATAATTTATTGCTGCCGAGACATCCAAGCCCAACGTGACCAACTACGAATTGATTTTCGGCGCTGTTGCTTTGTAAGTTTCGGAAACTGTCCATCTTTGCCAAATGCCGTTTCTCTTCTCCATGCTAAATAACTTCCAGAACCCATCTTAAATTTACATCTAATCAACAACATGAGAGCAACCCATAAGCCACCAACAGTATCCAACACTTTCCTCATGCTTTTGATGAACCCCTGCACGAAGGTGGACTAAAACGGCTCCCAAGCAATGCAACACGTTTATTTGTGTCGTTACTGGGCAAGAAGGGTCTAGCCATTGCCATAATTAATAGTGCAAGTATTGAGCCAGTCCATAGGTATGGGGTCCACCCTAGATACATATATATAGATACGATGAGGACAAGTAAGAGCGAAGTTGGAATCATCCCCTCCCAAGCAAGTCGCATAAGTTGATCGAATCGGAAACGCGGCAGCGTCCAGCGAACGAGCATCGCCAAGAAAACGAGCAAAAATACTTTTCCAAGTACCACTCCAAACTGCAGGGCAATCATCCAAAAACTGCCTGAGGCAGGTAAATCCCATCCGGTAATTGGATTCAACGACCATCCGCCCAAGAATAGAGTCGTGAAAAATGCTGCTCCCACAAAGAGGTGAATGTATTCACCCATAAAGAATAATGCCCAACGCATAGATGAATATTCTGTATGCCAGCCACCAACCAGTTCTTGCTCTGCTTCGGCGAGATCAAAGGGCGCTCGATTTGCTTCGGCCAATAAACAAACATAAAACAAAATGGCGATAAGTGGTTGTTGCACAATGTTCCATTGACCAGAAAGTTGTTGTGCAACAATAGTTTCTGGAAGGAGGGTGCCAGAAACAATAACAACGCAAAGCAAAGCAAGACCCATCGGTATTTCGTAACTGATAATCTGGGCTGCTGCGCGAAGTCCACCAAGGAAAGAAAATTTGTTATTTGAAGCCCAGCCGCCAAGTGAAACTCCATAGACTCCAAGCGAACCGGTAGCCACTATGTAGATAACACCTATGTTAATATTTGCGCCCATCACAGAAACCGTTTCCCCACCGGAAAGTTCTAGCCCGCCAGCCCAAGGAATTACAAGAAAACCAACCATCGCAGGAATGACTGTTAATGCTGGGGCAATAGTGAACAACCCCTTGTCAACACCTTTTGGCATGAAGTCCTCTTTGACAAACAATTTCAATCCATCTGCAAGTGGTTGTAGAAGCCCGAACTTGCCAACACGATCTGGTCCAATTCTATCTTGCACCCACGCGCACACCTTGCGCTCTAGCAAAATAAAGTACGCAGCTGCGCCAAGCGAGAGGTGTAAAATGACCAAAATAACGACCACGGAAGTCAAAAGTTGTGGCGTAATCCAAGTTGGAATCCAGTCAGGCATCGGATGCGAATTATACTCTAGCGCTCGCAAATGGGGCACCCAAGAGATAATCGCTAGAGATAGTTTCTACTGGATGTCTCCGCATTTCAGTTGCTCGTGTTGCATCGAGCTCGTGAAGTAATCTTGCAATGCCGCCACCTGCCAAGTTCCACCACGAAGTGCTTCAATTGCAGCAACAGCAGCGCGAGCACCAGTAATTGTTGTAATCATTGGAACCCGGGAACCAACTGCCATGGCACGAATTTGCCCTTCGTCCGTTTGTGCCCCAGTTCTGGTTGGTGTATTGATAATCAGATCAATTTCATTATTTGCAATTTTGTCGAGGATATTCGGACGAGCACCCTCAGAAATTTTCCGAATCAAATCAGTATCAACACTATGCGAAGCGAGAAGTTCCCTGGTGCCTCTTGTTGTAAAAACAGTAAACCCCATCGAAACAAGTGAGCGCGCAACTTCCACTGCATGCACTTTATCGATTTCACGAATCGAAAGGAAAACCTGACCCGAAGTTGGGAGCGATCTGCTCACTGACATTTTTGCTTTTGCCAGTGCAACTGGCAATGATCTGTCCATACCCATCGCTTCTCCGGTTGATCGCATCTCTGGTCCAAGTACTACGTCTACGCCAGGAAATTTTTCAAACGGAAAGCAAGGCTCTTTGACAGCGAAGAAACCGGTCTCTGGAATTTCTTCAGTACCAAGTTCAGCAAGCGATGCACCCATCATGACTTTCGCTGCAACCCTCGACCAAGGATATCCCTTTGCCTTTGCAACAAACGGAACGGTGCGAGATGCTCTAG
>CAYZEX010000098.1:0-3888 GCA_964477675.1 uncultured Isosphaeraceae bacterium
AAAATATCCATCAGCGTGGCCAGCAGTATCGTGCAGCGGAACTTTGTGAGGCTGTTACCGGAAAAGCACTCAGTGCAGATCCACTTATGCGACATCTAGAATCGAAATTGCGACCACTTTACGGACTTGCTTGAATCCAACCGACTGCTTCATTCGTTTCTCTCCTGCCCGTAATTTGAGGTAACGTAATCGAGAGACCATCTTGGGCGAGAGCGCCAAGAATAGCCATCGCCATCGCTTCCCTTGCTTGCGTTGGAACGCCTAAGGTTGCGGTTGTTCCGTTGTTGTAAATTGCTTGAGCTAGTGCGTTATTGTGGACGCCGCCTCCGGCGAGCAGGATGCGGTCAACACTTTGGGTTGAGGCAGTAATACATGTTCCAATCGCAGCAACTGAAGTTGCAAGCAAGTCGGTTGTACTCAGAAATTTTCCTATGTCAAGAACGAACTCCCCAAGGTCATCGTGTGTTCCAAGTGAACGGTGGGCATGATGTTGTTCATGTAATTTTTGAAGAATCAACTCATACGCGGCATGGTCTACATCTCCCTTAGTTGCTTCTTCGCCATCTTCGTCATATTCGCGGTTAAGTCGAGTGAGTGCAATTTTATTTAGAATCAAATTGCAACAACAGGCATCGAATCCTTGGATTTCTTCCGGTTTGGAGTTTGCAGGAAGAACAGTCACATTGCAAAATCCACCAAGGTTTACAATCGCGGTGGAGTTTTCTTCCGAACGAAACATAATCCAGTCAGCGAGCGGAGTGATTGGAGCTCCTTGTCCTCCGAGTTGTAAATCGTATTGGCGTGGATCAGTATAAATTGTGCATGGAAAACGTTTTGCAATTGTTGATGGGTTTATGAGTTGGATACTTTCGGGAGGTTTGTGAAAAATGGTTTGCCCATGTAAAGCGATGAGGTCGATTGCATTAAGTTCTAATTTAGAGATTGCTTTTGCAGTGATTTCTCCAACAAGTGTTGCCGCTTGATCCATTTCATCCTGAGACCCGCCTTGAGTTGCAATCTTTTGCAACAACGGTTTCGCTTCACTTAATCCGCACGATGCCATCTTGTAAAAAGATGCAGATATTGATTCTCCGAAGCCCTCAATGTGCACGGCGACAGCGTCGACTCCATCCATACTTGTCCCAGTCATCGTGCCTACTATTGTCCGCATATCTACACTTTACACGCTACCTCGCGTATCCTGCACACTATGTCGCAACGAATAGTAGTAACAGGTGGTGCAGGGTTTATTGGGTCACATCTTTGTCAGCGTTTAGTTGACCGAGGGGAGCATGTCATTTGCCTTGATAATCTCTTTACAAGCAGAAAAGAGACAATCGAGCACATGATTGATTTACCGAATTTTGAATTTGTATTGCATGATGTAATGAATCCTATGGATTTAGATGTTGATGCGATTTACAACTTGGCCTGCCCAGCAGCTCCAGGGCATTATCAGCATGACCCAGTGAATACAACGATGACTAGCATCTTAGGTGCGTTGCATTCGCTTGAACTCGCAGACAAATGCGGGGCAAAACTATTCCACTCTTCAACAAGTGAAGTATATGGTGATCCTGATATACATCCTCAACCAGAGACGTATCGTGGCAATGTCAATCCTATTGGATTGCGTTCCTGCTATGACGAAGGCAAACGAGCGGCTGAATCGATTATGTTTGATTACCGCCGAATGCATGGTGTCGATATCCGAGTTGCAAGAATTTTTAATACTTATGGACCTCACATGCATCCTTACGATGGGCGAGTTGTGAGTAACTTTATTCGACAGGCGCTTGCTGGTGAAGATATTACGATTTTTGGTGATGGGCAGCAATCGCGTTCATTTTGTTATATTGATGACTTGATTAACGGGTTCATCGCAATGATGGATGCAGAGGAAGCAACAGGTCCTATTAATCTTGGTAACCCTGTGGAATTTACCATGTTGGAGTTAGCGGCACTTGTTATTGAATTAACTAACAGCAACTCAAAACTTATTATGAAGCCTTTGCCAGCGGATGATCCAAAGCAGCGTCAACCAGATATTACGCTCGCCAAATCAACTCTTGGTTGGGAACCGAGTATTCCTCTGAAGGAAGGGCTTGAGAAAACAATTGCTTGGTTCTCTGGGATTGATTTGTCCCAATGGACACCTCCCACACCAAACTGGGAAGGTGGGCTCACAGAGAGCGTGTAGCCGTTTGCTGACGACATAGTGTCATAGCAAACCCTGCTTTTCGATGAAAAACGAATAAAATTACCGAATAACTACCGAACATCGGTTGACAATGCCGATGTTTCTGCCATCCTACCGTAAACCTAACAAATCACTTATGAAGGAGTATCTCAGATGGCAATAGCAACAAAAAACGGAAAAGTTAAGAAATCATCACGAAAATCAGCAGATGGAAGTGATAATCCTAAAAAGAGCGGTATCGTATCCACAGATAGAATGGCATCTACAGCACGTGTAGGAAGCGCGGCGACAAAACCAAGGAAGGCAGGGAAAGATATGGCTACAAAAGCAAAGTCAACCGTTGAGGACAAGGGGAAGGTTCAGGCTCTCGAGAACGCGCTGTCCCAAATCGATAAAGCATTTGGTTCTGGGGCAATTATGCGATTGAATGGCGCGGATGCCACTTCCATTCCTGCCATTTCAACTGGCGCCATAAGTTTAGATCTTGCACTAGGCGGGAAAGGGATGCCACGTGGTCGAGTGATTGAAGTGTTTGGTCCAGAGTCATCTGGTAAAACAACGCTTGCACTAAACGTGGTAGCGCAAGCGCAAAAAGATGGTGTTGCGGCGTTTATTGATGCCGAACATGCACTCGATCCAATGTGGGCAAAAAAATTGGGCGTTGATGTTGATGCACTTCTCGTTTCACAGCCAGATACAGGCGAACAAGCACTAGAAATTTGTGAAATGCTTGTGCGTTCAAACGCGGTGGATGTTGTTGTCGTAGATTCTGTTGCAGCTCTCATTCCGCGTGCTGAAATTGAGGGAGAAATGGGTGATACGCATGTTGGTTTGCAAGCGCGTTTGATGAGTCAAGCAATGCGAAAACTAACCGGCTCGATTGCCAAGAGTGATTGTATGGTGATTTTTATTAACCAAATTCGTGAAAAAATTGGCGTTATGTTCGGAAGTCCTGAAACAACCCCAGGAGGGAGAGCCCTCAAATTCTATTCCTCAATCAGAGTGGATATTCGACGTATTGGTTCCATTAAGGATGGCGACCAAGCGATTGGCAACCGCGTGCGAACTCGTGTTGTGAAAAACAAAACCGCTCCGCCATTCCGTACCGCCGAGTTTGACATTATGTTCAACGAAGGTATTAGTATTACTGGAGATCTCATTGACCTAGCTGTTGAAGATGGCATTGTTGCTAAGAGTGGTTCATGGTTTAGTTATGGTGAGATTCGTCTTGGTCAAGGTCGAGAAAACTCTAAGAAGCATATCGCAGAGCATCCAGAAATGTTTGAAGAAATCAAACAAAAAGTTCTTGTCGCGAGAGGTGTTGCCGAAAATCCTGAAGGTGCTGCCGACGTGACTGACACTAAGAGCGAGTCATCAAGCGACAGTGGCTGTCAGTAGAAATCAACAGGTTTTTTTACCTCCGCGCGCCACAATGCAAACATGTATAACAGCTCGCTAAGGGGACACCCATTAAATTGTCGCATCGCGATAATTTATATGGATGTACCCAGAGCAAGGACGTTTTTAAATACGGAGTGACTGGCACCTTATAACGGCGAATGCGGTAAGGTGTAAAGAATGGAACGTGATTCCCAGCAACAAATTGCCGCACATCCTCGCCGTGGTCTAACGGCACTTCTCATTGCGCAGTTTATGGGCGCGGCGAATGATAATATTCTCAAGACATT
>CAYZEX010000099.1:0-3825 GCA_964477675.1 uncultured Isosphaeraceae bacterium
ACGCTGTCATGAGACACCCAACAGGCACAGCGCACATTGCCGCGATGTCACTAAAGCAGCGGGCGATTGCCTTACGACCAATCAAACTTGGGTCTATTTCGGGGGAGACGTGTGTACCTACAACGAGTTGGTCGACTGCACAAAGAAAGTGTTGAGAACCGATTTGAAGTTCTCCCATATCGTCACCTGGGCCAATAGTTACGTTTGAATGTGGTACATACTGAGTATAGATCGAATGTAACAAGTCCTGTTCATGCACTTGGAGTATGCTCCACAATTAGATTTTCATACCGTTTAGTTGCCCCCTGTAAAGAAGCTATGATTCTTTTCCCGTTTTGAATGAGTTCCTTTTGTTTCTCTTTGTTTTGAAGGAGCGTTTGGATTATGTCTGCAAGATCACTTTCTTCGCACTGTACTAATCCCTCTCCCTCGACGAGTGTTCTTACCATCTCAGAGAAATCACTTACGTGAGGACCTATGATTGTTGGTATTCCTAATGCAATGGACTGCGATGGATCAGAACCATGTAAAGGTGCAAAACTTCTACCGATGACAACAATATCTGCAAGAGCGTACGCTTTATCAAGTTCGCCAATGGTATCGAGCAAGAAATAATTAGTATATTGTCGCTTAGAAGAACTTCGTCGATTGCACGGTGCGAGAGTTTGGGCAGCGTCGTCAAACCATTCAGGTTTTCTGGGAGCACAGAGTAGTTGCACTCCTTCAGGTATGCTTTTGAGCAAAAGGTTGTGTTCTTCTGGAGACGTAGAGCCAGCGACTACTAATTGTTTGTTTTCGTCTATCTGAAGATCCAGCGCAAGTTGTTGAGCACCTTCAACAGCAACTAAAAGTTGAGCGTTGTCCCATTTCATGGTGCCTTCTACGGTGACATTCAGCCCTCCAAGTTCGCAAACTCGGTGGTAATATTCATCATTCTGCATACCGATTGCTGCAATCTGTGAAAAGGTCTTGGTTAGCAATGGTTTTACTAATTTATACTTCTTAAAACTACGTTCTGAAAGTCGACCATTAACAATGACAACCGGAATAGAACGACGTGAACAACAATTAATGAAGTTTGGCCAGACTTCCAATTCGACCAGCGCAACAATAGTGGGTTGAATTCGATAAAGAAAACGTCGCACAGCAAAACTAAAATCAAATGGATACCTTGTTACAACACACGTACTCGAAAATAAATCTTTTGCTCTGGCTAACCCAGTATCGGTTGTTACGCAGACAACAACGTCATACCCAAGTTGTATCAAATCAGGCACAAGTTTTCGAAGGGTATTTACTTCACCCACTGAAACAGCATGCAAGAGAACACGCTTTTCTGATGGCTTGAGTACTCTTCCATATCCGAACCTTGCGAAGATGTCTTTTCGCCTCGGATGCCCCTTAATTCGAGAAATAAGAGCGAAACATAGGAGTACTGGTAGCGCCAAGAGGTAAACTATATCTACGAGGAAGAACACAGGTGTAGTGTATCCTGAGCGTTCTAGAATGCACTTACTTCCGATAATTTGGGAACTTTCTTTATTTTTTATCGAATGTTATAGTGGCATTTGTATGAATTGCGTGCCACAATGTACCAACGACCTTTTTTTGCTACGCTAACCCCAGTAAGAAGTTTTACCTACAATGATGGAACTACACATTTGCTCTCGCTCAGGCGGAAAAGTACTTCGCAAATTCGCTATAGGCGATTTGGAAGAACTTATTGTTGGCAGAGATGAGGACTGTGATATCAGGATTAAGTCACCCGTTGTTTCTCGTGAACATTGTACAATTGAGCAGGATGCAACTGGTACTCTGATACTTACCGATAGCGGTTCAACGGTAGGAACTTTTGTTGAAAATCAGCAAATTAAATCGATTCGTCTTGAGGACGGCTTAGAAGTAGTTGTTGGTCCAGCAGTACTCAAATTTTACGATTCGGGTATCTGACTATTCCTTAAGCAAATCTACTTCGTGCTCAAGTTCAAGTATCTGCCGTTCTAAATAATTAACCCTTTCTTTGGTCAGTGCGAAATTGCCAATGTTTAAATACATTGCGGATTCACCAAGTCGATCTGCCCATTTAATTAACTCTCTTGCGGCTTTGATGCGTTTTCTTAATGCATCAATTTCTGAATTGGCATCGACATCTCCGAAAAATTCCCGTAACAATTTTGGACCTGCCTTTGTCTGGAATTCTTCAGAAGTTTCTTTCCAATCTTCAAAAAGTTGACGACCGTAATCATCAATTTCATAACCATCCTTAATGTTTAGGAGTTCGGCAAGTTGTTCAGGGGTATCTGCGATTCCGTCACCTAGACCAGAGTCAATTGCTTGTTGCGCGAAGAGCGTAAGGTTGTCGCCATAGCCACTTAACTCTTCTTCTCCTTCGAGTGTATCAAAATACGTTATTTCATTTGTCTCAGGGTCTTTGGTATAGGAAAGCAATTTATTTTGTAAAAATAAACAGCCAGTAACACGTGGGTCTCTGCTTGAAGAGGCCATTACTTTTTCCATCTCGTTAATCATGATTTGTTGCTCTTCATCAGGAAGAGGATTATCAGGAGAGCCACGGTACCCACTGCATGAGCCAAGTTCTCCGGTACTTGTGTAATAAATTTCATCACAGCAGTATGCCGTCATTGCAGCTGCAGAAATAGCATGTTCAGCCCATGCGACGATACGGTGGCGTTCTCTTGCTTTAAAAATGACGTCTCTGATATCAGACCAAGTCCACCCGCTGCCTCCGCCTGAATTTATCTTCAGAACGATGATTTGTCCTGAACCATATTCTTCGTCGATATATGCAACAAGTTGCTTGAGTTCCGTACTGCGCATGGAAGGACCAACGGAACCTTCCATTGGCAAAACGAAAAAGCCCACGGGTAAATCACCAACTTTTGTTTCTTTGCGTATTTGCTTCGTAGATGTTTTTTTTGATGTACTCTTTTCAATTGGGTTGTCTGTGACAGTTACTTCATCTTCGGTAGTGTCTGAAACAGCTGAAATGCTGATGATATCATCCAACCAAATGAGTTTTCGGCTTACGTCAATCCAATCGTCTGAAACTTTTGTTAATACTCCGTCAAAAACCTTTGTCGTACTCTTGCTCTTGTAGGTGACGGAAATATTTGAACCAATTTCACCCTTCCATTCGCCATCTTGTTGATATGTGATGGTAACTTCTTGAGCAATCGCAACAGATGAGATGATTGCGATGAGTATGATTGGAAGGAACTTTCGTAGGTTCATGGTTATGTCCTTTGAGTAGTACTTGAGAGTGAAGAAGTTTTAACGTGCGCCACCACCACCTGGTCGACCCCCACCCCTACCGCCACCGCCACCACTTCTTCCGTCCTTTCGAATTCTCGAACGTTGATCTTCAAGTTGTTCGATGTATGCTGTGAGTTTGGCAATAGAAATATCGTACTTCCAGCTCATTCGCATTTCCACACCAGGCCATTTCTTCATGTACTTGAGCACTTGTTTATACGCTGAAATCTGCTTGCCAAGATATCGCAATGTATCGTTCCCCGTTGCCCATCCTCCAAATTGATTTGCGTCTTCGAAATATTTTTGTGCCTTAGAATAATCTTTACGCCAACCGATCCCATAATCAATTGTTGCTTGCGTGATTTCTTCACCAACAAGGTGATAGGTTCGTATATCTTCAAGAAGGAGTAAATCATTAAGTGACTGGATTGTGCCTTTGCTGATACCGAGGTCTAATGCAACAGAGGAAGATAGTCGGAGAGGGGAATCGGTGGAACTATCAATAGCAAATTGTGATGAATTAGTGCCCTTTTTATAAATGACTTTTTTACC
>CAYZEX010000100.1:0-3709 GCA_964477675.1 uncultured Isosphaeraceae bacterium
TAGGAGCAATCAACATGTACGCAATCGTAGAAGACAGTGGAACCCAAATTAAACTTAGCACAGGTGATGTGCTTGAGGTTGATATCCGTGACTTAGACGGTGGCACATTCACCCTCGAGAACGTATTGATGATTGGTGGCGGAAAGGGCAAGCCAAAAATTGGCACGCCCTATATTGAAGGCGCTTCGGTAGATGTTGAAGTTCTTGAAGAATTCAAAGACAAGAAGATCGATGTCATCAAGTTCAAAAGGCGTAAAGGGTACCGGCGAAAAACCGGTCACCGTCAACGACTTTTAAAAGTACGTATTGGCGAAATCACAACGAAATAATAGTTTTATTGCAACGAGAGAGCAGCCGAAGCAATTTGTTGTGCAATTGCACTGTTTGGCATACTCTTAACAACCCCATTCATTGTTGCTGGAGTGAGTATATCTTGAAAACTGGGTGAGTGATTTTGTATCGCGATGGTTGCGTCTTCAATGTACAGTTGCATACCTTCATCTGGATTGCCATTATTCCAGCAATAGCCACCACCACCGTAAATTCCAATATTACCTTCAGAAATAATGATATGTTTGATGGCAAGATTAGTAGACGTTGATGCAAGTGGTGTTTTGCCGGCAAGGGGTGTCCATAACACTTGCAGATGGATAATTTGTCCATCAGTAAAATTGCCTTTTGCAAGCTTATCCAAGGGAATATCTGTCATCCAAATATCACCTTCATTTGCAAAGCCCTTTGTGCAAACAATCGTTGAACAATTCGTTTTCAGAACGACCCGGTCTAATCCCATCGAGTGTATTTCTAAAGGGGAACTACTGCCTAAAAAACCGCCCCCAGAAGCGCAGCCGGCAAAAGCAAAGAAAGTTAAAAAGAGTAATTTACGAATCTTCATTTGCAGTTGTCTTTGTCTTTGTGTTGGTATTCGTTTCATGTAGGTTTGCAAAAGAATGGGAATCAATACCAAGACTAGTTAGTGCATCTCGTTCAACTATTTCTTTTATCCTTGCGCGTGGAATTGGGGGAAGAGGTGTTCCTTTGATGGAAATGTTCACACTGTAAAGCGATTCGATAGCATGTTGTGGTGTAGACAGTGGAAACCCCGAACCAAACATTAATCTGTCGATGACATCTAGACTCCATGCTGTTGACAATGCGTTGTAGACTTGCCAAGGTCTAGCTGCAACTCCGGATACTTCAGCGAATACATGTTTATGTTTTCCAGCGAGAACGAGTAATTCATCAATCCATGGGTATCCCATTTGAGTGAATAAGATACGAAGTTCTGGATAGGTCCTAGCAACCTCATCCCAGTGAATAGGTCTAGCAAAATCAAGTATTGCAGAGGATGGAATTGGTTGAGGCATGGTTACGATAACGGGCAGATTGTGTTCGCAACATCGTTCGTAGATACGCATGGCGGACGAATGTGTGGGATTGAATCCAGCAAGTGATGGCGTGACCGCAATGCCTACGAGCCCGAGATTCAGGGCCATAGAGAAATCTTGGTCAACAGAATCGGCTAAAGGGTCTATGCCCGCAATTCCTAAGCGATGCTCTGGATCTCGACTAACGAAATCAGCAATAAGTTCATTTGGTACATGTGCACCGACAAGTTCTGCTCTGTGTCCTAAAACAAGGGATGCATCTATGCAAGACATCGCCCGCCCGTGTGCTGCTGAATCACCAGACTCGACAGACCATGTTTTTGGTGCGCCGACGGCTAAAACATCTGCAGTTTCTGAACCAAGTTGTCTCGCATCAGACCATAACCTTGTGTGGCAGTCAATAATCATAAGTCTCTCCAGTACTTGAGTATTGTATCGGCATACGCAGTGCTCTGGCTATGGGTATCATTGTAGATATGACTCAGCCCGACGATATAGCGCCAGAAACCCCTGCTTGGAGCGGTGAGGACCTTTCGAAGAACCCGCACACAGTGACTGATAAAGCCAAAAAGGTTGAGGCAATGTTCACATCTATTGCAAGAACCTACGATTTTAATAATCGAATCCATTCGATGTGGCGTGATCAGGCATGGCGGAATCGAGTAGTTTCAAAGGCTAGGATATCCATTGACGATAAGGTTGTAGATGTTGCTTGTGGGACAGGCGATTTATCTATGGCCTTTTACAGAGCAGGTGTGAGGAGTGTTTTGGGTATTGACTTTACTCAGGCGATGCTCGATTTGGCTGTAGCAAAAGCTATAAAGTCAGGGGCAAACATCAAGTATGAGCAGGGGGATGCTATGAATCTTCAAGTGGAAGATGCAAGCGTGGACGTTGTTTCAATTGCTTTTGGTATTCGAAATGTTCAGCAACCTGCCAAGGCAATTGCAGAATTTTATAGAATTCTAAAACCGGGCGGCAGGTTACTAGTACTTGAGTTTTCAACTCCACCAAATATGTGTATACGATTTTTGAACAACATCTATACCAAATATTTGATGCCACTCACGGCTACTCTAATTGCAAAAGATACTAGCGGGGCATATAAATACCTCCCCAAGAGCGTGGAGTCATTTGCCGAGCCCAAGGAGTTAGCAAGTTTAATAGAGAATACGGGTTTTTGCGATGTGGAACATGAATCCCAGACGTTCGGGGTTTGCACCATTACCAAAGCTTTAAAGCCTTAATCCTCCGCCTTAATATCTTCTTCAATTTTAGGAACGAATGATTTTGCCTTTTCCATTCCAAGGCGAACTAAATCGTATTCTTCAGGGGTTGTCATTGCGAAACCAGAGCAACCTAACTCGCCTATAATTTCTTTGTCTTCTAAAATCAAAAGAGAAGCCGTTATAGCTTCGCGAATCTCTTTTGACAATGTACTGCTTGCTACCCATGGCTTTGTTACATTTGAAAACACACTTACGATTGTTACTTCTTTTGGGTCGCATAATTTTTTATACGTGGAATCTTTTAGCGCTCCAACATCGTGTGTTTTTGTCATGATTGCTTTTGCCACTTCGTCATGTCTTTCAAGAAATTCATAAGATTGCAATGATTCGGCGTTGATGCCATTTTCGAGAAGCAGTGCTTGTGAAAGGAATCTCCCAATCGTAGAATTTTCGTTTCCAAATGCAAATGATTTCCCTTTAATATCCTTGATATTAGTTATATTTGAATCTTTATGCGCGATGATTAGGCCGTTGAATCGTTTCATTCCTTTCCTTAATTCCATTGCGAGAAGTTGGATGTCTGGGTTTCGTTGCTCAGCAAGAATATAGGATGATGGTCCAAATCGAACAAAATCTACTTCGCCTTTGGCTAGGGCTGTTATGCCCGACTCATAATCTTTGAAAATAGTTAGATGGATATCGACCTCGCGCCCCAATTGGCTTTCGATAGGGGCCCGGATTTCATCTATAATTGGTGAAAATTTACGATAGATAACCGTAGCACGTTCTGAAGGATAGACACCAAATGTAAGTCGCAGAGGTGGTTCTTGAGCATTACAAAGAGCACAACAAGATATGAGTATGACATAAAAGTATTTCATACTATAAGGATACAGAAGTATTAGAGGGCTGCAAGGATAGCATCGACATTTTCGCCTGCATCGCCAAATAACATCGAAGTATTTTCATTGAAAAAGAGCGGGTTGCCAACACCTGCGTATCCTGTCCCCATGGAACGTTTCATGACGATGACATTTTTTGCATTCCAGACCTCTAAGACAGGCATCCCAGCGATTGGGCTGTTTGGGTCAT
>CAYZEX010000101.1:0-3647 GCA_964477675.1 uncultured Isosphaeraceae bacterium
CGATGAAGGTTCGTTGCTATGTTATTAACGAGAATTAAAGTTTCAGGGTGATTAGCCCCGTTTAATTCACGTACTGTCTTGAGAGTTTCTCTGTTAAGTGCTAATGATTCTTCTAGTTTGCTTTGTCTTGAATACACAACAGCAAGAGACCTTGCTGATATAAGAGTCAGTGCATGTGTAGTACCTAGAATACGCTTTTTAATTTCATAATTATCTTTAATAACGCTTTCTGCTTCTTCGTAGCGACCGACTCTAGAAAGAGCACTGCCATAGCCGCCCATTTCTTGAAGTGTTAGCCAATGTTCAGGACCGAGGAGGTTAAGTAAGCCCATGTATGATTTTTTACTCAATTCCAGGCATTCCTCGTATCTACCTTGCTCTGCAAGTGACTTACTAAGCAACCCAATAGTATCAAGTGTCTGTTGGTGTAATTCACCATACGATTGAATGAATAAATCTATCGCTATTCGTGCTTGTTTTTCAGCTTTCTTATTATGTCCAAGTGCACTGTATGTGCGCGCAAGCCCGTCTCTAACCCATCCTTCACTTTCTGGGCGGTTTTCAAATGCATCTGACACGTTCGTTGCCGCATCATCGAGCATTCGGATCATTAGAGTTTTGTCTAAATCAAGTGCAAATCGTGGGTCTACTGAGCGAATCATGTCACCTAGAAAAGCAGTGGTTGCTTGGGCATCTTCTTGTTTTTGCTTCGCATCTATGGCATATTGCACAGTGAAAATTATAGAAACGAGCACCGCGAATATTAATAAAGAAATGGTTGAAAATACCCCAGGTCGTCTTATTATCAGCTTCTTCGTTCGGTACATTATTGTTAAAGGGGAGGCAAATACAGGTCTGCAATCAAGGTGCCTTTGCAAATCTTCTCGGAGTGATGTTACAGTTTGGTATCTGTTTTCTGGTGCCTTTTCAAGGCACTTACTAACGATCCAGTCAAGGTCACCCCGAACCTTGTTGTAATCACAGGCGCCACCTTGACTACAAACTGTTGAGGGTGGGACTGGTTCGTACTCTTGCAAAATTTTACCAAGTTCAGATCTGCTTGAACTTGTTAATTGTTCGTGGGGGATTGGCGGTTCTCCAGTGAGTAACTCGTACAACAAAGTGCCAATGGAGTACACGTCACTTCTAATATCCACGCTATATTGTTCATTAGCAGTTTGTTCTGGACTCATGTACGCTGGAGTCCCAGCTGCAGTGGTGTTAACCTCGTTTGATATTGCAGCAGCAATGCCGAAGTCAATGACTTTAACCTTTGGTCCATTCTCACCTTCGCAGACAAGTACATTCGATGGTTTAATGTCACAGTGCACAATTCCTTTTGCGTGCACATGTTGAATTGCATCGCAAAGTTGTACGAGAAGTTGGACGCGATCTTTCACAGAAAGAGTATGTTTCAAACAATACTTAGAGATTGAAATTCCCTCGACGTATTCCATTACTAAGAATGGATGCCCAGTGCTTAAGAGCCCACCGTCAATCAAGCGAGCTATTGCGGGATGTTCTAACGCACTTATCGCGACGAGTTCCCTTTCAAAACGCGCGAGTACGCGATCCGTGTCCATCCTCCGTTTTACGACTTTAATCGCAACTGTTCGAGGAACCGGCTCATGTTGTTTTGCCAGATACACCGCGCCAAAACCACCTTCGCCAAGGAGTTTTTCGATCGTAAACCTGTCAAACGTTGTGCCAACTAGGGAATTAGAATCAAATTCAAACTCGCCAAAGCGATCATCATTATCGGTATAAGAATCAGGAGCATGGTCAAGAAGTTGCAGTACGCGCTTAAGTAATTGTTCGTCATCTTTGCAACTTTCTCGAGCAAACGGTATGCGATTCGCAAGAGGTTGCCGCATCACATCGTTAAAAGTTTCTTCAGCCCTTTGTTCTAAATCATCATGCCATGTTGTCATCTGATAGTTTATCCCGCAACCATGCTTTTGCGTATGTCCATTTGCTTTTTACTGTTCTTTCTGAAACGTGTAATGCTTCAGCTGTAATTGAAACAGTAAGTCCAAGGACAAAGCGGTGATATGCAACATCACCAGCAAGTGGTGATTGTTTACGAAGAATTTCAAGAGCGTGCATCGCTTCTTGACCTTCTCTAGATGTTGCAACATCGTAGTGTGCAAGTTCGCCAACAGCTACTGAAAATGGGATACGTTTTTTGTCACCACCTCTGCAAAGTCGCTTTTTTGCACGGGCGTAATCAGTGAGTATAAACTTCATGAACATAGATATGCTTGACAAAAAGTCCTCGCGATTGTTCCAAGTTCGTTTGGAAGATTTATCAAATCGGACGTACACTTCATGGATGAGGTCTGTCGGATCAAGCGTGAAGTTTTTATTCTCTTTGAAAATATGCATTCGTGCGAGGTGCCGTATATCATCCATTAAAAATGTCCACACACGACCAAGTGAATCTTCTTGAGTTACGGTCGAATGTAATCTAGATGCAGTTTGTTGCAGGTTTTTACCATGTGGAAATTCCTCGTTCGCTGGACTTTGAAGTAAGCGAGTAATTGTTCCATTTGTAACCCCTCTGGGTGTTTTTTCTTTGGATTCCACAGATCCCGAATGCTGAAGCATATACAAATGGTACCAAATTGATGGTGGATTGCGAAGAGGAAGAGAATGAACTGGTTTAGAGCGAAAATTACGGCGCATTACTCTAAATAAGCGTTGTTTTATGCTCTAACAGGCACATTTTCTTGAAATTAGTTTTCTAATAAGTTTGCCCCATAAAAAATGAATGTCGCTTTTATTCTTGTTGCCAAGGATTTCTACTAGCTTCGCATTGTGTAGCGACGCATAACAACAGAGTGAGCTAGTGAGCAAACGCTGACTAATACCGCTATTACAACCGCAAGCGATCAAACTAGTACATACTACACCGGAGATTACCATTTGGACAACCCATACCTTGCAGAACTACACATAACTTATCAATTCCTTCTCTATACAGCACTATCAAGGTTGACCAACAGCTATTGTAACTCTGTATCTATTGAACCTTGTATCAACGATTACATCGACAACGAAAAACTGCGGCATATACCTGAGATGTACCGTTACGAGGCCGCAGACTACAACCATGCCTTTAAGCAAACACTCATACTTTTCTATAAGCAGTATGATCTTTTGCCACCCTGCAAGCGAGAAATGAGCATCAATATCGAGACGGAGGATATTGATTTCATACTTGTCAAGAAACTTTGCGACAAAAAATGCGAAGAAATATTAGAATTGCTCTCAGATAAGTTCCCAGGCCTATTCGAAGTCGACTTTTACGATGACGAAATTGACTCCACAATTGATCGACCCATTGCAGATAACTATATCTTCCAAGGTGCTGGAAAGCTTCTTGGATCCCACTTAGATTTAACCGACGATGACACGATTGACGACAACTCCATAATAGTGGCTATTCTAAGCGCGTTTATCCGCGCGGCCGGCAAATGCCTAGTAGAAAAAGAGCACTTTGAAAATACCCTTGAGGAAATAACGCAAGCACTGGAGTCTGGCGTTGCACCAGAGCGAACCAGAAACTCACTTATAACATTTCATTTCTCTGAATTAGACGTGTTAGAATTCATCGCTGGCTTTACCGAGCGAATCGCTGAGTGGTT
>CAYZEX010000102.1:0-3596 GCA_964477675.1 uncultured Isosphaeraceae bacterium
AAAAAGGCCCGCGGCATGTGGTGGGTCATGCCGAGGGCCAAAAGGGAAGGTGGTCGAACGTTTCATTCGACCGACTTGAGGAAAAGTTCTCGACTCGGGCAAGAGACGAGAACCATAATTGATTAGTACCTTGCGTCCGTGCTGGTACTTTCTCGATGGCGAATCGTCCTTGATTCGCGTCCTGCAGTTTGCACTGCGTCTATTTCATGCAAGGCGGAAGCATCATCCGTGACGCAGCCCCCCTTGCGAACTGAGCATCCTTGCTCAGCCAAAGAAATCTGTTGTGTGGCAATCACTCTTGGGTTCCCCTTCCAGATTGCGTTTGTTTCCTTGCTCGTACCATGTATTCGCGAAGCCGAGACAACTTGTCTGCTTTGGTAGCTTCCCATTTCTGGTGATTGAGCACTTCTAAATGATCCCCAACGCCAAGCACATATGCTTGTTCCGAAATAGCGGCTAAAGTGAGTAGCGCCTCGGGCAAACGGATTCGCCCCTGTTTGTCCAATTCGATTCTTCTTGACTGTGAAAAGAGAATCTGCTCGAACTCCATAATGTCTTCGTCGGGTAATAACGACTGTTCTAGGAAACTTGCCTTCTTCTCGAATGTCTGCTCTGGTGAAAGCCAAATCGTGTCGTTGGGACCGGGTGATGCATAGACAATCCCTGACAAAAATCCTCCCCGCATTTCTGCTGGTATAGAGATTCGCTGTTTCTCGTCGATAGATCGTTCTGTTTCGCCTGTGAATAACATTGTGAGGATTCTGGTTCTTCATTACCAATCGTCCCCACAGTAACCCACCTTTCCCCATTTTGCAACACTTTTCTAACAAAAGGCGAAGAGTTACGTTCTCGGACGTTGCTTTTTGTCATATTTGTGGCACTCTAAGTGGTGTTGGGACAATAGGTTCCAACGTTTTGTTATAGTGCATAAAAAGTATGAGTACGGAACCTGTAAATCCACAATTAATCCACAATGCACTGCGTAGTATTCCACACGCAACGTTTGTTTTGACGTGTAAGCATGACCAACATCAAGATGGCATCATTACGAGGTGGGTTCAACAGTGCAGTACAGAGCCACCGATGCTCGTTGTTGCTATCCCTAAGGGAAGAGCAATCGAGCCATTGCTACGCGATGCTCGTGCGTTTGCTCTTTGCATGGTGCCAGCAGATGACCGAACGTCACTCCGGCTCTTTGGTTCTGATCATGAACTAGACGAAGATCCATTTCTCTCAATAACAACCGACGAAGCGGTCACTGGAATGCCAATCCTACAACATTCACTCCTTTGGTTTGACTGCAAACTTGAAGGGCATCTCTCTCCAGATGCAGACTGCCGTCTCTACCTTGGACAGGTCGTCGCTGCACATATCGCGAATCGGAAAAACATATCTCTTAGCGCTCAAACGATAACAGATCCCCCCATTCCTGAATCAAGAAAAAAACCCCGCTCAAGTACCAGCAAGGTTTCCCAACCATTTAAACAGTAATTAACTTCGGTTAAACAAACGCATCTTCATACCATCGATAAAGCGTGATGGCGATGCTATTGAACGAACTGTTGTTACACGATTAGTACATTGTGTTTGTACCCACGGAGCGCCTCGTTTAATATCTTGCATCCATCCACAAATCTCTAGATTGTCCTTTGCCCATGCTATCTGTGAGCCAATTGATGGGATTGTCCCAATAGGGTGTGAACTACAAACTGCCAGAGGAGTTTCTTCCCAAGCAGCACTCAGGACATCCAACACAGCGGAAGACGAATCGTAGGGAGCCGTCGATGGAGCCCAGGCGCAATCCGATGCGTGAACCAAATCAACTTGACGAAGCGCAGGTGGGGCCTCCTGGATCATGTCAAAAACACCGTGTTGCAATGCTGATTTCATGAGTAATGCATAATCTCGATAAGTTCGAGGAACAACAAACGCCGTTTGCATCTTTGCCAAACGCAATCGAGTTGCCATGGTAATAATTTCGTTCCACGAACCAAGATTACCTACAACACTTACAAGAAATGTTGATGACGGTTTTTGTAATAAATCAAATACTTCTCTTCGATCAACAACAACTGAAGTTGGCTCAACACCAACAATCTGTTCCACTAGGCATGACGAAGAAAACCCTAATTCAATTGCACGGTTTGCTGCGACATCATTCGTAGGAATAACTGTACATGTATTGGGCATATTTACATGTTGATCAACCTCATCAACTACTCCCAAGACACAGTATTCAGGAGAACATTCTTTTGCCACAGCCAACGCGTGCCAACCCCAACACACAATAGTGTTTGAATAAGACAATTGAGATTCGCGAATGTAATGCAATAGTTTTTTGCAGAGTGTATTTGAAGAATCAGTAACCCCACTCAACGATCCAATAACAGGAAGCCCCTTCGCCCTACATTGTTGCACTTCTTGCAAATCCCCGATCAGGATGACTTGATGTTTTTCTTGGTGAAATTGGTTTATGGCCAAACGCATCAAACCAATTAGTGATGATGAAGAAGTGAAATGGGAGGGTGAAGCGATGTGCAACATTTGCGCTCCATTACTTTCTCTTTAAATTTTCACCTAATCGTCCAACTTTGTGGTCATAGAACACCTTGGCAATTGAATCGCCAAGTTTCATGGCAAGTTCTTCAGACAATTCACGTGTTTCTGTGGAAGATGTCACCCTGTTAGAACTTACGTGGGAAATAGTGTCAGAAACCGAATATGGGATGTTCCCTTCTGGAAATAAACGCCTATTGTTTTCTACATCAACTACTCTAATATTACAACTAGCCCTTGGGTTCGCTGTATGCCCGTCACTCGTTAGACCAAACGCCGTCATTTCTACGTAGATAACAATCCCCGCGTTAACTGCACTACCAAGTTCACCAACTGAAAGTAAATTGTTGTACTTATCATTCGTTGCACTCACTCGCATGACATCACGGGGCGAAATCATCGTTGTAAGTATTTTTTTTGCAAGCAATTCATTCGTCACTTGCTCTGCAATCACACGCCGTAAACGAACTGGATGCAACACATCTCTTCGATCATCAACAAACACAACTGTTGTGACATCTGGAAGCACATACATTGCTTCCTGCTCTGGGTCTGGTGTTGTGACATACGCGACGACTGATGCAATATTGCAAGATATCAACATGGCACAAAAATATAAGATGGCTACATAGGCAACGAATTTTTTCATTGATCTAACTCCGGCCTGTACCGATCAGGATGCTTAGGTTCTTCGTGGAAATAGAAGAGCCACGCGGTTTTCTTAATAAATTCACCAAGCAAACCCTGTTGAATCATACTTTCCTTTGCTTCTTCGCGGCTTAACACCGATGGGCGCCTAGGAAACTCTGCTGTAATCTCATAGGTATCTGAAAAACCGTCATGTTCGTAACTGTCTGCTTCAATAATTCCAATCATCCCAGAACTACGGCCTTCCCAAAGCCATTCATTTCCAGGAGGTGTCAACGAATAGGATTGCAAATCAATATACACCACTCTGTCAACACCAAGAGATTTTGCAATATCTGTTGAAGGCATTGCAGACCATTGCTGCGTTTCAAATTGCCATCGAGCCACTTCAT
>CAYZEX010000103.1:0-3564 GCA_964477675.1 uncultured Isosphaeraceae bacterium
GTGCTGCGGTTGATGCGATTTATGATGTTCTTTGGAGAGATTTTTGTGACTGGTACCTTGAAGCAATCAAACCGACTGTAAAAGAATGTCCGAACCAGCAGCGAGTTTTGCTTACGATTATTGATTGTATTAGTCGCCTTCTACATCCTATATGCCCTTTCGTCACCGAAGCAATATGGCCACATATACGCGCACTTCCCAACGGGAAAGTTGAGGGCGTGCTTCTGGAGAATACTTCTATTGCTGCGACATCTTCGTGGCCTGACTTTGCAAATATGCAATTTGATCAGTCAATAATCAATGCCTTTGAACAGATACGTGAACTTACAATTGCAATTCGTGGTGCTCGAGCTTCGCAGAATGTAAAACCAAATCGAATAATTGATGTAATTGTTTCTGAAAATTTGTATGCGTTAGCATTGGAACATGAGATTGTGCTGAGTGCATTATCTGGTATTAATTCGATTGATTTGATAAATGATGCTAGCGAGGGCTTTGCAATCCTCGTTAGTGGCGAAACTGTACTGTTGGCAAATATGTTAGAAGCCTCCGATGTAGAAGAGAACAACGCGCGCCTTCGCATGGAAATTGAAACGCTTGAAAAGAAAGTTGCAGGTTTTAATAGCCGACTTTCTAACGAAGCGTATATAAATAACGCACCAGAACATGTAGTACAAGAAACAAAAGACATGCTTGCCAAGTGCGAAGATGAGTTAAGCTCTGCAAGGTCAGCTTTAGAACAATGATTCGACTTTTGACATGCTGTGCGATGATGTCGCTTCTTTGTTCATGCGTTTTGCAACACGACAAAACGTATCCACCCAGAGCGGTCGTAACAACCAGCAATCAAATGTACACCTTGCCTTGGACGTTTGAGGGTGACGATGGTGAACGTTTTATCTCTGATGTTTGGGACATTCGAACAACGCTTCAGTATCAACATATTCTTGATGTAATTCCATCGTTTTATGAGGCTTTGATTAGGAGATATACCACGGTGTTCGGTGATTTGCCCTATCCAAAACGTAAGATGGATGTCTTTTTATTTGCAACCGAGCAACAATGGAAATCGCAATTGGTACAGATATTAGGTTCATCGGAAGCTTCGCATTGGTTTCAATTGCAAGCTGGTGGGGTAACGATAGACGGAACTGCAGTTTTGTATTACCTTGACAAAAGAGGAAGAAGCAGAGTAACTTTTCGCATCGCGGCTCACGAGGGTTGGCACCAATATGCGGAAACGGCCTTTTCTGGATGCCTTCCTACTTGGCTCGATGAAGGAATAGGGACTTGGATGGAAGGGTTTCGTATTCGAAGAGGAGAGATACACTTTTTGCCAGCAAGTAATTGGGATCGGTTAACAACATTACGAACTATTCTGAAAGCAAATCGACTATCTCCGCTACAAGAACTTATACAGTCAGATCCTTCGGAGTTATTAGCAACTGGACGAACTTCTTTGCTAAGTTATTACTCTCAACTCTGGGGACTCGTTAGTTTCATTATTGAATACGAGGACGGAAAATACATGCCTGCTTTAAAACATGTTCTTAAAATGGCAGCAAATGGTACTATCCATGAACCCATTAGAGGATGGCTCTTTTGCTTTTCAGATGATCCTATTCAATTTGAAACTGAATACAAAGATTGGATTGTTGAATATGTGCGACCAAGTGGACAATGGCGTTAATTGGATTCATCTCTGATTCACATGGCGAGTGGTTGAGGACTCGTCATGCGATGCAATTATTTGCCAAGCATCATTGCGATAGAATAATCCACCTAGGTGACGTTGAAACTTTTGAAGTAATTGATGAACTTGCTGGTCATGCAGTTACCTTAGTTTTCGGAAATTGTGATTACACATCTCGTTTAATTGATTATGCACTTAACCTTGAAATAGATGTACAGCACCCTGCAGGAACAATTACCATCGATGGAATAACGATTGCTTTCCTTCATGGTCACGATATTTCACAGTACCAACAATATTTAGAGGATGACAATATCTCTGTAATTGCGCATGGACATAGCCATGAAATACGCGATGAAATGGTATTAAATACGCGTTGCATAAATCCCGGTGCACTTCATCGGGCACCGAGGTACACTGTAGGTATACTAGACACTGACATAAACTCGTTTGAAATATTTAAAGTGGAAGCATGACTATGGATTATAAGAATGCTGAACAATTCAACGAAAAGAAGATGAATATTCGTACTGCAACCGATAGTGACGTGTCTACTCTTAGAGATTTATTTGAACGGAGTCGTCTTGAAGGGCAAATTAGGGAAAATGATACTGGTGCAGACTTAGATCATCTGATGGCGGGTTACTTTGAATGTAAAGATAGCGGTTTCTGGGTTGCTCAGTATGAAGAGTGGATTGTAGGAATGATCGGGGTCCAACGAATCAATGATAATTCTGCTGAGATACGACGTCTGCGAGTACGAGATTCCTTTCGCAGAAAAGGCATTGGCACGAAGCTTATGCAACACGCAATTTCATTTTGCAGAGAAAAACAATATTTAAAAATTGTTCTTGATGTTCGAATTGAACGAGAACCAGCAATAAAAATGTTTGATTCCTTTGGCTTTATGCATGGCAGAGAACGAGACTTAAATGGGAGACAACTTCGGGATTTCTACCTAGATTTGTACAGCGATACGCTACAAACGCGGATTGAGTAACAGAAATTATATATTTTTCCTACTTTTTGGAAATATCTATTTGTAGCAGACAGTAATACGTTTATAGTAATAACTTGGAGACAAACTACATTGAAGAATAAAAGACCACCATTTGCATTTACGCTTATCGAGTTACTCGTAGTCATGTCTATCATCGCTCTTTTATTAAGCATTCTGATGCCAGCACTTGGACGCGCTCGTAGGGAAGCAATGCTTGTCAAAGATGCGACTCGAATTAAGTCAATTCACTCAGGTTGGATTACATGGGCAGCTGGTCATCGAGGGCGATATCCAACTCCTGGCTATGTTGATAGGTTGCCTTTAGATAATGGTCAAGAGGTGAAAGGTCGAGGTGCTGAAGATCGTCTTGCAAACACATCGGACAACGTACACTCTCTTGCAGTCATGGAGAATCTTTATACAACCGATCGTTTGATTAGCGATAATGAACCAAGTGGTAATGTCTTTGCCATGGAGGATTATGATTATTCTGCTCGCAACCCAAGCGACGACACATATTGGGATGAAGAATTAAATGTAGATTTGGATGATGGTGGTGATGGTTGTCACGTTTCTTATTCTTCAATTCCGTTAATCGGTTCACGAAAAGAGAAAGAGTGGGCGAGCAGTGGTTCTTCCGAGTTTGCAATCTTAAGTAATCGTGGTACAAGATTTGGACAGTATCCAGACCATTCTGTTACCTATGAAATTCATGGTGGCGGAAGAACGTGGGTGGGAAACGTTTGCTGGCAAGACAATCATATTACGTACGAAGAAACATTCCAGCCCATTATGAGTGTCTATAGGACGTCTGAAGGTCACGTTTCGGACAACCTATTTAATATCGATTGTGTTACAGGTGTATGCAATT
>CAYZEX010000104.1:0-1801 GCA_964477675.1 uncultured Isosphaeraceae bacterium
TCTTAGACTAAAACATGTGTTTATCGTCCTTTGTACTATTGTTTAGGGTCCATTGCCGCAAGGGTGTCATTTGAGCTACAGCCCGGCCTCTTTTTCATTGCACAGTGTCACGATTTGTCACTTGTCTTCCTTAGATTGGTCAGAGAGAAACGCTTATGTTTCATGATTTTCACAGGTGCATTTGCGTATTGCTCAGCATCTTCTTCTGAAAAGCTTACTCGTCATCAGGAAACAGCACGACACATTGAGAGTGTGAACCTCATGTTGGGCAATGTTGATTTGGTTGGCGTTCCAGAACCAAGTGTATTTGACGATGTTTGGCGTCAGATTCAAGCTGGCGTTCCTTTGTATTGCAAATCGGGTGGTACGGGATATCATGGATCCACAAAGCACCGCCATGCATGGTGTTTGTTCGAAGCAGCCCGCCGGTGCTTGCGTGATTTTGCTCGAAAAGCTACTACACTGAAGGGCTCGATCATCTCTGACGCTGGCCAAGGGTTTTTTGTTGCTCGCCTTCGCATCGCAAATGAGGAGATCCGATCGGTCACTGGTATTCTGGGCGTTGCGCGCGCTTCTGCTTTTGGCGGGAACACAGCATTTATAGCAGTTGCTTCAACCAAACTGTTGAGAACATTCTGCACTATAAACTATGGGGTGCCGCCCCGTGTGCACAGCGACGCTACAACTTGTCCTGCAACTTACTTTGATGAAGCGCTGTATTTGAAACTTCAATCGTCTGTAATTAGTCGTTGCACTGACTCCGCTGCAGATGAACGGCTTGCAACTCGTTTGTTGCAAATGACGTCGTTTTCAGGCGTTGCTGAGTCGCTGGATAAAGCGCATGCTTCACACCGTATATTGGCAAGGCCAGCTCACGCTCAACCCCGAGTCTGTGACTTGCTTGAGATTATGTTCCACAACAAACACTCACTCGTCAAAACTATTCAAAACAGTGAGATTGTACGGCCGCGCCATGCTGCGAACGTTGAACGTGATGTACGCACAATTAGAAAATGTGATTTACAATTTATCAAAATGAGCGATTAATATCAGGCAAGTTGCCTTGATATCTGGGTTCTCACCTGATCAGGCAAGTTGCCTTGATATCTGGGTTCTCACCTGATAACATGTTGCCTCGATTAAAATACGATTCCCTCAATTAATTTGACAAGGGGTGTATGGGACCCAAGCTGAGAAAATTGGAGTTTGCTGAACAGCGGTATGATTCCCTCGCAGGGCCTTCAGCAGCTGCTGTTGTGCAATTGTGGGCCTTGCTGACAACTAGCGTGCAGACCTTCCGGGAACGTGGCAAGCAAGGGGAGCATGGTGGGACATTTTATGCATTCCTCAAGTTCATCGACCACTTCAATTGCATCCTTTTAGCAATGTTTGCGGATTGTGCTGACGAAGTCTTGCAGTTGACGCGGTATTTTGATGTCAGGGATGGCGACGGTACCGGCGTTCATGGGGTAGTGGGTGATTTTGTATCTCGAATGTTTGTTTGTTCATCACGGGGCACGTTGTCGACACCGGCTTCACAAGACATATGATAAGCCGCCTCACTTCACAACATATGACTTTTGTACTGGATGGGATTGCGAAGACAATTGGCGGTGCAACAATCCAGGACAGCATCAATTTGCCGCATAGTTTTAAACAAAAATCATTTTGCTAAAGCATTCTTGTTTTGGTCAGTTAGATGACGATTTTGAGCATTTGGGGGAGCAGGGGGAGGGGGCCGGGGGAAAGTATCAAACGCCATGTTTTACCTGATTTTATTTCGTAATCTGCTTTGCGACAC
>CAYZEX010000104.1:1811-3530 GCA_964477675.1 uncultured Isosphaeraceae bacterium
GGAAGCGTTGGGCGCCATGAAGGAACTTGTTGCTGTAGCTTTAGTTGTCGTGGAAGCCGAGTTTCCAGATTTTGAGGCGGTACAAGCATTCAGCGCTTTTGATGTTCGACACAGTGACAGTTACCTCGCCGGCAGTCGCTTATCTGGGCTCCGGCCCGATCAATCGGGGCTCCGGCCTGATCCCGATCAGCGCTCCGCAGAGCCCAGATTGACGGATTTTCAACGGAAATATTTGCACCGAATCGCATTGATGGCAGCGGTGAGTCCAGTACTTCTTCGGCAATAATTTGTGTTTGTGCTCCCTTATGCTATAAACATACAGCAATTTCGGTTTTCACCGGATACTGATTCAGAAAGTGAATCAGGCACCGGCGAAGGATCGCAGAACATCAATGCAGAAATCTGGGAACTGGCAGTTGACAAGTACACTGAAGACACTGGTGTTGATCCTAAAGTCCTTCGATCTTGCCTTGTTCATTGGGTGGCTTTTGCATGGTCGACGTCATCTGTGGAACATGCAATTGGCATTTGCAGGCGAAATATCATTGGAAATACAGCCAGGAGTACACAACTTGATGATATATTGCTCTGTCTCAGTATTGACCAGCCAAAAAATGTGAGAACCGAGACCATTCATGGAGCCCAGTTGGTGTGGCATGAGGTTTACGGGATCACACGTGCAAGTCACGGGCGCTCAGACGAGGGCAAAAAGAGGAAAAAACGGGCGTCTTCATGGACCATGACCCGTAGGGAGAGTGTACGTCAAGCAATGCTCATGGCACCGAACGATGTGACTCAGCGGCACGATCATACTGGGACCAATCCTTTGGACGTGTTGCAGGATCTCGGCACAGCGGCACCACAGGCTCATTTGGCTGCTGAAGTTCGGTTTCTGCAGGGCAAGTACCTGAACAACGCAGCGAAGGCATGCCGCGAACGAATGCTATTGCCTGAGGAACAATCTGATATGCTACGACAGATTGCAACGTAACGCCAAATCATTGAGGGTAACAACTTGAAGGAACGCACTGCTGTTTGGAGGCGTAAACTTGAGGCGCTATCCGGCGCAAGTGTCGATCAACATGTCGCATGGCGTGGTATTAGGTGTTTCAATGCATCCACTCACATTGACTTGCTTGACCGGCCTAGCTCCATGGATTGGCTTGAAAATTTGGGGATGGGTGCCGCAGAGTCTCTTCATGCAGCTGGTATGTTGATTGTGAATGACTTGTCAAGGAGCACTCCTGACATGCTGCATTGGTTCGCCATCATGAAGGGAATGTGGATGATTACCCCATCAATGCTCACAAATCCTACCGCTTCCGCGTGCCTGAAGTATGAACCTGCCCTTGCTGTCAGACGCAAAGTTTGGGTGTCAACCAACTGTCGGTTTGAAGCCTCGGATTGGTGGGAGTCCATCTGCAAAGAGCTTGAACGATCTACCCAAGACACAAAATGGGCGTTATTACCATCTCGGCGGAGTTTCTTGGCAACTTATAAAGGTGAAACATGTTGTTGTGGCGTTGTGACTGAGCTCGACTATGACAACAACCCTGACTTGCACGAGAATCGCCATGTGTTCTTGATTCATGACTTTGTCAACTTTGTGATGAAACTGAGCTTGGGTTCCTCACTCTCTGGCACTTGTGGTCAGTGATCTTGACATCTAGGCGTGAGCCTGATGAACTCTGAACTTGATATCTAGGCGTGAGCCTGATG
>CAYZEX010000105.1:0-3510 GCA_964477675.1 uncultured Isosphaeraceae bacterium
ATGAATACGATGAATTTAGATTCAGGCATGAAATCGAGTGGGGAATGACAGACCGGCTTCAGTTTGCCGTTTATGTTGCTGATTGGAGGTACAAGGAAACAGCAGAAAGTAAGCATACTTATTTCCACGATGTTGCATTCGAAGCGATTTATCAATTGCAAGCGGCAAATCCAGAGCAGATGGGGGCTGCGCTATATGGAGAAATTAAATATGGTTCAGAGTTCGTTGAACTTGAAGGGAAATTATTACTTGAATATGAATTTGAGAAGGTAAATCTACTGTACAACTTAACTCTTGAAGCGGAATGGGAGGGGCAGGATTTTGATGAAGATAAAGGTAAATTAGAAAACGCTTTAGCGATTACATATCAACCTGATCCTTCCGTTACATTTGGATTACAAGCAATTTGGGAGAGAGAATTTCCTGATTGGAGTCAACAGGGCGAAGATGTAGTTTTCTTAGGACCTTCGCTTGCTTGGCAATCAGAAGGTTGGTGGGTAAATATTTCACCTCTTTTCCAAGTAACAAATGTGGATGATGAACCAGACATTCAAGTGCGATTACAATTTGGGATACATTTCTGATGTTTAAGTTCGTAAGCATTTTTGCAATCATGCTTTTGTTTTTCGGTTGCCTTGATGCAACAAAAATTGTTCCCCCAGTTAGTTCTTTGAATATTATTGATAATGTTGAGATTCTTGAGCGAGGGCGTAACCTATACCTGACTACTTGCACCAAATGTCACAATGCTCTTAGAATTACTAGTTTTTCTCAGTCACAGTGGGAAGATGAAATCCTACCAAGCATGTCAAAAGAATCATCCCTTACTTCAAAAGAACAAATGGAATTGAATTTGTACATTAATGCTGTTCTTGCAAGTAGTGCGAATTAAACATTTAGTTTCTGCGGCGACAACGTCCAGAAAGACCTGCAATGGTGAGTAAAGCAATTGCACCAGGTGCTGGAACGAATTGATACGAGAATGCATACTGCCCTAGCACCGAAAAAGATCCCGTTCCCGCAATATCCCATTGTTCATCTTGGTACGTAAGAAACTGGATGGAATCGCTTCCGAATTCAGTTAAATCGATATCGTATAAATTCACTGTCCCAGATGGTGCTGCTTCCACATCGCCCCAAGCAAATGCCGCAGATGTTTGACCATGGTCCCAACCCAAGTAAGCGTTGACTAACTGTGTTCCGTTGCCCATGTCATACCAATCCGTTTGGCTTCCTGTATCACCTGACGCGAACCAATCGGTATTGTTTGTTGTGGTGGATGAAACGCCAAGAAAATGGTCAACGACTGAACCGCTTGGATCATTGATTGGTACACCATCAAATAACCCTACAAAGGATAGTCCTGCATCGGTGCTTGCCAAGATAAAGGAGAGGCGCCCCATAGTTTCGATTCCATCTTCATTGAGTGTTGCAGCAAGAATATCCAAGTCACTCATTGCAAATTGGTGATTAGAACTCGATAAGATCCCATCAAATTCGCCTGCCTCCATGTTAAAACTACCTTCTGAGGCATTGACGGTGACGTAATCTGCATTGGCTGCCACTACTCCAAAAAGCATGGTAAAACCAACAAAAATGTAACGGGGGATTGTAAGCATCTGCGTCCTGTACATCGGCCTTTTTTGGGCTCAATCTAACCTCTAGTTCGTCAGTGAGAGGGTTTAGGTTCATGATAGATACCCAATTAAACGCCTTAAATTGCCTAAATTCACAAAATAGGGGCAATAAGGCCAATAGCGTTCTGACAAAGGCGTCTTGTAATAGACCAATCAGCAACAGTTTTTTCGAGAACAGGCATTGATTGCTCCATGTATGAACTCTGTAAAAACCGTAATTGGCTCGCGAAATCTGTGTCATAGACCAGCATATTCACTTCAAAATTCAGTTCTAAACTTCTGCGGTCAAGATTCGCAGATCCAATCAAGGCTAAAGTTCGGTCAATCGTCATAGTCTTAGCATGCAGCAAGCCACCTTGAAATTCATGGATATGAACTCCAGCATTTAAGAGTTTCGCAAAACTGCTTCTGCTTGCTGCTGCTACCAACATGGAGTCGTTTTTTGCAGGAAGTACTAAATGTGTTGAAATACCACGCTTTGCGCAAATGAGCAGTGCAGACTCTGTTGAGTCATCTAGGCAGAAGTAGGGTGTTGTGATAACGAGTTCTTCTTGTGCTGCGAAAAAAGCTGTTTGAAGCAGTTGGCTTAGCGCGTGGTTGTTGCTGTTGGGGCCTGTTGCCATGAGTTGGGCAGGAAAACCACCCTTAGAAATGGCAAGCGGTTCATTGAGAATTTCAGCAAGGTCTTCATCACAATCCATGTACCAATCTTGGATAAAAATCGCTTGTAATTCACGGACGATTGGACCAGTTAGCCGAATTGAAGCGTCTACCCATGGTGCAAATTTCGGTTTTGGTGCGAATGAGGGTTCAGCAATATTATTTGATCCCATGAATCCAATGGAGTTATCAATCACAGCAATTTTGCGATGATTTCGTAAATCCAATCGAACTAAAGCTGCACGGAACATATTTGCAGGGAGTGCAGCAACAACATTGACACCGTTCTCTTTAAGTTGTTGGCATGTGGGTGATTTGAGGAACTCTTTTGATCCAATGTCATCAAGAAGTAACCGACAGACAACACCTCGCTTAGTAGCGTTGATTAATGCTGTAGAAATAAGTTTACCCGCATCATCTTCAAGCATGATGTATGAAAGAATGTGGCAGTGATCATTTGCCTGGTCAATTTCATCAGCGAGTGCATGAATTAGTTTGTCAGAATCACCAAATAAAATTGCATCATTTCCATCTAAAACAAAGGATGCGCCGACAGTTTCTGCAACAGAAGAAATGGATTGATATTCTTGTTCTATTTTTGCGCATTCAATACAGTGATTAGGGTTGTGGGCTGCAACGCATTGCGGAATCTGAATAGTAATTTTTTTATGTTTTCTTCTGCGAATCGAACCAAGTCGTCTTGTTCCTAAAAGAAGATATAACAGGGTTCCAATAAATGGGATGAAAATTATTAATAAAATCCATGCTAGTTTTGCAGAAGATGTTTTTTTTCTTTGAAGAATGACAATGGCAATCATTACAACCTTCAATGCTATTTCCCCGAAAAACAGAACTAATGCCCATGAAGATGTATCCATGTTGTCAGGGTATCCTTATTTTGGTCGCCTGTTACTGAATTGTGATTTCTGCCACATCAGTTAGATTAAAAACAGCTGAAATACCCTTGTCAACGCTACCATAATTTTTGTGAAGCCAATTGAGTCTGGAGATTTTATCTCCTGAAAGGGCTTCAAGTTTACGCTCTTCGTTTGGTGCAGATCCCCAGATTAATCTGCTTGGTGTGTTCGTAATCATCGTTAAGGAACCTTCTGTTGCCCACATTGCGAGATCAATAGTTTTTATTTGTGTAGCCCAAGGTTTATCGTAAATCAATTTGAGTAGATTGAGTCCGCCTAGGATGTCGTCACCATTC
>CAYZEX010000106.1:0-3479 GCA_964477675.1 uncultured Isosphaeraceae bacterium
CTCGCTCTTTTGCCATCGCGAGGTACATCGCCCAAATGACACAAGCTGGGCCGTTAATTGTTTGGCTAACAGTGACCTCTCCGATGGGAATGTCTGCATACAAACGGTGCATATCATCGATAGTGTCGATGGCAACACCACATCGACCCACTTCACCAACCGAAAGAGGATCATTGCTGTCTCTCCCCATCAATGTAGGAAGGTCAAAGGCTGTCGAGAGCCCAGTATTCGTTTTGGTACCCTTAGCGTTTTCTAATAAATATTTGAATCGCGCGTTGGTATCATCAGCAGAACCAAAACCAGCAAATTGTCGCATAGTCCACAAGCGCGAGCGGTACATGGTTTCGTGCACGCCCCTTGTGTATGGAAATTGTCCTGGAAGTCCAATATCTGGATCAATATCGCCGCTTTTTGGGTTATAAAGTGGATTGATAACGTATCCCGAAAGCGAAACAGAATCCGCATCGTGTTTTTCTGCCGTGGTCATGTACTTATTGTACAAACACCATGTACCTTGTGGTAATCACAGTGGTGGTAGAGGTAAGCCAAGATTCGATTATTGATCGTAACTGTTTATTTCATGAGGAATATTGATAATTCCACCCTCAGGAGTCCACCAATCTGGTTGGTCATTGACTTCGTCGACCCGAAGAGCACGATCTTCTGTTTTACTCGCATATTCACTTGAATCGCGTATTGTCATATCAAGCCGGCGAGACCAACCATTTGGAACAGTCATGGAGTTCGAAAGAGGACCATAACCCACATCACTTGCGAAAACCTCCCACATCATGAGGTCTGGCGTTATTGCTGGATTATCTCCGGAACCCTCAATAAAATCGATGACGAGTTTTTTGCCTACTGGTATTTCCATTACAAAAAGACGTTCACCACTTCTAGTATCAATAAGGGTTACCGTTTTAGGGAATTCCTCTGTTGATAGCCATGTGGCAGCACTGTCTGGGCCATTAAAAAAGGCGTTTCCACCCGGTTTGTACATTTGGCATCCAGTTAGAAATAGCATTACCGCCGCAATAATTAATGTTCGAATAGTAAGCATAGTGTTCATAGTACATCGGCAAATCGGTTTAGGGGAGTACAATAGAGTTCTATGGATATACGAGTTGGACATGGTTATGACCTGCATATACTTGGTACCCCAAAAGAAGGCGGAAAGAGTATGGTTGTTGGTGGGGTGCAAATTGAATGCCCAGTTGGCCCAATTGCCCATAGCGACGGGGATGCAGTTATGCATGCTGTCACCGATTCTATTTTATCAGCAACAAACCAGCCAGACTTAGGAACTCTTTTCCCCAACACTGATGAGAGTAATAGAGACAAACAATCGAGAACATTTTTGGTGGAAGCTATCACCCGAGCTAACGCAGGTGGTTGGGCCATCGGGAATATTGACATTACAGTTATATGCGATGAACCAAAGATAAGTTCATTCAAAAAACAAATATGCGATTCTCTAAATGCCCTAATTGGAGCCCCAATTAGTATAAAAGGAAAAACACACGAAGGAACAGCCCGCGGTGGAGCAATCGAAGTGCATGTTGTTGCGTTAGTTCAAAGAGGATTACATTGATGAAACATTTACTTTGGCAAGAGGCAGCCGCATTTGCCGCTGCTTCCCACAAGAATCAATTACGCCAAGATGGGAGGCCATATATTTCTCACTGCTGTAGGGTTGCTATGACAGTTCATGTCCTATTTGGTTTTGATGACCAAGAAATACTTGCCGCATCTTTACTGCATGATACCATTGAAGATTGCGAAGTTGATTACGATGAACTTTACGAAATCTTTGGCCAAGCCGTTGCAGATTACGTTGCCGTGATGAGTAAAGATAAACGATTAGAAGAATCGATTCGTGAAATCTCTTACGACAAACAACTTGCAGAAGGGCCATGGCAAGGAAGGCTCATTAAATTAGCAGACGTGTATGACAACTTTTCAGACTCTCCACCAGAACGTCGCGCGGGATTTGTTGACAAGGTCGAACGAATACTAGTCCTAACGAAAGAAGATGAACATCTTCAAGATGCTAGGAAGATGCTTGAAACATTATTAATCGAGAGCGCACCATGTTAACTCACCTTTGCTTCGGATTGCTGTTCGCGGCAATTTCGTCCTGTATTCCTGCACAAGAACTCTCTGTTGATGACATTCTTGACAAAATAGAAGCTGTGGAGGTTAATTCGTTAACAGCAACCATTTCATCTGTGACTAAAGATCCAGAGTTGCCTAGTACTATTCGACTGGGTCGAATTATTTTCCGAAAAAATAGCCAAGATAAAAAAGAGGCTGCGATTTTATTTGACACACGAATTAAGCGACGCCGCAGGGAGAAAATAAAACGACACTACATCCTTTCGGGTCGGTGGATGGCAGAGATTGATCATGACAACAAGCAGTTTATAAAACGAGAATTGGTTGCTCCTGGCGAAAAAGATATTGACCCATTTGAGTTAGATGGTGGACGGATACCACTTCCAATTGGACAGACAAAAAAATCTGTATTAGCAAAGTTTAAAGTTACAAAAGTATCAAAACCAACCGAGGGCTCACTTTCAAAACTTGAAAACAATGTCATTGGATTGCAACTTATCCCCATACACAAGAGCGACCTTGTGTCAATTGATTTGTTTTATAACCCCGAAACATGGTTGCCTGTTGGTATTTGCACGGTTGAATCCGATAACTCCAAACGTGAAAGTCGACTTACAAATGTGAAATTAAACACGCTCAGTGAAGAAGATGCAGGGCTACTTAATATCGAAACGCCTAACCCAAAAGAATGGTCAATAGATATTCGTCCTTTGGTAGATTAAACCCGAAGAGTTTCTTGTGTTTCGATTTATGGGTGCGCAATTCAAGGTGATGTTCCAATGGAAGATGTGCTTAGTGTGACACGTTTTTACGTTGAAGAGGGCGCCCAAACAATTATGCTTGGAGAGACCACTGGCGCAGTGAACCCGAACTCAGTGAGAGAGCGAATCGGCATTTTTCTTGACGAGTTTCCGGTGACCGAGTTTATCGCTCATTTTCATGACACCAGTGGAAACGGAATTGTCAACTCGATAGCAGTGCTTGAACTTGGTTTGAACTATGTTGATACTTCCCTTGGCGCAATTGGTGGTTAACCAGCAACAGGTGCAAATAAATATCAGTTTGGTTTTACAGGTAATACATGTAGCGAAGATTTAATTTGTTTACTTGAAGAAATGGGTGTTTCAACTGGGATCGATATCGATGCAATGATTGAAAATGGAAAACGCGGCGAAGAAATTATTGGTCAACAACTACGGGCTAACGTGATTCGTTGCGGCCCCGTGAATCACGACTCAAAGGAATACGCCCCGACGGCATAGATCGAAACGCAGGCGTATTAAATGGTGCTTGCACCGGCCAACATTCGCCCCAAGTATCAAAAAGAAGAAGCAAGTCTGTAATATCGGTTGTACCGTCTTGAT
>CAYZEX010000107.1:0-3433 GCA_964477675.1 uncultured Isosphaeraceae bacterium
GGTACACTGCGGGGATGAGAAGGAGGACCTTAACCCCCAAAATCATAATGATTGGATTGTTTGCGTTTTTCGCCGCATTCCTTTTGTATCCAATTTGGCTGACGGTACAAGGTGGTTTTGAGAGTCGCGATGGCGGTTTTACACTACACCACATTTTGACCGTTTTTCGTGATCCGGTTTTGCTTGATGGTTTTCTTAACGCAATAGGAATCGCTGTTGGAACCACCATTGTCTGTCTGATTATTGCTCTTCCGTTGGCAACCCTGGCAGCTCGATACACATTTCCACTGAAGGGTGTTTTTTCTGCGCTGGTGCTTGTGCCGCTTATCCTTCCCCCATTCGTCGGTGCAATTGGTCTCCACCATCTTCTTGGAAGATATGGTGCAATTAATACACTACTTGTGGACATTGGTTTTTTATCTGAGGGTTATGATTTTATTGGCAATGGGGGATTTTGGGCAATTGTTTTTATCGAAGCATTGCACCTGTACCCGATTTTATATCTCAATGCGACAGCAGCTCTCGCCAACCTAGACCCAGCGCTTGAGGAGGCAGCAGAGAATATGGGGGCATCATCTTGGCAACGATTTAGACAAATTGTGCTTCCATTAATTCGTCCAGGTCTTTTTGCTGGCGCAACCATTGTCTTTATCTGGTCTTTTACTGAACTCGGTACACCACTAATGTTTGATTACCAAACAGTGACACCAGTACAAATTTTTAATGGCATAAAAGAGATGAATACTTCTCAGCAACCGTACGCCCTAACAGCCGTCATGCTGTTTGCTGCGGTTATGTTTTATTTACTGGGCAAAATGGTTTTTGGAGGAAAGGCTTATGCAATGTATTCCAAAGCATCGGTGCAATCTTCCCCAGAAAAACTCTCATTTTTCAAGGGGTGGTTGGCAATGGCTGCTTTCACAACCGTTATTGGACTCGCAGTGCTTCCACACATCTCCGTTCTGTTTACGTCGTTGGCCGTTGAGGGTTCTTGGTATAAATCAATTTTGCCGACAAGCTTAACGTTTGAACATTATGAGGGGGCGCTTACCCACCAACTTGCTGTGGGTTCAATCAGTAATAGTTTGTTGTACTCAACACTTGCTGTATTGTTGGATTTATTTATCGGAATTTTGATTGGATATATTATTGTTCGAACAAAAATCAAGGGTCGCTCCTTGCTGGATGCATTTTCGATGTTACCGCTAGCGGTTCCTGGACTTGTCATGGCATTTGGATATGTTGCAATGACATTGCGCTGGCCTTTTGGCGAGGGCGATCCACTTGAAGGCTGGATTGATGTTCTTGGTGCGAACCCAAACCCGATTCTGCTTCTTGTTATTGCTTATGGCGTTCGGCGCCTTCCATACGTAGTTCGCTCCACTGTTGCCGGTCTTGAGCAAACAAGTGGTGAACTCGAAGAAGCTGCTATGAATATGGGCGCTGGACGAGTTCGTGCGGTTCGAACTATTATCATTCCACTTATCATGGCCAACCTCATTGCAGGCGGGCTTCTTGCCTTTAGTTTTGCGATGTTGGAAGTGTCTGATTCCCTTATATTGGCACAAAGAGAATCCCACTATCCCATTACGAAAGCAATTTATACACTCTTTGAACGACTTGGCGACGGCCCCTATATCGCTAGTGCAATGGGTGTCTGGGGCATGGCACTCTTGGCCGTGACACTCATTGGTGCAAGTGTCCTCATGGGCAAGAAAATGGGCGCAATCTTCCGAGTTTGATCGGGTACTTGACCCGGTACATCACCCTGTACTGCACCGGGTGTATGGAGGTTGCACTATAATGCGGGGTCAAAATGCCCTACACACTATCGCCAATTACAGAAGCGTATGATCTTGATATTGAGACTCTTGATGAATTACAGGGTCGAGTAGAGTGTGATGACCGGTGGATTTTGAACTTTGGCCCCCAGCATCCAGCAACGCACACGACACTTCGCCTTGTGTTGGAACTTGACGGCGAGAGAGTAGTAAACGCCACTCCACACATCGGTTACCTACATAGCGGTTTTGAAAAACTAGGTGAACATCAAAACTTCAATCAGTTTGTTTGTACTGCAAGCCGTATGGATTATGTCAGTCCAATTGTAAACGATATTGCTTGGCACCACGCCGTTGAAAAATTACTCGATATTGATTTGACCTCCCGATGCAAAGTGTTGCGAACAATTCTTTGTGAGCTTGGTCGAATACAAAACCATTTACTTTGCGTTGGCGCTGCTGCCCTTGATCTTGGAGCGTTTACAGGGTTCTTGTATGGTTTTAATGAACGCGAACATGTGTATGACATTATGGACTATGTTTCCGGTCAACGGTTTCATCCAGACTACACTCGAGTTGGTGGATTAAAAAATGATTTGCCCTGCGAGAAAACCTTCCAAAAAATGGTTCACAGTTTTATTGATGTGCGTATGCCAAAAGCAATTGGTGATATTGAAACTCTTCTTAATACCAACCGTATCTTTATAGATCGTGTTGAAGGTATCGGCACTATTTCTAAGGAAGATGCTATTGCATGGTCACTCACTGGACCCCTTGCCCGAGCTTCTGGAGTGACTCGCGACCTACGCAAGGACGAACCATTTCTCTGCTTTGAAGATAACTGGGATGGTCAGGGAGCGACTCCGGTGGAGTTCAATGTTCCAATTGCAACAACCGGTGATTGCCTTGCGAGGTATCACGTACGACTTGAGGAAATTAAGCAGTCGTGCCACATCATTCGCCAACTAATCGACGACATTCCAAAAGGTCCACTCAATGTACTTCCGAGTGCTGGAGTTAAGATGCCTCCAAAAGAGGAGGTGTACCATTCTATTCAAGGCACAATTCAACAGTTTGAATTGATTATGCCTAATCGTGGGTTTACTTCTCCTGTAGGCGAATGTTACAGTGCAATTGAGGGACCAAACGGAGAGTATGGCTTCTTTATAGTATCTGATGGTGGACCAAACTCGTATCGTGTTGCTCCTAGACCATGTTCATTTATTAATTTTCAAACATTTGCAAAGAT
This sequence comes from uncultured Isosphaeraceae bacterium, assembly GCA_964477675.1. Lineage (GTDB taxonomy): Bacteria > Planctomycetota > Phycisphaerae > Phycisphaerales > SM1A02. Next base: position 3,031 of record CAYZEX010000107.1, read on the forward strand.
GTTTGAAGGGCACCAACTGGCCGACCTTGTTGCTATTTTGGGTTCATTAAATATCATTGCTGCAGAACTCGATCGGTAAAGAAACACATGACTTGGACTGCTAAACAATCTGCGAACACTAAACTCGAAAAACGAGACGAACCATATTTAACACCTTCGTTAATGGACAAAATAACCAAGGATATTATGCCTAGGTATCCAAATGGGCAAGGTGCTTTAATGACAACATTGCACGAGGTGCAACACACTTATGGCTACATTCCTTGGGAAGCAATGGTTGAAATTGCAAAGGTACTTAGTATTACCCCAGCACAGGTGGCCGATGTAGTTTCGTTTTACGAGGACTACTCAAGTGAGCCGCTCGGTAAAAATGTTGTAGGAATTTGCCAGTCAATTGCTTGCG
>CAYZEX010000108.1:0-3331 GCA_964477675.1 uncultured Isosphaeraceae bacterium
CGATTTGTACTCCTCCATGACTGCCTTGTACTGCACAAGCGATTCGTCGTAGTATCGCTTCGCGCGTTCATTCTTATTTGCACTATGTTCAAACTCGGCCAAACGTTCTAAAGCAATTGCATAACTTCGTTTATCCTCAGGACGGCCTACGGATTCTGCGAGATCTGCATCTATAGCCAGTGCTTCATTGTAGTAGGTGCGTGCTGCGTCTATTTGTCCTTGCCCGTGCTCAAACTTTCCTAAAGTATCCAGTGCAGCCGAAACGCTACATTGATTAGCTGGTTTTGGATCCGATTCTGCTACTTGCTTATACCAAGCAAGTGATTTGGTGTACGAATTTCGAGCTCTATCGACATCGCCTGTTGCGAGTAAAAATGCGGCATGTGTTTTCAACGCATACGCATACCCTCGAATAGAATCGTTCGATTTGTACTCCTCCATGACTGCCTTGTACTGCACAAGCGATTCGTCGTAGTATCGCTTCGCGCGTTCATTCTTATTTGCACTATGTTCAAACTCGGCCAAACGTTCTAAAGCAATTGCATAACTTCGTTTATCCTCAGGACGGCCTACGGATTCTGCGAGATCTGCATCTATAGCCAGTGCTTCATTGTAGTAGGTGCGTGCTGCGTCTATTTGTCCTTGCCCGTGCTCAAACTTTCCTAAAGTATCCAGTGCAGCCGAAACGCTACATTGATTATCTGGATTTGGATCCGATTCTGCTACTTGTCTAGATAGAGAAAGTGATTCGGTGTAGTGCTTTCGTGCAAGCTCGATTAAACCCTCTGTCTTGTAGAGTTTGGCCAATAAAGAATAATCATAAATTGCTTCACTTTTATTTTCAGATGTTAAAAAAGCAGCAGGCAGCCCTTCTCTGTAGGCAAGCACTGACTGCATGATAGAAATTGCGATTTTCCTTAATCCTATGTAATCGAATTGTTCTGCTTTCCAATATCTGTAATCAGCGGAAATTGCTGTAAACGGAATGTCGCTCCATTGAATATTTTGCAGAGAAATTCCTACTTCTCTACATTTATCGAACACACCATCTGTATAAAATCTACCCACCGACCACGAATACGCCCTGAGAGCAGCGATATGCAATGGGTCATTCCAATCTGCATTTTCAACAGGTAGTTCTAACCAATGAACTGCCAATTTCAAAAAGTCTGTCCTCTCTGCAGGCTTAAGATATTTCACAGACCTTTTGGGAGCATATTCAACTTCATTCTCATCGTCGCTCACTTTGTCGTCGGGACCTGTGAGTAAATCACCTTCAGCATCAAAGCTATTATTTATCCATTCTGCAAGATGTGTTTTTAAAATTTGCAGTAACTCTGCACTATCTTGTTCTTCTACTAGAGAAAAGTAATTTTTAGCCGCAGTGTAATAACCCTGATCTTTAAATTCGTGGCACACTTGACTGGCTTTATCTAGAACTGCATTTGGATCAACACACTTAGAAATAAGTTCTTCTGGGTTTGAAACCTGTCTTGTTTTGGCGAATGATTCAGTTACTTCTGATATAAAACTTTGCCCAACATGACTAGACCAACCTAAAATATCCCTAATATCCTCATCTAAATCTCTGAATCTCTGCTTAATCCGCATAGTTCGCTCAGATTCCCATTTTTGAATCATTTCTACAGCACTCGGAGTGAGGGCATTCGATTGATCTCTATTAACGAAGTTTCTCTTAGCACTTACTAATTCGCCTAAGTTCTCAGTCAATGTGAGAAAGTTCCCACCAGATTTCTTAATAAGTAAATCTTGCTGGTCTTCAGTTAAGCCAGACAATTTATGACCGATACAGTCACGCAATGCTGCATCATTTGCCAATTTAAGATGCAAAGTAATTGCGTACTCTCTCTTATCAAATTGACCAAGTGATTTCAAAGTTAATGCATCTTCTCTTAATCCCTCATTCCATTCTTTTTCCCAGTGTGTTGCTACAACGAACAAAGGCCAACTTCTAGCCGTTGCTTCAATAAATATTTCATTCAAAAACTCTAAACTCAACTTGTCAATCCATTGGGCGTCATCAAGCCATAAAATAACTGGCCTCGGAGCCTTGCCACTCATTAGTTTTGCCAGATCGCTCTTAAGTTTCTTCGCTGCAGATTCCTTTGGGGCGCGAAGTTCGCTATCGATTTCCCTTATCGACTTTGTTTGTTGGCGAGTTTTAGTCACCAAACTCGAAACATCTTTTACTAAATCAAAGAAAGGAAGAACATCTAAATACTCAATTGCTTTAACACAAATTTCAGACGCAGAAGAATTGGAAACATCATCCCTTGCATTGTCAATGGTTGCTTGCCAAAAAGTTCTATTTGATTTAGCACGTTTAATATGTGCTTGAATAGAATCATGTGCTTCAGGCAGCTGGCACTCTCGTTGGTCAAAGTTTCTATCGTTAGGATTATGCCACCGCATGCCCAACCAGAGAAACGCCGGTGGCCCTTGTGGTTTATGTTTATCAAATTCAGGATTAACAAAAAGCTGTTTTTGTTCACAAGTAGATTGAAACGCATCCGGCCAATAGTTAAATTCTTCAGGGTCCCACTTTTCGTCAACGGTTAACTGTTGGTAAAGTGCCTGGACCAATCTGCTCTTGCCAATTCCTGTTTCTGCAACAACTACAGCAAGCTTAGGCCCGTGCAGTGACTTCCCGGTTTTATGGTCAACCTTTGCAACATCTTCAAACAGACCTCGCAACCTAGCCAACTCCTCTTCCCTTCCGTAAAACCCCTGTACGTTTGATGCAACCGCAGGTGGGTCTTGATGCAACTGTTTTCTTGTGCCCATTTGGAAACTCCCTTCAGATTGAATAATTCTAACATATTCTGGTTTGTAAGAGGTGATCCTAGTATTTATGGCAGTTTTGCTGCTTTAATAGTTTTATTGTCAATCCCACTCTTTCATACTTGCAATTGCAACTATATCTTGTTCCATATAAAAGAAATCCTCTAATTCAAACATCCCTTCCAACTCAGTTAAAATACCAAAAAGTGCGTTCCCTTTTTTTTGCACTTCTGGGTTGTCAGGATTCTGCTCCATCCATCTTTGGATGCCAGTTTTCCTAAAGGAGAAGGATTCCTCAAAAATGTCATGGCGATCATCTAAATTTTTATCCACTGTATTTACCGTTTCAAAAATCATTTCAATATCACGAAATCCAGTTTTCCATAATTGCTCATACAACTTCCTACCATTAAAACGATCGGAAACACCCTCTATTTTTTGGTACTCAGAAACAAGATAACGCATAAGCTTTTTTTCATCAGGATAAGCAACTTTTGTCCCATCATCGCAACCCCTTAATATAATCACC
>CAYZEX010000109.1:0-3292 GCA_964477675.1 uncultured Isosphaeraceae bacterium
AATTGTTGGCATAGTAGGCGGTCGAATTAAAGTTCGAGTAAAATCACCTCCAGAGAGCGGAAAAGCCAATAAGGCGGTAATTGCTATGATCGCCGATCTGCTTGGTTTGAAGAAAAACGCTGTTTCGATACTCTTTGGCAATAAAAATCCCAAAAAAACCGTTGGTATTTTTGGAGTTTCGGTGGATATTGTAAGAAGTAAACTTGGTTTGGACTGAAAAAAGGAAATGGATATGATTAAAAGTGTACTGTTCTCACTGTTGATTGTTGGTGTTGCAGTTGCAGATGACTCCGACTTGTTTTTTGACGATTCGGCAGTACAGGAAGTGCGAATCACCATTGATGATCTTGATTGGTACAACACACTTTTTACGTCCCACGCAAATGATCCAGATGACCCGATGTTTCCTGCGTCATTTACATGGAACGACCAAGAACTTGCAACTATCGGCATTCGTTTTAAAGGGAACTCTTCTTTTGGTATTCCAACACAAAAGAAATCTTTTAAAATTGATTTTGATGAATACGATGAGGACAACCCAGACGCACAATTTCTTGGGTTGTCGGGGCTTGCGTTAAACAACGGATTTAAAGACCCCTCATTTATGCGAGAAAAAATGTTCTTGGAGTTTGCTTCGCAATGGGTTCCAGAAATACGAGCAGTTCATACACGAGTGTACGTGAACGACGTCTATTGGGGTTTGTACATAGCAGTTGAAGAAGTTGACAAAACATTTGTGCAATCTCGATTTGGCGCTGGAGAAGATGGGAATTTGTTTAAGGGGCAAGCAAGTGATGACGCATCAGGACCGCAGGGTGATTTTGGCTCAACACTTGAGTGGCTAGGATCAGAACCAGAACCATATTATGAACGGTATCAACTTAAAACAAATGAAACAGTGAACGATTATTCACAACTCATTGCTTTTATTGACGCGTTGAATAATTCAACTCTTGAAGAATTGCCAGATGCGCTTGAGCCGTTGTTTGATGTTGATGGAGCTTTGCATACGATGGCGTTAAACATATTGTTTTCTCATTTGGACTCGTATACTGGTTCTGCACACAACTATTATGTTTACGACCGAGATGACACAGGCAAGTTTACGCACATCCACTGGGATTTAAACGAAACGTTTGGAAGATTTCGGTTTCAGATTCCACCACAAATCAACTTAGAAGAACTTGATGCTATGTGGTCACCAAATGACCCTCGACCAATGATGCAACGACTGTTGGCAGTCGAACAATATCAAAGGCGTTATTTGCGAATAATGTCAGAGATGCTAAGAAATGGTTTCCACGGAAATGAAATGGAGCCGAGGATTACGCAACTTGCCGATTTAATTCGCGATGATGTCTATGCAGATACTCAAAAACATTACAGCAACAACGCGTTTGAAATTAATTTGTATAACAATTACGGTTCTGGTCAAAACGCAGCGTACGGGATTCAAAGTTTTGCTTCTAACCGACATAACTTTTTGCGCTCGCAACTCGATTCTCTTGCAGAAGAAACAGATATGCAAATAAATGAATTGATGTCGGTCAACACATCAACGATGTATGATGAATTTAGTGAATACGATCCATGGGTTGAGATTTACAATTTAGGTCCTGGGCGCCTTCCAATGCAGGCGTATTACTTGAGCGATGATGCGGGCAATTTAACAAAGTGGCATCTGCCATCCCGTTGGATTCAAGACGGAGAGTTCCCAACATTGTGGATTGATGGGCAAACAAAACAGGGCAGTGAACACGCTCCGTTTACTCTGAATCCAAAAGGTGGGGAATTGATCTTGTCTGATGGTTCAACTGTGATAGATAGTATTACGTACCCACCGTTGCAAGCAGATGAGTCGTATGGTCGACAAGGTGAACTCTCAGGTGAGTGGGCAATTCAAAGTGCAACCCCTAATTATGAGAACGAAATTGCCTTGCCAGATTATGACGGAATCTTATTTATCAACGAATTTATGGCTGACAATCAGTCGACTATTGCCGACGAAGCGGGGGAGTTTGACGATTGGATTGAACTCTTTAATAACAGTGAGGAAGCCATCGATTTGTCTGGTATGTATATGACAGATGATTTAACCGATTTAACTATTTGGCAAATTCCTGACGGCGTTTCTATTGACGCAGGTGGTTACCTTTTGATTTGGGCAGATAAAGATGCTGAGCAGGGTTCTACACATGCCGATTTTAAGTTAGGCAGTGGTGGGGAGGATATTGGTTTGATTGCAGCGGATGGGGTGACAATGATTGATTCGTTGACATACACGGCTCAATCAACGGATGTTTCTTATGGCAGAATTCCTGACGGTGGTGAGAGTTGGACATTCATGTCTACACCAACGCCAGAAGGTGCAAACCAAGCAGATGCCCCTGAAGTGCCAATCTTATTTATTAATGAGTTTATGGCAGATAATGAAACAACGATTGAAGATCCAGATGATCCAGGTGCATTTGAGGACTGGATTGAAATATATAACCCAAGTGAGTTTGCTGTTGATATGGCTGGTTTGTTTATGACGGATGACCTTGGCGAGCCAGGAATGTGGGTCTTCCAAGAAGGTGTCATTATCGATGCTTATGGTTATTTACTCGTATGGGCAGATAATGATGCGGAACAGGGACCAACCCATACCACGTTTAAACTTGGCGCTAGCGGTGAGGAGATTGGACTCTTTGCCTCAGATGGCTCAACCATTATTGATTCCATCGTCTTCGGCGCACAAGAAACGGATGTTTCTTATGGTCGTTTGCCTGATGGTGGTGATGATTGGCAATCATTTAATTCTCCAACCCCCGGAGCAGAAAATGAAGTGACATCGCTACCCGAAGATGTCAACGGAGACGGAGTTATTGATGTGAGCGACCTCCTTGCAGTTGTTGGTTCTTGGGGACCTTGCGATGGTTGTCCTGAGGATATCAATGGCGACGGACAAGTGGATGTGACTGACCTTCTAGCAGTCATTGCTGTCTGGTAACTACTAGTGGATTCCGAGCACAACCAACAGGAAGTCTACCTCGATGCAGCTGTAATTGAGAACGAATCTCTGCAGAATACCGTAAGACGTTTACGAAGAGCCATGGTTAACACTGGACATACCTATAGTGCTTTCAGTAGTTGGTGCCTTTATAGCTGGCATGTACTTTGTGCTTCGTGATTTGTTGCAATCTAGAAAACAGTTAGGCGGGCGCGGGGATTGCATCTCCAGCACCTGACTCATCAGAATCAGATTCTGTTGCATCAGTCGTTGGTGGCTTTGATGCATTGGTTTCTTGGT
>CAYZEX010000110.1:0-3292 GCA_964477675.1 uncultured Isosphaeraceae bacterium
GTTTGTTTGAGTACCGGATGGAATATCCAGTTTGTGTGAATTGTCTACAGATTCAACTTCTAGGGTTGCACCAAGAGCTAGTTGTGTAAAGGCAACGGGCACAACTTGAATAATATGATCGCCATCTCTTTCAAAACGTGAATCATTTGCAACACGAACTACAACATGCAAGTCACCAGGAGTACCCGCCCCATCTTGGGACACTTCTGGTGCTGGCGGTTCGCCTTCACCAGCAACTCTAACAGCTTGACCGTTGTGGATTCCTGCAGGTATTTTTACCGTAAGTTGGCGGTGCATCGCCGTTCTACCGCGACCCTTACAGTCGTCACATTTTTCGACGATAACCGAACCACGACCATTGCATGCAGGGCAAGCTGAGACCATTCGGAACATGCCGCCCAGACCTTGTTGTGCTACCTTTCCTTGTCCATGGCATGTTTGACATGTTTTAGGGGTCGTACCGGGTTTTCCTCCTGTGCCGCTACAAGAATCGCATACGGTTAATCGATCAAAATTGACGTCACGTTCAGTACCGGTTAGTACTTCTTCAAGAGATATTTCGACATCAGTCTCAAGATCAAATCCTCGATGATGTCGCGCTCGCCCTCCGCCAAAACCTCGACTTCCACCAAGAATGTCGTTAAACATCGAAAAGATATCTTCGACATTCATAGTATTGTAATCGTGAGTTGCGTGACCCCTGCCACGCAAACCTTCATGACCATATTGGTCATAAATCGTTTTCTTCTGTGAGTCTGAAAGAACTTCGTACGCCTCTGCACATTCTTTAAAATTGCGTTCAGCTTCTTCGTCGCCAGGGTTCCTGTCTGGATGGTATTTCATCGCTAACCGACGATAGGCACGTTTAATTTCCGTACCGTCAGCAGATCGGGTAACACCAAGCACTTCATAGTAGCAACGAGTAGTTGTCATAAAAGAATAGTGTTCAATTAGAAAACAGCGTTCTCAATTGGCTCTTCGTCATCGTTCAAATCTGTAATTACCACATTTGTTGTTAATAACAACCCTGCAACGGAAGCTGCGTTTTGAATAGCAGTACAAACAACTAGCGCTGGATCAATGATTCCTGCCTTAATAAGATCTTCATAGCAACGTGTTGAGGCATTAAATCCAAAAGAGCCCGTGCCCTCCTTAATTTTCTCAACAACGACATCACCATCATCACCACCGTTTGAAGCAATCAATGCCGCTGGGGCTTCAAGGGCATCTGCAAGAATATTAAAACCAAACTTTGCGTCACCCTTTGCAGATTTACGAGCCTTTACAAGAGCATCAATAGCGCGAATATACGCCACTCCACCGCCCGCAACGTATCCTTCACGAGCTGCCGCTCGTGTTGCAGCTAGAGCATCCTCAACACGGTCTTTTCGCTCTTTCATCTCAACTTCACTAAGTCCACCAACTTGAATAACCGCAACGCCACCAGTTAGTTTTGCTAAGCGTTCTTGTAGTTTTTCTTTATCGTAATCGCTCGTTGAACGTTCTATTTGAGATGTTATTTGATTAACTCTCGACTCAATATCTGCTTTCTTGCCTGCTCCACGCACAATAGTAGTAGCGTCTTTTGTAACAACAATTCGTTTGGCTTTGCCAAGTTCGTTTAGTTCAACATCTTCAAGGTTCCTGCCTAAATCTTCTGAGAAAAATAGCCCGCCTGTAAGAGCCGCAATATCGCCAAGCATTGCTTTGCGCCTATCACCGAAACCCGGTGCCTTGACAGCGCAAATATTCAGTGTGCCGCGAAGTCGGTTAATAACGAGCGCTGCGAGCGCTTCGTTTTCGATATCTTCGGCGATTAATAATAGTGGTTTACTTGAAGTTGCCACTTTATTGAGCAATGGAAGTAAATCAGCAAGATTTGATATCTTCTTTTCGTAAATTAATATGTTGCAATCTTCAAGAACACACTCGGCGGTCTTTGGGTCTGTCATAAAATATGGACTAAGGAATCCCTTGTCAAATGCCATTCCTTCAACATACTCTAGGGTAGTTTCTGCTGTTTTGCCTTCTTCAACTTCGACTACACCATCTCCGCCGACTTTGTGAATTGCATCAGCAATAATGTTGCCAATAACTTCATCGTGATTCGATGAAACCATCGCTACTTTTTGCAAATCATTTTTTCCCTTACATTCCATAGACATTGCATTAATTGCATCTGTGGCTATTTTTGCAGCAGCGTTTATTCCTCGCTGCACAGTGACTGGATTTGCTCCAACCGTAACGTGCCGCAGTCCATTTTTAAAGATTGCATTTGCAAGAATTGTCGCAGACGTTGTACCGTCACCAGCAATGTCGGCTGTTTTCTTGGCAACTTGATGCACCATCTTTGCACCCATGTTTTGGAAATGTTCTGGTAGTTCTATTTCTTTGGCAACAGATACACCATCTTTTGTGACAACTGGTCCGCCATAAGATTTTTGTACAACAACATTTCGACCCGCAGGTCCCATTGTGATGCCAACAGCTTTAGCCATTCGTTCGATGCCTTCACGAAATTCTTCGTGAGCAGCATTGTCATATTTCATTTGTTTTGCGGTCATCTTTATTTATTCTCTTTCTTTACTTAACCATCAATCATGCCAAGTAGTTCGCTTTCACGAACAATAAGGTGTGATGTGCCTTTAATTTCTATTTCTGTTCCAGAGTATTTACCAAAGACAACAACATCGCCTTTTTTAACTGCTGGTTTTACACGTTCGCCATTGTCGAGAAGTTTTCCTGGCCCAGTTGCAACAACCTTACCCTGCATAGGTTTTTCGGTTGCGGATTCTGGAAGGAAGATACCCGAGGAGGTTTTAGTTTCTCGCTCAAGCGGTTTAATTAATATTCTGTCTTCTAGTGGTTTTACTGCCATTGTTTATCTCCAGTTTGTTTATTAAATACGTTGTGGTGTCAAAATTAGAATCCCATGCCCGGCATGCCGCCGCCCATACCTGGCATACCGCCACCCATGCCTGGCATGCCGCCCATACCACCCATTGGATCCATACCACCCATTCCTGCACCAGCATCCTCGTCATCAGTTGGGACACTAGTAATTATGCAGTCCGTGGATAGCAACATGCATGCAACAGATGCCGCGTTTTGAAGTGCACACCGGTCTACCTTCGCTGGAGTAAGGACTCCATCGTCGAGTAAATCGCCATACTCAAGGGTAAGAGCGTTAAAACCGTTGCTGCCCTTCATTTCCGCAACTTTGGCTACGACAACTGCTCCTTTTGCACCAGCATTATCTGCAATTGTTTGAAGAGGAAGTGCAAGTGCGTCA
>CAYZEX010000111.1:0-3283 GCA_964477675.1 uncultured Isosphaeraceae bacterium
GCGCATCGTATCAACGTTGAACACGACTAGGGATTTAAGAAAGTACGAAAAAAAAACAGATTTTGTTGTCAAATTTTCTTTTTTTAACGCATATACCGATGTGGAGCGGATTAATCCCGCTTTCATCGAGCCCTACGGGATATCCGGCTCCATAATTCGAGGGAGTATTGGGAGTTTCTGGGACATTCGCACCGTTGGTGCTTCCATTAATCCGAGGACTCTGGGGATTCCGAGGGTTCTGGGGGTTCCGGGGGTTCCGGTGTGGGTGGTAGATGAACCGCAGCAAGATCTCTTCTCCTTTGCTGCGGTTCTTTTTATTGGACACGGTTCAAGACATCACGTGTTGTTATCGCTCAGTTCTTTTCGCTAACTGCTGCCAAGGAGACGCACTTTTTATGTAGTAGAACGATTTTCGCCTTCATTCCCCTTAATGTTGAAATGAATGACCTATCATCGCTTTTAGGCTTTGGTACAGGTCTGCAAGCTACCTTACATGCCATTCCAACTCGTACAGTTAGAACGAACACCGCAAGTGACTGCCCCACTCTTGGAATAAGACCACCCACAGATGGCACTTTAGATGCAACCCATTGAGTTGCATGTTCAGAAACGTCAGCAAACACAACTGAAACAAGTACTTTTTGAAGGATACGAACTGTACCGATTGCGCTTGGTCGGAGCCCATAACTTGCGGCAATATTACGCATCATGCGTAACTGTCGCCACGCAACAATTGCACCGTCAATAATTGCCCACGGTGATATACCGACAAACGCTGCAATCACAACGGACTCTTTTGCAATCAACTTGTCAACGTTCGCATCTATAGTTGTTAATTGTGATGCAATATATTGGCGTATTTCTTCTATTGATTCCATGTGTTCTAACTGTTCGTGATCGGAACCAGTAGCAGCCAACCATTTTTTTGCTAGTTTTTTTGCCCGTCCCACGTTGTCACCTGCTATCGCTGCTGCTAGTCGATCGACCCTACGAATGGAGACGTAGCCAGAAAACTCAACAAAACAGAGGTAGCAGAAACCGCCCACAATAAGCCCCAAACAAAATAATGTTGCCCAACCCATGAAGTCATTTACTTTGAATGCTTCTTGAATAAGATTGATACACCACAAACTTGACCAAAAAAAGAGCCCCGCAATTAGCCCAACAATCATCATCAACAACGCATATCGCCGCATACCCCAAGTTATTGGGTTATTCATAAGCTGTTTTTCACCTAATAAATTACCTCGGAGGTAATAATGATTAATTACCTCGGAGGTAGTTAAAATGCCGATGTAAGGGCAAAGGAGATTTCACTATGTCTGAAGAAAACGCTTGTTGTCCAGGGAAAAAATTCCCATTTAAGTGCTTATACGCTGTCCTGCACATCCTGATTTTGACTTTCATGGCAACATCACTATGGCAAATCGCAAACGCACTTGCTGACAAATAAACACGGATGAGTATTGATTTTCCTCATTTCTGCACTGATAAAGATCTTGTTTCACAAGTAAAAACGTGGTCGATTGGAACGAATGATCACGGACACGGCACTTCTGTAAGTGACAACATCGAATGCCACAGCGTTCGGCTCGCAGAAACGGAGCCAGGCGGTGTTTACGATTGGCACCCTGCTCCACGAAAACAGTATGTGGTAACACTCTCAGGCACCATTGAGTTCACTTTCGGAAACGGGGAAATACTTGTCGTAAAAGCGGGTGATATATTTTTGGCAGAAGATCTTGAAGGCAAGGGACATAAATGGCGAATCATTGGAGAAGAGCCATGGAAACGACTTTATGTTCACCTTGATAAAGCTCCAGCAACTTAATTAGTCATCTGGGTTTTGTTTCGCTTCTTCTACTTTGATATCTGCTTCTTCTGCTGGGTCAGGTGTTACTTTTGCAGGAGGAAGATCGGCTGACTTTGATTCTTCTAACTCACTTGCTTTTTTCTCTGATTCGGCATCAATGTCATCGCCGATCCCCTTTATCCCCTTTTTGAACTCGACGATAGACTTCCCGAGGTTTCGACCAACTTCGGGGAGCCGTTTCCCGAATATAAGAAGTCCTATTATCAAGAGAACTGAGATCTCTGCCCAACCAGGCATGCCAAATACAGCGAGGGTCTTTGTAGTAATAATTGCTAATGTCATAGGTCTTTTCCTTGACTATTTGAGGTAAGACTGCCATTCTATCGAAGAAGAACCTATTTATCTATCCCCTTTTTGACATAAATCACATGACTTGTCGATGTATACAACGTATGAATATTCGAATAATTATAGGAATCACATTACTTGTTTACCTTGTTGGATGTACTAATAAACAAACGATTACTGAAGAACCGCCAAGTTCTACAAAATACACCAATCCACTGCCCACTGGGATGTCTGCAATCCAAATAGTTCCAAAAACTGAATGGCCAGATGTGGGAAGCGCGTGGGAATCGAGAGATTTGTTTCTCCAAGATTCGATTGCGAACAGCATCAACTGGTTTAGCACTCCATCGAGCAAACAGTGGTTTCCAATAGAGGGTGTAACGCACGAGCAAGCAAAGAACTCTGTCACCAGACTTCAAACACTGTTGAAAGAAACTACATCACGCGATGCATTTTTGGACGCAGTTCATAAACAATTCGATATGTATGCCTCTGTTGGATGTGACGGTAATGGGACTGTTTTGTTCACTGGTTACTATGCACCAGATTTCCAAGCATCCCGAACCCGCAACTCTACTTTTGACACACCTCTGTATACAAGACCTGCTGAACTTGTTACTGATCCTAATACAGGAAAACCATTAGGAAGAAAAACCACATCGGGCAAAACTGAACCGTGGCCAACCCGAAGAGAACTTGAGGGCTCCGGTGAACTCAAAGGTACAGAGTTAGTTTGGGTAAAAGACAGTCTTGATGCATACATCATTCACGTAAATGGTTCTGCAAGACTCCGTCTAGACAATGGCGAGTTTATGTACATCGGATATGCGGGCAAAACAGATCGTGAATATACGGGACTGGGACACTCAGTACTTGAAGCAGGGTTATTAACTCCGGATCAATTAAGCCTGCACGCAATTCGTCGACTCTACGACAAAGATCCAAAAACAATTAACAACCTAATCGATAATAATGAATCCTATGTGTTCTTTCGTGAGTACGATGGCAACAATTGGCCCGCTGGTTCAATTGGCGTCCCCGTCACCACAGAACGATCCATCGCCACTGATAAAAAAATCTTCCCGCGAGGTGGAGTTGTTCTAGTTGACACAACAGTGCGTT
>CAYZEX010000112.1:0-3250 GCA_964477675.1 uncultured Isosphaeraceae bacterium
TTGTTTCGGCTAAACAGAAACCGCTCATTACTAACGCCAAACCGTGTAGGTTATCTGCCATAGAGGGTATTTTAAACGCTTCGACAGGCGTTTTGGTTAGCAGCCTTGTAGCCCCCGACAATTTTGCTGTCACTGCAGATTGTCTAATGAGTTCTTCTGCTTGGTGTGGAATCGAAGGAAATGCTGCCATATATTGATGGAATACTGTGTTGACCTGCACGTCATTGTGTCCAAGATTGTGAATAATGTCAGTTGCGAGTTCTTTCATTACCCGAATTGCTGCAATATCCTGCACCCTATTCCCCTGCTCAGCGTATCCCAAACTCACGGATTTAACGCCCTGTTGTACTGCAAGTATTGCCTCAAGAATTCCAGTTACAATTGCAAGACAGGGAGGAATTAAAGTACCTGTTAATGTTCCAAAAAATTCTCGATCAAGTCGTATATTGTACTTTTCATAGTACAAGCCAGTTAGCCGATCTACATATTGCCACGATTGAATTGCTTCGTCTAGTCGGTATTCCTTGTAGTAAGGAATGTTGTAGCCAATAGCACCGCCTTCAAATGCGGTTACACCTCCAGCATACGAAATCTCTGCAAGAAGCCTTGGGTCTCTGGTGCTATGTCTTGTTTGTAGAGGTGTTTGTACCTCGGTTGCAACACGACGCAGGGCGGTTACCCCATGATTGATTACAGGGAAGCCATTGATAGTCGATCGTTTTGTTACTCTGCTTTCATAAATGGCTTCTTCGGCCATTGCATAATTGTTGTTTCGCGTGAACGAATCTACTTGATACGATAATACGTGCGAGCCAGAAGCTTTAAAAGATTTAAATAGTTCAATTTGACTATGAAGCAGAGCCACTCCGCTTCTGGGTTGAATCAACATCGATCTTTCGCCCCGATTCACGCAGCCCTGTGCGTGGGCTAATGATTGTTGTTTTAACAAAAACGCTGCATTTTCATCTAAATTTTTCGCTGCATTTCCAGTTTTCCAATGTTCTAAAACATCGAGTCTCTGAGAGAAAAAGTCATCGTTACAAAGTTGACAATCCGTCAATTCAATTGTGGTTTCATTTTGCAGTCCGTCGTAAGCAGACTCAACACCCTTCATTTCAATTATTGGCTCAACTTCAGCTAAATCTCTGTCAAGTAACTCCAGTACAGAAGTGACATCGTGGAATTTGATAAACACTCTGTCAAATCCCATTTCTATAAATGACCGTTCAAACCCTAATTCGCAACCTAAAGAAGGGTTACCTCCCAAATACCAACGAGTCGAGTTGCTGTTGAATTGTTGCATAAACTTGGGGAACTTTGCCAAGTATTGTTTTGCATGACCATCCATGCAAGAAATCATCACTGCGTTGGTGGGCACACTACGAAAAAAATCTTCAATCTTATTTTGCGTACCCAAAAAATGAACATGAAACCCATGCTGTAGCAAAGCCTGTCGAAGAATTGTCACTCCAACTGAGTGTGAGTCTCCTCCTAACCCGCCCAAGAGAATTGTATGTTTTGAAGTATTAGGCATAATGTGCAGTAACGAGGTTCCAATCTATAGCGTTCATTGAATGCTGCATCTCAATTTGATTCTTCAATCTGGCGCATTGGTCGAGTTACATCTCCATCCACCAAGCAGTCAGGTTCAACCGAGAGATGTTTTGCTATAACCTTCGCAGCAGTTGAGGCTCTGAAGTATCTGTGTTCTCCATAACCAAAACTGCATTTCACGACTTCTGCTTCTCTGTCTATATTTGAACCAATCTTATTCCTATTAGAGTGAACATCCGCTTCAATTGACCTTACAAAGTGGATGCTTTCATCATCCACAACCTTTCCGTCTATTCGGCTTTTACCATTAAATTTTTTGTCGTATCTATAGTTAACTCCTGCGATTTTTTCTAGGTGCATAAACAAGGAGAGGGCTTTGTAATCCGTCCCTAGAAGAAGAACATGAAAATTGTTGTCCATGAGTTTTTGATAGATACTCCCAAGCCCAAAACTAAAACTCGTTTCTCTGGACATCAACTCGCTAGCATCTTTACCAATGGAAACCATTGAAAAATTTGGATCCGTACTTCGAAATGCATCATCTCTACTTCGCATTAAATCTCCAAGTACTCCAACTTTTGAAGGAGATGTCAATACATCAAAAATTTCATCATTAAAATGACTGTATGTAAATGCTGGAGTAACGATATTTCCTTCTGGCCCGACTCTGTCGAGCAAGGTGTTAATTATTGCCTCAGGTCCAGAATGTATCTGACCCAAAGAGGGAAGAAAACTGTGCACCATAAGAAGATCTCCCTTTTGGATGTGTAGGTTTGCCCACAACTCATTAAGATCTCTGTTCGTGGTTTTAATCATCGCAACCAAACTCATTGCTGAAATCGTCTTTTAGGATTTGATAATCAATCTTGCCACTTGTAGTAGAGGGAAGTGATTCGTAGTGTTTGAAATATTTTGGAATTGCGTAGTTTGGTAAATCAGAAATAAGGAATCGTTTTAATTCGCCTTGTTCTGCGTTCCTGTTTCCATATGTTGTGTAAGCCAAATTTACAGATTGACCAGTTGCCTTATCTTTTCTACCAAACACAGCAGCCTGCGAAATTGGATCAAACGACTGCGCAACTTCTTCTACTTCATCTGGACTTATTCGATATCCACTGCATTTAATCTGCATATCCAACCTACCGTGTATATATATGAAACCCTCTTCGTCAAGTGAGACTATGTCACCAGAACGCACCCCAATTTCTGGCAAGCAGCCTGGACCTCCTGTGTGAAGGCGGATAAATTTAGAGTCATTTAATGAAGGATTATTTAAATAGCCATATGTAACAAAAGCGCCCCTGTGAATCAATTCGCCCATTTCTCCGGGTTTGCACTTGAACCCTTTGTCGTTTAGTACAAGTATTTCTACCTCTGGTACTGGTTTGCCAATGGATCCAATTCGTTTTAACACCTCTGAATGAGGCAAATATGTAGATCGAAACGATTCTGTCAAGCCGTACATTATGATAATTTCAGTTGTTGGAAAAAACGAAACGAGTTTTTTCAATATTTCCTCGGTATGCATTCCTCCGGCCGTTGTAATGAACCTTAATGAATTAAATTTTGATTTATTTTCAATGTCTACTAGCTTTGGGTTAAACATGTTTGGCCATAGGGTTGGAACTGCTGCAAAACCGGTAATCTGTTCTTCGTCAAGCACGTTTAGTAAATCTTGCGGAAGTCCAAATTCATG
>CAYZEX010000113.1:0-3145 GCA_964477675.1 uncultured Isosphaeraceae bacterium
CAAATGACGTACAGTGCTTTATCGATAACAAACCAATCTCTGCTATCCCCCCCACGGCTATTTATAAGGCAAAAAAGTTTGCGGCACGAAATAAGGTTTTAGTGGGGAGCATTACAACTGTATTTATTACATTAATTGTAGGTTTGGTTATAGTCGCAAGATTCGCACAACAAGCGCATCGTGGACAAACAAAAGAAGCCATAGCAAAAAAACAAGCAATCGAAACAAAAAAACGAGCGGCAATTGTTTCGGCTATCACTTCAAATAAATCCGTAGGACAAGCAATCGAAGACGCAAAATCTTTAGATGATTCATTTGAGAAGCGCTACTCGCTAGCACAACTTGACCCATCTACAAAGAGTTGGGAGTTACCTGAACGTTCCATTTGTTCCTCACTCTCTACAGATGGTGCCTATCTATGTTCCATTGGAAAAGATAAACACCTGCTGTCTATTATTGATGTCACATCGGGAAAACTATATCAAGAGATACCGCTATCACATTGGGGAAAACCAAAAGCCCTCGCGATAGGTCCACGGTTACCTGATGGATCTTACATCGGGGCGGTCTCCGTACAACTTGGAGATTCAAGGCAATCAGAAGGCGAGATTGTGATTTTTTCATTCGAGCCATCCTCTGGTGCTATTAACAGAATTACCGAAATCAAAGATGTTGTTTGCGATTCATTTTCCTTGGCGTTTGCAAACACAACACCACTTATTTTATGTTTCGCCTCTGTTTCTGGAGAAATCGGCATTTGGGAAGTTGGAGCGAACAAACTCAGCGTTCGAGAAGTTGCTTCTGTGCAAGGAGCAAAATCAGAAACACTCGGGGTTACTATAAGTAACAACGGAAAGATGCTCGCCATCTCAAGTTCGAACTCTACAGTGCAACTTTGGAGTATTGACAAATTACTAAAAGAAGATAATATCGATGCCCTCATTGCTGTTCTTGCAGGTCATAGGTACAAAGTAATGGACACATCTTTTTCTCCAAACGGCAAACTCCTTGCAAGCGGTGGAATCGATAACACTATTCGTATTTGGGATATTGACGCAGCAATTGAAGAGGCAAAAGAAAACGAAAACAAGTTTGCAACAAATGCATTGCGAGGAACTTTGCTAGGACATGAACTTGGTGTGCATTGTGTTGAATTCCTCGGTAATAATCTGTTATCCTCAGTGAGTCAAGATAAAACAATTCGGCTTTGGAACGTTAATCAAGAAGCAGATCCGTGCAAACGAGTTACGTTTGCAACTCCACCAAAAAGCAGCTCTCAATATTCTCTTGGTACTCTTCCATGTGTACGCATGAGAGATATGCACTCAGATGGCAGAAGTATCTTCACCGTATCTGATACCTCCACTGTACAAAAATGGGCTCCTGTTGATGTGTCGAAGATTGAATTACTCGGACATACAACCGGAGTCACATCAACAGTCACCCTTCCAGGTGACCAATATGTCTTAACTGGAGGAAACGACAGCGATGGAAGTGTAATCGTATGGGATATTAGTAGAGCAGTTGCAGTAAACCGTCTGTGGGATCGAGATATCGTCGGAATTAAAGAACTAGGTCTACTCAAAATATCCGGAAAAGATATTCTTGTTGTCGGGCTTGCTCGTGATATCAAAGATGATGCTGAAAAAACTGGGTATTCTGTAATTGTCCTTTGGGATGTTTCAGATGTGTATAATCCAAAACGATTAACTGAGTACCTTATTGATTCTCCGATGGGCGGGGTCGCTCACTTTGATACCACTCCAAAAGGCAATCGAATTCTAATTTGTTCAAACAATGGTGATGTCTACACACTTAGTGTTTCTGAAAAAAGTACCGGGGAACTCACTATCAAAGAGGAGTCCGTTCTGCGGCAAATACATAAACCGTTTCCATTCCCAAAATGGGGGAAAAAAACGTTTGGCGGTATAGCGTTTGTCGATAGTGACGGCAAGTTTGGTATTAGTGCAGGCATTGATGGGCGTATCTGCCTCATTGATATAACAAATCAAAAGAGCCAAACAGTGTCCACCGAAAGTTTCAAATTAACTTCTATAGACGTCTCACCAGATAGAAAAGAATTTGCTATCGGAGATGAATTTGGGGTTGTCCATCGTTGGAACATTAATTTTAAAAACGATACACCAATAATTTCACATTTAGAATCATTCACGAATGGTCATTCCGAATCCGTAGAATCAATTGCATACCACCCCATTGGTGGTTGTTTGGTCTCTGGTGACAAGGTTGGTGACATTAAACTTTGGAATTTAGAAAATAACACTTGGGCATTCTCACTTAACGGTCAATTTGGAAGTGTGTTTGATTTATCTTTTTCACCAAATGGCAACCATCTAATTTCTACATCAGGCGGATTTCGAGGAAAGGAAAATGCTGGAATTATCTGGGATGCCGTCCCAATAGAAAAACAAAAGGACTTGTTCAATCAAAGGGCAATAAGTACACATGCAAAAAAACTTCTTGGGAAAATGTTATATGAAAGACCCGAAACACTGCAAGAACTTATAAACCAAATTGAAAAGTATGGAATGTCAGATGACATTACACAAGATGTAATTGAAGAAGCAAAAGTACAAGCAAAATACGCATTTACCATGCCAAAGAACTGGCGGTTGCTGTGGTGGGCACGGGAACACATTCTTGATTTGAATGCGACTGATAAGGAACTTAAGGTAGCTCTTCATTGGGCAGAGACCGCCTACAAATCCGCTCCACTTCGAATGGATACCATTGCAACGTATGCACTTGCATTTGCACGAACACATCGTTTTGAAGAAAGTTTAAGTTTCTCAAATGACGCATTGTCAATCGAATTTGATCCCGGACCAAAAATACAAAGTTACCAAACCATCCCTGCTGTAATGGCATATATTGCAAAAGGAATTGCGTATAAGAATCTTGGGGATTCTGAAGAATCAAAAAAAGCGTTTGAAGAAGCAAAGGAATATATTGATACCTCATTGCATTCTTTAACTGAATATTCCGACCTCATTGCACTCGAACAATAGAAACGTGCAAATTGACCCCGCTGTTTTGGCCACTATCGGACGGTAAAATAATAAAAAGTATGTAGTAAGCAGTTTTTTATAGATTTTGAATCAATTATGTGGCATAGTGAAAAGTT
>CAYZEX010000114.1:0-3119 GCA_964477675.1 uncultured Isosphaeraceae bacterium
TGAGGAAACTTAGAAATGAGCGGTACGAATCTGCAAAAGCGCTTGGGGATGATATCAAAAGGTTTTTGGCGAAAGAACCACTTGAAGCTGGGCCGCAATCTTCAACCTATCTGTTGAAAAAGTATATTCGGCGGAATAAGGGGAAGCTCATTACTGCATCACTCGTTTTGATTACATTGATTTGTGGAATAGTTGTTTCGCTTTACTTTCTAAAACAGTTCGCAAACCAACTCGACCAAACTCAACAGTCGGTATCCTTTATACAGGGATTGATTCCGAATTCTAAGATCATCGAGGATCTTGATCTTCCCCATTCGATGCAAGCATCACGTGGCACTCGAGTTGCAGGTGTTCAGAATTCTAGATCAACTAAAATCACGTTGGATAATAATATTGATCTGCTCGGCACTGATGATGAAGTTCTAGCGCCCGAAGCCAGAGCAGAATTATTAGTATTTATTGGCCAGTCTTATACTTCGATTGGAGCTTATCGAGAAGCTGAAGATTGTCTTGCTGAGGCTAATTTAATCAACCTAAATATATACGGTGATGAAAATGCAAAAACGGTTTCTTCAACTATGCGGATGGTTGAATTGCTCATGGCGCAGGAAAAATTTCAAGATGCAGAAGAACTCATTCGTCAAATTCTACCTATTAAAGTAAATAAATTTGGCGAGAACTCTCGCGAAGCGATGGACGTCACATGGTGGCTGGGTAGCCTCCTGCTTGAGCAGGAAAAATACAATGAAGCATTAACGTACCTAGATGAGGTCATGTCATGGTATGCCGAACATGTTTCTCATGATGACCCTTCTGCTCCTCGAATTATTTCACTTGTCGGCGATGTTTATCTAAAACAAACGAATTATATAAAAGCGAAAGAACTCTACCAAGAATCTATAGATGCCATTTATCCAGGCAGTGACTATCGACTTAGTTCACATCTTCGACGCAAGTTGGGATTGCTTCATCAAAATCAATGGCAATATGAAGAAGCAAAATCTATTTATACCGAAATATTGAAACAAAGTAAGCAAGAGTATGGCGACGATCATCGCGAGACGTTTGATGCTCTATTGAACTTAGGTATTTTGTATAAAGCCCAATCTTTATATGAAGAGGCAGGAACATTGTTGCTCCAGGCGTCTGACGGGTATAGGCGGAAGTATACAGCAATGGATCCTGACACACTGCGTGCTATTAATGCGCTGGGTTCATTACTCATAGAACAGAAAAAATATGATGACGCAGAAAGATTATTTGCTGAAGTTCTTGAGACAAGTCGTAGTGGTTTTGGGTCGGATCACCCCAGTACGTTGAAAGCGCAGTGGTGGTTGGCTTCGTTGTTTGGTAAACAAGACCAGTATGACAAGTCATCGACATACCTTGAGAAAGCAATGGCAGGGTATCGCGAAAATTTTGGCGATGGGCATCCCGACACACTGCAAATCATCACTCAAATGGGAGGGTTGCTTGCGAAGCAGGGCAAGTACGGTGAAGCAGAAGAGCACTTCGAGGATGTTATTGCATCAAGCACAAGCCAGTTTGGTCCAACGCATCGTAATACGTTGGAAGCAATCGAGACCATGGGAGGATTTCTTGTTAATCAAGACAGGCTAGATGAAGCAGAGAAATTGTACCGAACGACACTGAAATTGTGTCGAGATGAACTTGGTGATGAACGATTGCAGACCTTAAGGATGATAGATAGAACGGCAAATTTGCTGGAGAGAATGGGCAAATATGAAAGTGCTGAACAACTCTACCGCGAACAATTGGAAACCTATGAACGTGTCTATGGCAAAGAGCACGCATTTACATTGCGTGTTAGTTTAGATAAAGCAACACGTCTGCGAGATCAAGAGAAATTTCCTGAAGCAGAAGCACTCTACAAAGAGAATTATGAAACATATTTAAACCTCTACGGTCCAGACAACAGCGATACATTGCTCGCTTTATGGTGGCTAGGTGATTTCTATGATAGTCAAGGCAATGTTAAAGAAGCAGAGAATTTCTACGATAGAGCGATAGAAGGTTATCGTCGTGTTTACGGCGAGGAAAATTTCCAAACACTAGACCTCTTGTTTGATTTTAGAGAATTCTTGATGAGGCAAGAAAGGTTTAGCGAAGCGAACCTACTGTTAGGCGAAGCATTGGTTACCGCAAAACGCGTTTTTGGCGAAGAACATGAAAAGACTGTGTTGTTGATGCGAGAAAAAGGACAACTTTATCAACAAGAGGGAAAGGGAATCGAAGCAGAAATAGCATTTAGTGACTATTTAAAACTGGTAGAAAAAGTTTATGGAATGGAGCATCCCAAGAGACTCGTTGCATTGTGGTGGGTTGGGTCGAATTTCATAACGAATAATCAAGAACACAAGGCATTGCCATTGTATCTTGAAGCATTTGAAGGCTATAAGAATTTCTATGGGGAAGATCACCCTGAGTTCTTTGAGTTGGCTGCACATACGGCTCGCGTGCATTCCACTCTGGGCGATAATGAGAAGGCGCAAGAGATTTATCAAAATCGTTTGGACACCAACATTCGTCTGCACGGCGATGAACACCCTGCTGTCCTTAAGGCATCCGCATTATTAGCACGCCATTTTACAAGCTCCAAGAAATACAATGACGCCGAGAAACTCTTCCTCAAGATTCTGAATACAAGTCGTCAGATGTATACTGAAAATAATCCAAAGATAGCATCCGCTCTTCGAGACTTAGCGTACTGTTATCAAGCCAAGGGTGAACTTAAGCAGGCAGAGAAGTATTGTCGTGATTCAATTGCGCTATACAAGAGCTTCTACAAAGACGGTCACACCGACACGCTAGAAACTATCGCCTACTTTGCCTCATCTCTTCAAAGTCATGGGGAATTAGAGCAAGCTGCTGTGTTTCATGAAGAGGTAATGCAGGGGTACCGTAAACTCTACGGCGAGACGCATAGTACAACATTGAATTCCATTGATGATCTCGGCGGCCTATATATTGCTTGGGGTAAGTTAGATGAGGCTGAGCAACTCTACACAGATACAATGGAAAAGTATCAAGATATATTAGGGAACGACGATCCCCAAACTTGGGAGTCAATGAAGTTGGTGGCAGGATATTGGATGGGT
>CAYZEX010000115.1:0-3093 GCA_964477675.1 uncultured Isosphaeraceae bacterium
AAGACCGTCTACTATTTCTCTTGCTCTATGGTCTGAGCCAATTGCAATTGTTCCAACTTGAAATGCCATTTATGTCCCTTCGCTTGTCAGCGCTTTTAGTTTTGATTCAATTAATTTTTCCATTTGCGTTGCAAGTGCATCGTATACCGATTGGTCTTGACCAATTGGGTCGAGAATATCTCCAGAAGGATCAAGAAGCTCTACATTGTTGGTATACATTAATGTGGCTATCAGGTGTCTCTTAGACATGCACAGAACCACATCTGCCGCGCGTGCCATTTCCCTCGTCAACACCTTGCTTGTCCCATCAAAGGAAATTCTTCGCCGTGAAAGTGCTTTAATGGTTTCTTCGCTTGTTGGGTTACCTTCTGCAGCTGAAACACCCGCCGAAACAGCCAGCCAATCCGTAAATCCATTGTCATCAAGCCATTTTTGAGCAATTCCCTCTGCCATCGGGCTTCGGCAGGTGTTTCCGGTACAAACAAATAGTATGGTAGTAATAGACATCGCTTGCAATACTCGCCACTATCGTATTGAATACTCATACATTGCACACGATGTGATTGG
Source organism: uncultured Isosphaeraceae bacterium (assembly GCA_964477675.1). Classification (GTDB taxonomy): domain Bacteria; phylum Planctomycetota; class Phycisphaerae; order Phycisphaerales; family SM1A02. The sequence goes on from CAYZEX010000115.1 coordinate 568, forward strand.
AATAGATTTTTGGATTTTCTCTCAGAACAAGATATAAGTGCCCTTTTAACAGAACTTGGTGTCGTACAGCTAGTTGATGGCGATGGCTGTGTCCTAATGCAAATGGACAAAAAACACTCCTGCGCAAGACATTGTCTTTGTAACACTGATTGTCCGTGTGAGGATGATCCAAACACACTCTGTAACCAAATGGATGCTGATGGAGTGGTTAATTCACTTGTTGCCTCAATACATAAAATCCACGAAGGCAGAACATTAATGATTCCCGCCAGTAAATGGCGTGTGGTTTTTGATGCCGTCGCCTTTAGTATGGCGGAGGATGAGTCGTGGCAAGAATTTGATGCTTCTGCCACTATTAAACTAAACACCAGAGACCCTTTGTTATTTGAGGCTGGTGATAAACACACGCTCATCGGTCTGATAACCTCTTTAATGAACGATGGTGAAACAAAAGAGCAAAGTGTTTTTATTATTCCTGTCGGGGCGCCTATTTTGATTCACCTCCAACCCTGCGGACCTGTAAATTTCTGGTTTGGAAACAGCGCCTTGGCTGATGAGGTTAAGGAGCACTACGCGGGCTAAACAATCCTTCGTTACTATCTTTTATGCCCCGAAAAAAAATAGACTCCTGGTTCAAGACTGAAGTTGACGCAGCCGCTGCAATTGACCTTGCCCGCTCATCCTCAAGTTGGAAAACACTCGCTGGGGTAATAGAATCTCTTTTAGATGCGAGGCTTTTGCGCGCGGGAGCCGCTAGGAACGGAAGGGGGGTTGTAGTTATTCAAAATGGTGACGAGGCCGATGGGGTAGGGGTCGAGGGTAGGTATTTGGTTCAACCACCCTTGGTTGCCAGAGATGCTGCTCTTCTTGACAGCGCACTAAAAGTACGCGGGCTATCTGCTATTGTTGCTTGTCGAGAGCCAAAGACGAGTTTGGGATTGTGTCCAATTGTTGCTCTTGGCAGTGGGGTGACCGTTCGGATTCAGGTTGAAGAGCCAAAAAACCCACAGAAGCCAACTTGTGAGTGGTTTGACCGCGCATTGCACGAACTTGGCCAACATGTATTAGAACAATTAGATCAAACCGCTGTTAAACAAAGACAACTCGACTATCTTTTAGCACACTTGCCTGCAATACAGTTGCACAAACCGGCCTATTATGCCGCGATCAAGTTGTGCAATACGCTTTCATGTGAGAACGTGTAGGATAATAAATAACTAGGATATCACCTTGGCATTACAAACAACATTGGCAACTCGTTTTTGGTTGAAAACCATCATTATGGGGGTTGTTTGTGTTGTTTTAGGGCTGTGGGGAATCTGGGATTATGCCGTTGCGATTCCCCGTGCAGAGATGTTGGCAAACAGAGGGATGTTGCTACGGGATGACATTCAAACTGCAATGAACACCGAGAGGGGTTCGGCTGAGCGAGATGCCGTTATTGTCAAACTTACCTCAATCATTCAAAAAGATGAGGGACGGTTCCCAAGTTGGACAGATACGCTTGTCGTCTTCAGAGACTCGCTCTCAGGTGGTGCCGATGCACAATTGCAAGCAATTGCGCTAATGGAAGAAAACCTAAATGAATACGGAGATGTGACCCCCCCAAGTAAATATGATCGGCCCATGCAGTGGATTTTTATTTTGTGTTTACCTTTTGGTTTTTATTATTTTTGGTCGTATGTAAGAACAAAAAAACGATCTGGCGTCTATAGGCTTGACGACGATGGTGGGCTCATTACTCCAGAGGGCTCTTGGTCCGCGGGTGAAATACTTGACATTGATATGGAGAGGTGGATTTCTAAAACCGGTAAGGCAAGAACCACATGGACGGCGAAAGTTATTGTTAAAGACCACGCGCCAGTTTTGTTGGATGATCATGTTTATAAAGACATGCACCTTATTATTGGTGCGTTAGCACACCGTTTTTATCCAGAAGATTGGACCCCACTTGCCAAGCGGGTTGTTTTGGAGAACCAAGAACTGGGTTCCGAAGATAGTTCTGAAGAATAATCGTGCCATTGTTATCAGCAACAAATTTAATAAAGAGTTATGGTGGCAGGCGGGTTGTTGACAACGTGTCTTTAGAAGTTTGCGCAGGAGAAATTGTCGGGCTTCTCGGTCCAAACGGTGCCGGCAAAACAACCTCTTTTCGAATGATGATTGGTATGGTTACCCCCGAGGGGGGTCAAGTAACCTTGGGGGGGGAAGACGTTACGTACCTTCCGATGTATCAACACGCTCGCAGGGGGATGGGGTATTTGGCACAAGAACCTAGTGTTTTTCGCGGCATGACCTGCGCAGACAATTTGCTTACGATTCTTGAAACACTTAAAATTTCAAAAAAAGAACAACATGAGCGACGCGACGCTTTGCTAGAGCAGTTTCACCTAGAACATAAACGTGACCACCTTGCTCGTACGTGCAGCGGTGGGGAGCGTCGACGTCTTGAAATTGCCCGTTCGCTCATTACACAACCAAAACTAATATTGCTAGACGAACCTTTCGCCGCAGTAGACCCGCACA
>CAYZEX010000116.1:0-3015 GCA_964477675.1 uncultured Isosphaeraceae bacterium
GTTTGAATTGATTTATACGAAAAAACCACCACTTTGTGGTGGTTTTTTTGTGGGTGTCTCCTTTGAGAACATGAACATGAGTTCGTTAGATTAACGTTTACGCACCGCCGTGCACGACGACGTCATCGAACGAATCCATTTTTGTAGGTTCAATGGATCCGCTATCTGGAGCATTTAAACTGGAGTAGGGGTCGTTAGTATCTATTTCTTGGTCAACGTGCATTTGCTCATTCCCAACCTCAAGAAAAATAGTATCTGAACCTGCAGAAATCAATACGTATCTACCTCTGCAAGTGCTCCATGCAGTTCCATTTGTAAACTCAGTAGAAGGTTCCCAGAAGGTAGGGTGCGATAAGAGGAGGGTAAGCCACGCTAGGTGCTCTTGATTAGATTGTTTGGTCATGCTAAGCAAACTGCCATTGTCATTTAGCGCGCTCTCTTCGACGTATCCCTCAAGTGCGGGAAGCTCAAACTGTGGTAGTTTGTAATTTATGATGTCGTCTGCATTGGCTGGGTCTGCAATGACAGGTCCATTCTTTCGAACCGCACGAAGGTAAATGATTGGGGTTTCCCACGCATCAATAAGGGTAGGAAGATTATTTGATGCATCTGCACTAGTTGGAGCGAACGAAATATCACTGGATTTTGGACTGAAATACGGTTCGAATACTCTACCTTTAATCCAAGGTCCGTCTCCGAACTTCCCCTTGTCAAATTTTAATGACCAAGTTAACCCCGTGTTAGGATTATTGTCATCAATTGTTTCAATTTCAATGACATCGTCACCTCCAAAATTATCATATTCACTTTGAACAGAAAGCGTTGAGTTTTGATTTTTAACTCGTGCGCCTCCCATCAGTTCAAGCATTGCATTTTGCATTGGAGTAATGTAATACTCAGTTCCATTGTCATCTGTCACTGTACTGTGCGGTAGTACCGAATCAGGGAGCAAACCGGGATATCTTCCATGGTCAAGTGCAAACTCGTCACAAGCGCGGGCGAATGATTGCAACATGGTAGAGGTCTGAGTTTTTTTGGCAGTCTCTTGAATGCCGCCTAGGGCAGCAAGTAAGATTCCAGCAAGCACTGCAATGATAGCGATTACAACGAGAATTTCGATGAGCGTGAAGCCAGTTTTTCTTTGAGTAAATATTTGTTTCATGGGCGTAATTCCATCTAAAAAAGCAAGGTGGTATCCCGCCACGCTCATCCGCAGTTACAGGGTACGCGAGTTAGCACTAATTTTCAATAGAAACACCGTAGATTGACCCTAAGAAGTGCGGAAGAACGTTTTTTATAAATTGTTCAACACATTGATTGGTGTGTGTATCATCAATTCCCCACAAACAGCATTTTAATTCTATGTAATCTGGATCACATTGAATTCGGTAAGCATTGTCTTCGAAAAGTACCGTTTCGAGTTTTGGTGAGAGTGCTGCAGTAGCAGCGTTGAGTTCTGGTTGTCCGATACAAATAGTAGGTCGGGTGCGAAGTTCAGTATCGTTGAGATACCATAAATCGCTACAGACAAGTGGCCACGGGGGACCAGCGATTTCATGTTGTTCCATCCAATCGACGATTGCTTCGCCAAGGTAATAGCCGCGCCGCCTATCACCGAGTTCACCTCGTAGATGCGAGCCGACAACGATTGGAATTACATGGTCTATATTGACGGTCTCGTCTGGGTGGAGCATTAAATCTCAGCCAATCTTCTTGCGGTCTCAACCTCTATAAGTTGATCAATCATCGGTTGCATATTTCCTGACATGACATCGCCCAGATTATAGTTGCCACTGATGCGGTGGTCGACGATTAGGTTGTCTTTGTATCGGTATGTACGAATTTTTTCTGCTCTGCTCCCAGAGCCAATCATAGAATTTCGGGTTTCAGCACGCTCTGCATCTATCTTTGCTTTTTGGATTTCAAAGAGCCTTGCTCGAAGAAGTTTCCATGCTTTCTCGCGATTTTGCGCTTGGCTTTTTGTGTCCTGCATGCGAACTTCGATACCAGTAGGTTCGTGAATGAGGTGCACAGCAGTAGCAACTTTGTTAACGTTCTGCCCGCCGGGTCCAGTAGAGGTCGTGATGGATTCTTTTACATCGTTTGGGTCAAGATCAATTTCAACTTCTTCTGGTTCTGGGAGTACTGCAACCGTTGCAGTCGAAGTATGTACTCGACCTTGGGTTTCGGTTTCTGGGACACGTTTAACTTGATGCGTTCCACTTTCAAATCCTAAGTTCGTCCAAACGCCCTCACCAGAAATGCAGAGAATTGCTGTTTTGGAGCCCCCCATATCTTCAATCTTCCACCCCCGAAGTGATGCGAATCTTCGATACATTTCCTCAAGGTCTCCCGCCCAAAGCACTGCTTCGTCACCACCAACCCCAGCGCGAACTTCAAGAATAACGGAGCCAACCGATTGTTCGTCGGCGGTTACAAGTTGCTTTTGAATTTGTTCTGAAAGGGTGCTAAGTTGTGCGTTAAGTTCTGGGAGTTCATCTTTCGCCATACTTGCAAGTTCTTTGTCTTCACCTTTCATCAGTTCTTGGCATTCAGATTCCTGTGCAATTGCATTTTCGTACTCTATGAATTGCTCGACGAGTTGGGCGATTGCCGCTTTCTTGATAGACAGCGAAGTCACTTTTTTGTGATCCGTGAGTACTTCAGGTTCAAGAAGTTGTGCTGATAACGTATCGTGTTGTTTCACAATTTCACGTAACTTGTCAGCAACATTTTCTGGTATTCGTTCGCTCATGACAGACAGATAGCAGGGTACCCCGAAATGTCTTGTTTGTGCAAATCGATGAAGACCTTACTTCTTCTTGTTTTTGAAGTAGTCGCCTTTGAACTTGTTTTGGAACTTCTCAACGCGACCAGCAGCGTCAACAAAGGATGCTTTGCCTGTATAAAACGGGTGAGAGCCAGACCAAATATCAACATGCATTTCAGGGACAGTTGCACCAACTGTCATGACGTGTTCGCCACGAAAGAAAACTTTGCAATCGTTGTGGTATT
>CAYZEX010000117.1:0-2898 GCA_964477675.1 uncultured Isosphaeraceae bacterium
AGCCGCAATGGAAATGCTCAAAGAAATTATGGATGCTGTTGATGGTGGCTCTACCGCGGAAGAGTTTATGCAACACGCATTTGAGACAAAGAAAAAACTCATGGGCTTTGGTCACCGCGTATATAAAAATGGCGATCACCGTGCGGGAATTTTGCGAGGGTGGGGTCTTAAATACGCCGAAGAAGCAAACCCAGAAGCCAAAAAATGGTTTGATCTTGGTGATGAGGTTCAGGCGATTATGTTACGCGATAAAAACATTCATCCAAACGTCGACTTTCCTTGCGGCATGACATACTTTGCCATGGGAATTCCTGTTCCGCAATACACACCAATCTTTGTGGTTTCAAGAATTACCGGATGGTGTGCACACATTATGGAGCAACACCAAAACAATAGAATCATCCGCCCACTTGCACGATATACAGGCGCAGAACTTCGAAACTGGAAAGATTAAATGTCTGTGCAAAAAATAGCAGTTATAGGCGGGGGAACAATGGGGAGTGGGATTGCGCTTACGGCCGCAACAAGCGGTCTACAGGCAGTGGTTGTTGACATTAACGAAGACCAACTTAATCGCGCAAAAACACACCACGAAAAACAACTGGCAAGGGCAGTGTCTAAAGAGCGAATGACGCAAGAAGAAGCAGATTCGGCGATTCAAACTTTATCTTACGTTGCGTCGATGGACGAAGCCTCGGACTCCGACTGGGCTGTCGAAGCGGCAACAGAAAATATAGATATTAAAAAGACAATATTTAGACAGATGTTCGAAACTTTTGGCAAACATGTTGTGCTCGCAACGAACACATCGTCTATCTCAATATCCGACTTAGCAACATCGGTGCCCGAAGCAGCAGATCGGGTGATTGGTATGCACTTCTTTAACCCCGTCCCCGTTATGAAACTGGTGGAAGTTATTAAAGGGAAAGAAACGAGCGAAGAAACAACCGCAGCAACAATAAAACTTTCTGAGCGTATGGGAAAAACCCCAGTTCCCGCAAACGACTTTGCCGGGTTTGTTTCAAACCGCGTCTTGATGCCCATGATTAACGAGGCGTTTCACGCATGGACCGATGGCGTAGCGAACCCAGAAGATATCGATTCCATAATGAAACTTGGATGCGCCTTTCCCATGGGACCCCTCCGACTCGCCGACTACATCGGATTAGATGTTTGTCGAGACATTATGATGGTGATGTATAACGGTCTTGGCGAAAATCCAAAATACCTACCAAACAAAAAACTCATTGAACTTGTTGAACAAGGGCACCTTGGCGACAAGTCTGGGCAGGGCGTTTACAACCACAAAGGATAATATGATGAAGAAGCCAGCACACCCATTTTTCCGCTGGCCCGGAAGTTTGCTTTGGTTACTTCCACTTATAGCGGTGAATCTTCTGTTTTGGCGACTTGGTGGAGTAGGCTCTGTGTGGTGGTATCTAACTGTTCCAACACTCGCTGCCCTTGCGTTTATTGATGTATTCACCTCCGTTTGGTTTGGGATTGTGACGCTCTCAGTGCTATTTGTGTATTGCTCGATTGGGTCCTCGGGTGCACCAATCAGTTTTGCAATCTGGGAACCAACCGCTTGGGTAAATCTTCGTGAAATGCGAGGGTTTGAAATGACGGAGTTTGAGTGGTTCCACTGGTGGCCATTTAAATGGCTCGTTGCCATTCTTTGTTTGAACATGTCTATTGTGACAATTCGAAAAATACCACTCAACATCCTTTCGGTTGGGGTGTGGACAATTCACGGCGGCGTCATTGTGATGGTACTTGGGTGCGTGGTTTATTTTTCACAAAAAATAGAGGGTGATGTGCTGGTTTCACGGAGGGTTGTGGAAATACAAACCCCAGACGGCAAGCCCATTTCGATGGTTGTAACGCCAGCGAATTCTCTAAGGGTTGGGGACACCTCTTACACCATCACAGACATCAACCCAAACTGGTCGCTTATGTCAGGTGACGATGTTGGCAAGGAAGCGTACACAGTCTCTGTTTCGGTGCAAAAACCAGAGACATCGTTTGTTCGACAACTTATAGCGGGCTACCCAGAATACACCGAAGATATTGTGGAAAGCGATGACCCCAGCCAACCGATGGCTCGTGCAAAAAACGTTTTAGGAAGACCGCTTGTTGATGAATCGCTCCAAATGTCTTTGGAATACGATGCCAAAGATACGTTTTATGTAACGCAAAGCGGGGCATTATATTTGCGAGAAATCGCAAACGACGGAACCCCCCTCACGTCATGGATTGAAAGACCAATCACTAATCTCCCAAGGTTTAATGACTATATTTCTGGGTACGACGATGTTTGGTCAATGGGGAACCAAACAGAACTACACCCACTTAATCTCCACATCACGTCAAGTGAAGGCGATCCGGTCAACAATGACATCGTTGTAACAAGTTATTTACGCTACGCCTATATGAACTCAAGAATTGCGGGTGGCGGAGATGAACTGTTTCCAGTTGCGTGGGTGACACTTAAAAAAGGAGAAGAAGCAACTCAGTCAGTTGAACTTTATGCTTTTGATCCTTCTTTGAGCACCGCGGATACCTCCCTAATGACCTTTCGTTGGCTTGGAAACAATAAGGAACTTGATGTCTTAGAACAGTCCCTTGTGCCATCAATAAAAGCAGACATTTTCGGCAAGTCCTACGATATAGAGCTAGCCGCAAGCGATGATTTTCAACAAATAGGCGATACGGAATATGCCTGCAAAATTAACTCGATGCAAAACAACTTAAATATTGGAGGGACAGTTGTGTCTCTTGCAATTGTTTCTATAAAACACGGAGATCAAACATGGGACAGGTGGGTTTTTGACAATAAATCCATGAACAGAGACGTAATTGAGGGCGAGCAACACACCGACACGGATAAGAAGTTTA
>CAYZEX010000118.1:0-2805 GCA_964477675.1 uncultured Isosphaeraceae bacterium
TAAAAGACAGTTTTAACCATGACGGGTATTTTACCGATAGATATTTCCCAAATCTCATTTCGCTGGCTCCAGCAGAGGAGCAAGAGAGCATTTGGTATTTTCCCTCATTGCATGGCATCAAATATCCTCTTCAATGGATAAAAATGTTCCGAAACATTGCAAAATCACCTCAAAATATTTTGATGAAAGAACAATGGCTTACTCTGATTGATTATTTTTCAGCGTTAAAGCAAGCCATTGCACTCCCAAGCTCAGTTACCAAGTTCCCTCTCTGGCACAATTACGATGTTTCTCGAATTATTCTTGAAGAGTTAAAACTTGACCGCGGTTCTCCGGCACTTGTTCAGGCACTACTCATGCGACGCTCATTCAAAAGGTTTAAAAAGGGCGGAGTTCAGATTAAGGGCGTGATTGATTGGTTTGAGAATCAAGTTGGCGACCGAGCCCTTAATTTGGGTGTACGTTCTTGGTATCCAGAGGTACAAGTGAAGGGTTATTTGGGATTTGTTCCAGAAGGATACTATGCAGGGCTAGCACCAGTGCAATGTGAGGAAGATGGAGGGGTTTTGCCAGATGAATTACTTTTATTGGGTGAAGCGTACGTAGAGAATCAATCAAAATATTTGAGATCTATGCAGATGAACACCGCGCCCGCTTTTCGATTTCAAACAACGATGGAGTGCAAACCAAAAACAGGACAGAATCAAAGCGTGGTGTTACTTGCGATGCCAATGCTTCTTGACGAGGCAAAGAGGATTGTTCAATTGGCGTTAGAGACTTCTAACAACCGTGAAATTCATTTCGTCATCAAGCCACACCCAACAATCTCAATATCATCTTTTAAAGAAGCCATTCCAGAATCAAAAGACACGCGATTTACATTCAGCGATTCTCCAATCGAAGAGTTGTTCCCATCAACAAAACTGCTTGTGACGACAGCTTCTAGCGTTGCCCTGGAGGCAATATTGTGTAATACGCACGTCGCGATATTAGGGAACCGATCAGGACCGACAATAAGCCCTCTTGATGGGATAGTTCATGAAGATCATTGGTCAATTTGTTATACACCGAGCGAGTTAATGAGTCTTATCGATGGAGAAACTTCGAGTACTACACTTGAATCCGCGACATATCTAACAAAAGTGACTCCAGAGGGTGTTCTTGAGATGCTTCGGTTCGAAACCCCTTGATTTGGTAAAATAACGGTTACGCAAATGCATACAAATTTCCAACACAAAACAGTTGTTGTTACAGGTCACACTGGCTTTAAGGGCAGTTGGCTATCAACATGGCTATCGCATTTAGGAGCGAAGGTTGTAGGCATTTCTCATGATGTTCCAACTAATCCGTCCAACTTTATTGCCTCAGAAGTTTGTGGCATGATTGATGATCATCGCGTTGATGTTCGAGATACAAATGCAGTTCAAACAATTTTTGAGCAGGATCAACCAGATTTTGTGTTTCATCTTGCAGCGCAAGCCCTCGTTAGACCTTCGTACGAAAACCCGCTTGATACTTTTTCTACGAATGCGATGGGTACAGCAAGTGTGATGGAGGCGATTCGGTTACTTCAGAAACCACTTGTTGCAATTATGATTACAAGTGATAAGGCGTATGACAATGTGGAATGGGAACAGGGCTACATTGAAACAGATCGTTTGGGCGGAAAAGATCCATACAGCGCATCCAAGGGGATGGCGGAACTTGCCATCTATGCATATTTACATTCATATTTTACGAAACCAGAAACTGGAGTTCGGCTTGGCATCGCTCGTGCCGGGAATGTAATCGGCGGTGGGGATTGGGCAACTGACCGCATTGTTCCAGATTGCATGCGAGCTTGGTCAGAAAATCAATCAGTTGATATCAGAAGTCCCCAAGCTACTCGTCCATGGCAGCATGTCCTTGAACCAATAAGTGGATATCTTTCTCTTGCAGCAAACTTAAAAGAAAGTCCTGCTTTGCACGGTGAACCATACAATTTTGGACCACCAGAAACCCAAAATTATTCAGTCGGCACGCTCATCGATGAAATGGCAAAATCATGGGATCACGTGAAGTGGCATGATGTTTCTAAGATTCAAGAGCACGTACATGAAGCAGGATTATTACAGCTCAATTGCGATAAAGCGCTCAGCGACTTGCAGTGGGCACCCACGCTTGATTTTGAGGAAACAGTAAAGATGACAATCGATTGGTATCGAGAGTTCTACGAGATGGGAAAGTCTATGCGAGACTTTACGATGAAGCAAATTAAAGCATACGAACACATTGCGGCGCAGAGGGGGGCAACATGGGCGACAGTGTGATGCTCGCAGGGCAACTTGAGGGCGTACAATTAACACAGCTTCAACAAATCGGTGTCGAGGGCGGTGATGTCTACCACGCAATGAAAAAAAGCGATGCGGGGTATGAAAGTTTTGGTGAAGCGTATTTTTCTTTTGTAGAACCACAGGCGATTAAAGCATGGAAACAACACACGAAAATGACGTTAAATCTTGTTGTTCCAATTGGTGCAGTGCGGATCGTCATCGTTGATCAGCGTGAGGGGTCGTTAACATGTGGGCAGTTTCAAGAAGTTATTCTGTCACCTGACAATTACCAACGGCTAACTGTTCCACCCAAGTTATGGGTGGGCTTTCAGGGTATTGCAGAATTCACGAGTATGATGCTCAATGTGGCGAATATTGAGCATTGCCCCGACGAGTCAAGCAACTTAGAACTTAGCGCAATTCAATTTGATTGGACAAACGAATCATGAAAGTAGTCATTCTTGCAGGTGGTTTTGGAACTCGGTTGAGTGAA
>CAYZEX010000119.1:0-2792 GCA_964477675.1 uncultured Isosphaeraceae bacterium
GTTTTGGCAATCTAAAGATGCAAAAGGCAAAAGAGGTGTTGTTGGCTTTGGTGTTGCAATAGGAAATCCAGTTAAAAAGTCAGGCGATATAGATAACATTTATTGGACAAAGAGACATAAGAAGAAGATCAAAGAAAAAAAGAAGCGAATCCAAGTTCGATATGTCAAAATCAAAAAACCAATCTGGGAAGATTCGAAAAGAAACAAAGCACTGTTAAATAGCTTAACCGTCTGTGGTGGGCAGGGTACATCATTTCACGTGACCGAAGAACAGTGGGAGAAATTATTAAAAATAGCCAAAATCGATGAGCGACAGTTTGAAACTGAAGAAGTGCGTATCGAAGGAGGCGAAGTAGCCAAACTCATTTCAATCGATAATGCGTCAATTGAACACTCCAACGTCTTGCAAGAAACCAAACAGACAAGTTCGAGAAAAAAGAACAGTAGCAAGCCAAAAACATATCGTCGAAGTAAGCAGCCAAAACAGATTGGAGACTGGGCGGAAGAATTTGTTTTAAAGTTTCTACAAAATAATTCTAAATGTCCACCTACCACCAAAGAGAAATATCCTCCATTAGACCCAAAAAAGGATGTGATTTGGATCGCTCGAGCCGGCGATAAACCGGGCTATGACATCTCCTATACTTCAACTAAAGGGAAAACTGTTGGGGTCGAGGTCAAAGGAACAGTGAGCAAAAAAATGACATCATTTGAACTCACCTCAAATGAATGGAAAAAGGCGCAAGAATTAAAAAGTAACTATGTAATTGCACTAGTTTCATCTGTTGGAAAAGAGAAAGCAGGACTTCAATTTATAGTTAATCCGTACAAACAACTCGATGCTGAGCCATCGTCTTTTGAATGCAGAATATATGAAAAATAATTATCTAAGGTGCCTTAAAACGGACGCTGTGACAGTGTGTTTTTGGCTGCAACTAGTACGAATTTTACACCGGAATATCTAAGATAGTGTTTGGTAAAAGCCCCCCTACCCCCAACTTTTATTTCTTACCCTAGCCTAACTTTGTAAGTATTTTTTACACGTAAATAATTACGCAGCAATGGCGTTACCCATTAATGTTGCCTGTTCGACTACAAGTTTCACTGCTGCATCTTGGGCATCAGGTGGATATTTATATTTCCTAAGAAGACGCTTTATATTTCTTTTAACATGCGCTCTCGCTGATTCACGTATTGACCAATCAACGCTCACACTATTTCGGACACTGAGAACCAATTCTCTTGCAATCTGCTTAAGCGTATCATCACCCATCTCAATAGCTGATTCATTATTTGCAAGGGCATCATAAAAAGCCAGCTCATCCTCCGCTAATCCCAACTGGTCGCCCCTATTATTCGCCAACTGCATATCTTTAGCCAAACTGATAAGTTCACTAATTACTTTTGCAGCATCTATGGTTCTATTTTGATATCGAAGCAATGACTTTTCGAGCATCTCAGAAAAACTCTTCGCCTGAACAATATTTTTCTTCTTCGTTGTAGATATATGACCAGCTAACAACTTCTTCAGCGTTTCAAGTGCAAGATTTTTATGAGGCATTTTCTCTAAGTTTTGAAGGAAGTCATCAGAAAGAATTGCAATATCTGGTTTTTCAAGCCCTGCTTCTTTAAATATATCCACTACTTCATCAGGCTGAACTGCCGCATCCACTAATTGCTTGATCGCCGCATTCATATCGTCGCTAGAACGCTGCCCAGGTGGCGTTGCTTTAAGAATAGTTGAACGAACTGCTTGGAAGAAACCAATCTCATCACGCACAGCGATTGCTACATCATGAGAGGCACAGAGCGCGAACGCCTTACTTACATCAGAAACTAATTGTTTGAATCGCTTGTCCCCATCCTCTTGTCCAAGAACAAAATCTGCAGCTGGTTTCAAGAGAGATAGTTTTACTCCAACGTCATTACCAAGCCATGATTGATAATCAAAACCATGAAAGAAGTCTCTTAAGATATCTAATTTTTCTTCCATAACTGCTACTGCTTCAGCAATCTCAATTACAGGATCACCACTACCCCCTGCGCTTGTATATGTAGCCACAGCATTCTTCAAGTCTTGAGCAATGCCAATGTAATCCACGATCAGGCCACCGGGCTTGTCCTCAAAAACACGATTGACACGAGCAATTGCTTGCATCAGACCATGCCCACGCATTGGCTTATCGACATACATCGTATGCAATGAAGGTGCATCAAAACCAGTAAGCCACATATCTCTAACAATCACAATGTCAAAACCGCTGTATGAATCTTTAAATCGCGTAGCTAGATTTGTTCTGCGATCTTTATTACGACTATGGACCTGCCACTCGATTGGATCAGATGCTGATGCCGTCATGATTACTTTTAAAGCACCTGAATCATCATCCTCACTGTGCCAATCAGGTCGTAATTTCACGAGCTCTTCGTACAAGTCAACAGCAATTCGACGACTCATCGTGACGATCATTGCCTTTCCCTGCAAGGCCGATTGCCGATTGTCGAAATGTGAAACGATGTCTTTGGCAACTAGTTCAAGTCGCTCTTCGCTGCCAACCAGAGCTTCCAATGCGCTCCACTTGGTTTTGAGTCGCTCAGTTTCGGTTTGCTCATTGTTCTCAGTAATGTCTTCAAGCTCTTCATCAAGCGCTGGTGTTAATTGAGGATCAAGCTTAATCTTTGCTAACCGTGCCTCATATGAGAGTGGTACGGTTGCTCCATCATCAACTGCTTGCTTGATGTCGTATGTATCAACATACTCGCCAAATACTGCAACTGTGTTCTTGTCATGC
>CAYZEX010000120.1:0-2757 GCA_964477675.1 uncultured Isosphaeraceae bacterium
ACTTCAGCACCACAAAAAACACCCCAACTCAACAACCCCGGGCGCCCTAGACCGTCGAGAGAGAACCCGGGCGCCCTAGACCGTCGAGAGAGCGCCCAACCCCACCTCCTACCTGAGACTCAACACTTTAATTTTACGGAAACTCTGGTGCATATTCAGATCCATAACTAAGTCGAGCGATGGAAATCCGACACAGTTTGTTCAACATCAGCATGCCGATGGGCATCATCATGTAAGAAGCCTCGTAACGTGAGGACGAAAAATATACACAGATCATGGACGTGAGGACGAAAAATATACACAGAGTCCTGAGGCCATGAATGGTTCCAAAGTAAGGTCAGGGCAAGTGAGATGCATATTATGAGATAGATGTGAAAATATCGGGTCATTGACGAACTTTAAGGTGCAATTTGGAGCCAAAAATCGAAACTTATGCATCACAATATAATCGTCGGATTCAATTGCCACCCGACCTAAAATTGAACAGGCATGTGATGGATTACAAAGGAGTATCACAAATAGGAAAATGTGTACGATAACCGCAATTGGCCTTAGAACACTACTGGATCATCGCGTAGAGGTCCTCATCATTCAATTTGAGTTGTGGCAGACGATCATCATAGAGATCTGGCGTGAGTTCGGCAAATGAGTCTGAGAAAGATGCTTTGATGGAACCACTATCTTTGGCAACCGAGGGTCCGGTGCTATCGCCCGCAGAAGCCTTGGGATACGGCGGCAATGGCGCCGGGGCTGAAGTGGGACAGGAAAGCGACGGGATCGAAGACATTTCGGAGGCCGCTGAGATCCTGCGCGATGTAACACACATAATTTTAAACAACTGGACAACATGCAACATTTGATCAGATCTATTTTGGTGAAATTGTATAATACTAAGTGATCATACCACATTGCCATGACAGTATAACTTATATTACACTCATCATATAATATAAAAAGTCGTGGTGTTCAAATGTACAACAAAAAAAGGTCCCTGCTGTGTTTCTCAACCGATGTCACGAGAGCAATGACTTTGAACGTCGAGCCTCTTTGCGCCACACTTTTGCGCAGGAATGAGATCTGATCAGGCACCAATTTCCACTTAGCAGTGTCGCGAATCATGCCCGTGGACAGTTGTCGGAATAACGATTTGTGCTGCTGCGTGAAATCATGTGAGATCCACACAAAACGTTCTGACGACAAGCAGGGATTATAAAGCACGCTTGCTCCTTCATGCCCAAGAGTCTGGAGGTAGTTCATGGAAATGAGGCGTGCTCCGAACAGCAATGCCGCCCAATGTAGGTTCAATGGTGGATCAGCAGGATTGTGACATAGAAGCATCTGCGCGCGCGACAGGGAATCACAAGCATGCCAGGGAACAGAAGAAGGCAGCGGGACATCCTTGATCCCAATGAATATCAAAGTTCCGTTTGGGATCCCAGGAGTTTGCTTTTTCCCCAGTTTCTGGTCTTTCGTGTCCTGCTTCTTCCGGAGCGCTTGCATTTTGTCACGATGCAAACTCTTGAACGCATCAGCCATTGCTGTGTCACCCTCCCCCATCTCGTCTTCCAACACCGTGCCTTCTACAACGCACTTCACGTGTTGCAGTTTTAGTCGTTTGTGTTGCATGTCAACTTCACCCTGCATCTTTGCGTTCCACGCACCGCCGACCATGCTGGAAGCTTGCCTCTTCACACTGCCCAAAGATTGAGATGTGAGAGTGCCATCTAACGCAGTTTGTTGCTTGGACTGCCATCCTTTGACCGTACCTGAGCGGGTGTTGTTTTTTTTTTTTGTGCCCCTTGTCCCTGCGATCGAGGCAGGATTGTCTTGGAGGGCCGAAACTTGCTGCGTACACGAGTCGTGCATTCTCAACAACCTGAGCTCGGTCCTCAGGTTGGAAACACCATGTCAATGCAGTCTCAACACCCTCAGTTGCGATGGAAAGGTGGCGATGCTCCCCAGAAAGTCGCTTCTGGTGAGCAAAACTCCGCTCCGTGTTGGATGTTGTGCACGACTCATAAGCGGCGAACAGACTAAGCGCTCGAGTGATGAGATCAAGAGACTCTAATTTCACATGCCGACGCTTCCAGCGACCCAGTGCTGCTTGCCATGCACCTAAAGTGGTCAGCTCATCATTGTCTTTGAAAGCGTCCAGCGCAGAAGGATACAAGACATGAAACTGGGACAGTAGCTTCGTGTTGTCAACCTTCAGATAAGTCGCAATACGTTGAATGTGGCGGAGTAATGCAGCTGAGTCCCCTGATTCCCCACCATAACCATAACGAGCATGCTTGGTTGTCCGGTACAAGACGAACGCGGACATGGCCATCATCATTTCCTGTTCCGGAAATTCGGCCTCGATCGTATCAAGAGACATTTTTACCCAGCAACAGATGTGATCCAGAGCTACAACTGCCTCCGGTGATGTCGCTGAAAAGTGTTTGCCACCCAAACTTCTCATTCTTTGGTTGCGTGTCGCTCCTGGGATGATTGAGACACTTTGTAGATGGGCCAGCATGACACGAACATATCCAAGTTCAAAACATACTTTGTCAAGGAACAGCGACTTGATGCGAGCGACAAACTCATTGATTTCTGTGGGGACAAGACTGGGATCCATGGGATCCGAATCCCAAAAACGAACAAACCGCAAACTCACAGCAGATGCCTTGCACAATCGACAAGAAATATTATTTATTTATTTATTATCATTATCATTATTATTTGATTTTATTAATTAAAATGTTGACTGCCTCA
>CAYZEX010000121.1:0-2635 GCA_964477675.1 uncultured Isosphaeraceae bacterium
TTCTTCTAGCGCTGTATATTTCGTTTTTGGTTTGGGTTACCTTCGTGGCAGTTTCTTAGAGTACTTAGATTGCAAGATCGTCAAAGTCGTCGCCTGCAAAGGGATTGTCGGTACCTTGAGGTACTACAGCCGCGAACCCACCACCGCTTGGAGGAGTTGCCTCTGACCAATCGTAAAAACGGGTGCAAGTGTTGTCCCAATTCAACTTAATGACTCCAGTGGGACCGTTTCGTTGCTTTGCAATAATGAGTTCCGCTAGAGATTGCTTGCCTTCGTTCTCTTCCATCCAAGATTCGTCACCCTGATGGTAATAGGATTCACGGTGTAACATCGCTACAACATCTGCATCCTGTTCAATAGATCCTGATTCTCGTAAGTCACTCATTCTCGGGCGGTGTCCTTCCCGCTGTTCAGCCGCACGATTCAACTGGCTTAAGCAGATAACTGGAACATCCAATTCCCGAGCAAGAGCTTTTACTCCACGGCTAATCTCGCTCACCTCTTGCTGCCTGGATTCTGCACGCCTG
This sequence comes from uncultured Isosphaeraceae bacterium, assembly GCA_964477675.1. Taxonomy (GTDB): domain Bacteria; phylum Planctomycetota; class Phycisphaerae; order Phycisphaerales; family SM1A02. Next base: position 528 of record CAYZEX010000121.1, read on the forward strand.
CCGCTTGTCATAAGTTGTAAGTAATCAATGAGTATAAGTCCAACATTTTCAGATTGTTTTAACCGCCTTGCTTTTGCTCGCAACTGTGTAATCGTTAATCCTGGAGTATCATCAATAAACAAAGGCTTGCCCATCAAATCATTCGTTGCTTGAATAATTGCTTCCATATCTCGATCGTTCAACATGTTCCTCCGAATACTGTGCCCAGAAACTACTGACCTTGAACTGAGAAGACGCTGAACAAGTTGCTGCCGGCTCATTTCTAAACTAAATAGCGCAACTGGAGTATCTCGCATAACTATATTTTCTGCGATATTTAACGCAAGAGCCGTCTTGCCCATGGATGGTCTAGCGGCAATAATTACCATCTCGCCATTTTGTAATCCACTTGTTATTTCATCAAAATATGAATATCCTGTCGAAACTCCAGTAATTAATCGACCATCATTCGCCTCAAGCTGTTCAATAGCCAAATTCAATAACTCGTCAAGTTTTTCTGCGTGACGAGATTCAGATTGTTGAGCAATGCCAAAAATCCGTCTCTCGGCTTCGCTTAATATTTCTCGAGGATCCTCTGGATTACTGTACGCATCGTGCAATATTTCGCCCGCAGCGGCAATGAGTTGGCGAACAACTGATTTTTCTTTTACTAACCGAGCATAATGGGAGGCGCTTGCTGCGCTAGGAACCGCTTGTGCAATTTTCACAAGATAATCCACCCCACCTATTGCATCAAGAAGTTTTCTATCTTGCAACAATTGCTGTAAATGCACAAAATCAACGGTTTTCAGGGAGCCATTGTGTAGTTCTGCCATCAACTCATAAATAGACCCGTTGGCCTTCTTAAAGAAATCGTCCCCGCTTTTAATAATGAGTTGGACATCATTTAAGACAGAGGGGTCAATCAAAATTGAACCGAGTAAACTTTCCTCCGCTTCAACAGCATGTGGGGGTAGTGCTTCCATCAATCGATTGATTGATTGGTGCTTTGTCCCACCAACGGAGAATTGAGATTGTTTTTGATCTTTGCTCATCCTTGAGCTCTACCTTACATAATTTTGTGAATCGTAGTGTTGTAACGACAGGTCATCCACTGTACTCCAAGAAACCCACAGACCCTCGGACTCCCGAACCCCCGAGCCCCCAAGCCCCGAACGCAAAAATGGAGGTGTCCGCTTAGGCGGTTGCATATTCGGTTGATGGTGTTGAGACAATCGGCATATCTTCATTTGATTGAATACTGTTGTCAACTGCCTGTTTCATCAAACGGCCAACTTTAAATTTGACGGTTCGGCGAGCTGGAACGGGAACGCGCTCTAGCGTACGAGGGTTTTGAGCCATGCGCGGTGCTCGGTCCTTAAGTTCAAAAACTCCGAAGTCGCGAAACTCCAATCGATTTCCTTCACCGAGTTCTGTAATGACACCATCAAGAAACGATTGGACGATGGAGCGAACATCGTTTCTTTTATATTTTGTTTCATCCGCAATTCGATCTATCAAATCTTTTTTAGTTGTCGTCGACATTATTCAAACTTTCCGTTCCTAAGAACTTCTCTAGGAGTTCAGCGACGCGGTTGGTAATTACCCATCGCCAGCTATTCTCTACCGCTAACTCAGCTAAATTCTAAAAAAGAGAAAAAACACATTGCGAATCGCCAACTTAAAATAACGTTCAACGCAAGTTGTTTTATCTCTTTTTTATACAAACTGGGCTCCCTGTTTTCACTTCTCTCAAGGTACATCTCCAAGTACCAACACTAAGTACTTTAGTGCTAGCGTTAAGTATGTCAATTTTAGGGCTACTCGTCAAGAACCTTTTCTCAAACCTTTGCAAGCATTTTTATATTTATTAAACGAACTATGGAATGTGTTTTACACTTTTACGGCTTGCACCTCGCGTATTTTTGTTTGAGCACCCCCTACTACTTTTTAAAAAGTCCGGTTTTCAGGCCAATAAAGAGGGGGTACCCAATAAATATAATGATTTTTCCTTGGCTTTTTGCTTATTGAGAGTATCATTCCCGCCCGACCTTCTGGTCGATACTTGGAATACTGCCATGAATATTATTATTTGTGGGGCTGGAAAAACCGGTGCCCACGCAGCAGAA
>CAYZEX010000122.1:0-2585 GCA_964477675.1 uncultured Isosphaeraceae bacterium
TCACGAACGACCCAATGATGGGGATTTTTAGGCATGTAGATGCTGGGTACACTGAAGCATTGCAATGTGCTAATGAACAACATGTCAAGATTCCATTGAAGGCAACGACCCGTGACTAATTTTATTATTGTTAACGCAAGAATTCTTACTCTAACTGGTAACAGCGAAAGTCGTCGCCAAGATGAAATGAATGATTTGGGGATAATTGGTGTTGGGCATGTATTGATAAAAGATGGTCTGATTTCGCATGTAAGCGAAGGCATCCCCGATGAAAATTTAATCAACAACAATGAAGAAATACCAATCGTCGATGCTGGCGGCAGAGTTCTCATGCCGGCCTTTGTTGATTGCCACACACATTCTTGTTGGGCTGGAAGTAGACTCGATGAATTCGAGATGGGATTGCGTGGTGTCTCCTATCTTGAAATCCTAAACCAAGGTGGTGGTATTATGTCAACAGTTCGAGCTGTTCGTGATGCTACACAAGAAGAATTATCTATAGAGTTACTTGGTCGATTGGGGCTTATGGCTTCACTTGGAACAACAACACTTGAAATCAAGAGCGGGTATGGTCTTACAACCGTTGATGAGTTAAAAATGTTAAGGGCGATTCATGACGCATCATTAGATGTGCCACAGAACATCGTGGGCACTTTTCTTGGCGCCCACGCAATTGACCCAGATCAAGACAACTTTACAGAAATCGTCATTAACGAAACACTTCCTGCTATCGCACATGAATTTCCCGGCATAACATGTGATGGGTACTGCGAAAAAGGGGCATGGTCTGCAGATGAACTTACCGCGCTATTTAGTAAAGCAAAAGAACTAGATTGCCCAATACGAGCACATGTTGATCAATTTAATCCTTTAGGCATGCTCTCAAGAGCAGTGGACATGGGGGCTATCAGTGTCGACCATTTAGAAACATCGACAGAAACCGAACTCAAACATTTAGCAGCAAGCGATACTATTGCTGTACTACTTCCCTCAAGTGGTTTTTGTCTGCACGACAAATACGCTGATGGTCGAACAATTGTCGACATGGGATGTGCTGTTGCGATTGCAACCAATTACAACCCTGGCTCCGCACCGAGCCCATCAATGCCTTTTACAATCGCTCTTGCGTGCCGTCGTCTAGGTCTTACTTCCGCAGAAGCAATCATCGCCTCCACATTCAATGCTGCCTGCGTTTTGGGTTTGCAAGACAAAATTGGCAGTATTGAGGTTGGGAAACAGGCAGACCTTCAACTTATTGATTGTTACGATGAAAGAGAACTTGCTTGGCAAATTTCTGCCGGTAGCCCTCTCCTTGTTTCCATCCGCGGGGAAATAGTTCACTTGCTTACTGATGGCGAAATGGAAATGGAGGAAGAACAATGAAGACAATTCCATTAGTCAGTGGTAAAGATATTGATGCAGCAACCTTGTCTGCTCACTATGTTGTTGAAATTCATAAATCACTTACCGATTTTTTGCGTGCAGGTCTTACGCTATCTGAAATTGACTCTTATGTTGCAAGTAAGTTGCGAGAACTCAAGTGCAAGAGTGCTTTTTTGCACTACAGAATTCCTGGGCAGCCGCCATTCCCTAGCCACGCATGCTTATCTGTAAATGATTGCGTCGTCCATGGAACACATTCGTCATCTATGGAACCTCTGCAACCTGGTGATATTATTTCTGTGGATATTGGTGTTAAACATCAGGGTTGGATAGGTGATGCAGCGTGGACCTGGGCAATTGAAGGCACAACTGAAGAAAACCTTCGCCTCATGCACGCTGGGAAACAATCTCTCGCTGCAGGCATTGAAGCAATGCAACCGAACAGACCTCTAATTGATTTTGCAAAGGCAGTACAACAAGTTGCTGAACAATCATTCGGATTTCATTTAATTCGTGGATTAGGTGGGCACGGGTATGGCAAATCATTACACGCACCACCTTTTGTTTCAAATGTAGTCCCTGCACATCCTTCTGAGTGGCCAGATGCTTGGCGAACTTTTGAAGAAGGAATGTTGATTGCTGTGGAACCGATGCTTGCAGTTGGAACTGGGCAAATCGAGAATAAGCGAGGAAGTTGGCCAATTTATTCTGCTGACCACTCTATGAGCGTACATTATGAGGCAGATATTTTAATCAGTTCAGATGGTCCAGTAGATCTAACCGATGGTCTCCAAGAACTTCCAGATATTGTTGGGTAAAAACTAAACGATGATTCCAATTATTTTATTCATAGCAACCGATGTTTTAGCCCAAGTTGAATATCCTGCAACAAAACGTGAAAACGTTATTGAAGTTATGCACGGAGTTGAAGTGCCAGACCCCTATCGCTGGCTAGAACAAGATGTCCGCGAGAGTGACGAAGTAAGAAATTGGGTCACAGAGGAAAACACTGTAACTCGAGCATATTTAGATGCTATACCTGTTCTACCAACAATCAAACAAAAACTTTCAGACGCTTGGAATTATGAAAAACAAAGTCTACCTTTCCATCGTGGCACTCGTTGGTTCCAATCACGCAACACTGGATTACAAAACCATAGTGTTATCTTTACTGGCAATTCAGTTTTAAATATACAAGAAAT
>CAYZEX010000123.1:0-2487 GCA_964477675.1 uncultured Isosphaeraceae bacterium
TCAAGTGAGCCGCTCGGTAAAAATGTTGTAGGAATTTGCCAGTCAATTGCTTGCGAAGTGTGTGGTCACCAAGCTCTTATTGACCACTTAAAATCAAAGCTCGGAGTTGATGTGCACGAGACATCAGCTGATGGCAAATTCACTTTGCTCGGGATGGAATGTATTGGTTCGTGCGACAACGCACCATGCGCGCTGATAAATGGAAAACAATACAACAATCTTTCAATATCCATGGTTAATGAAATCGTTGACAAACTAAGTGAAGAGTCATGATGGCTACAAAAAAGAACAAGCCACTAATGCGATGCCTCGGCGAATTTGTTGGGCATATAGTGCATGCAGTTAAAGGTGATACTTCTACACGCGAAATAAACCGTACCGTGGAAGAAAAAAAAGAAGGCAATGTTACTCTTCGTCGAACGACTATCGATGAAATAGAAATAAATCAAGAGGACAAATCAGGTGACTAAGCGTTTTCTTACAAGAAATATCACTACAGAAAGATCACAACGCAAAACGGTTTCGTTTGACGAGTACGTTTCAACAGGCGGATATTCAACGCTAAAAAAAGCACTCTTGATGCCACCAGAAGAGGTAGTAAACATAGTCAAGGAGGCAGAACTTCGTGGTCGAGGTGGTGCAGGTTTCCCTTGTGGATTGAAGTGGACTTTTTTACCAGAGCAAGACGGAAAATCACGCTACCTTTGTATAAATTGTGATGAGGCAGAACCCGGAACCTTTAAAGATCGCTTGCTTGTTGACTTTGATCCGCACTCTGTTATAGAAGGCATTGCGATTACTTGCTATGCATGCCAACTCGATACCGCCTATTTCTTTATGCGTGGCGAATGGGCTGAGCAAGCGAAGATCATGCAACACGCAATCGACGAAGCATACGAACAGGGCATCTTTGGTTCGCAAGGGCTGATGAATGGCGCCAGTAGTTTTGCTATCGAGTGCACATTACACCGAGGTGCTGGTGCTTATATTTGTGGAGAAGAAACTGCACTGCTTGAAGCTGTTGAGGGCAAGCGAGGTTGGCCAAGAATTAAACCACCCTTTCCTGCGGTGAGTGGTTTGTTTGGAAGACCTACAATTATTAATAATGTTGAGACCCTTGCTGCAGTAAACCAAATTGTTGAACGCGGTGCAGCTTGGTGGCAATCGTTAGGGTGCAAATCATCGGTTGGTGGTCCCGCAAGTTATGGTGTAAAGCTAATGGGTGTCTCTGGGCATGTCAATAATCCAGATGTGTTTGAAGTTGAACTTGGTATTCCTCTTCGAACACTCGTTGAGGAATATGCTGGTGGAATGCGTGATGGCAGGAAATTTAAGGGGGCAATTGCCGGAGGTGTAAGCATGGGAGTGCTTGGTCCAGATCAATTTGATGCGGAAATGGATTTTGATATTGGAACAAAGTACGACGTAATGGGTCTTGGTACAGCTTGTCCGACTATCTTCGATGAAGATACAGATATGGTTTCGGTTGCTCGTAACATCGCTCGTTTTTATAAAAACGAATCATGTGGGCAGTGCACTCCGTGCCGCGAAGGTGCTGATTGGATTTACAAATTACTTTGCCGAATTGAATCTGGCGAAGGAACAATGAAAGATCTTGACCAAGTCATTGAAGTTTCAAATTCAATGGGGATTATGCCAGGAACAACAATTTGTGGTTTATCCGACGGCAATAGCTGGGCAGCAAGAACGATTATAAATAAGTATAGAAGTGAATTCGAAGCACGCTGTAAGCCTTCTATGGTCTCAATAACCCCAATTACTTCTTCTTAGTTTGTTTTTATGTGTTTAGCATGTATATTGCGTATAGAAATGGAAGAGTCAATAGAACAACCTGACCAACCTCCGCCGACAAAACTCACAATTTGTGGTGATGTTGACGTTGACTTTGCGTGGCTAGAAGAACGCGCAGTTGCAGCGTTATGTTATTTACAAAAAAAACACTCAGAAATTTCGGTTCGTGTTGTTGATGATGTGGATATGGCAGAACTCCACGTTAAACATTCTGGCGTTAAGGGAACAACCGATGTCTTGACTTTTGACCACGGTAGCAAAGAAGATTCCATTCATGCAGACATTGCGGTGTGTATTGATGTCGCGAATCGAGAGGCGGCTTCGAGAGGTCACACTGTAGAAAACGAACTTCTACTCTACATTGTGCACGGTATCCTGCACTGTAGTGGTTTTGATGACAATGACGAAGATGCACATCAACATATGCACGCTGAAGAGGACCGAATTCTTTCAGCAATTGGTGTTGGGTGCGTTTGGAATAATCAGACATGATTGGCGCTCTCTGGATAATCGTTGTTGTTGCTTTGTTCTTGTGTACATGGTTTGCAATCGTAGAGCGAGCAATAATTATGACAACACCACTTGTTCTAAGGCACGAATTGGAGGTTAGGGGAAATCCCCACAGAGGACTTTGGATTGAAGAACGATACGAATCCGCCCTGCAATCCGTTTCAT
>CAYZEX010000124.1:0-2347 GCA_964477675.1 uncultured Isosphaeraceae bacterium
GGATGCGGGTACTCCAGCGAGTCGTACAATTCAAAGTTTGGTTCGCATGCAGTTGAAGGATATTCTTAAGCAAATCGATACTACTAAAGCAAGGGATGCCTACACAAAAGCACATCTTGCCGATGCATCTATGAAAATCGAAAAAGCACTGAACGCCCAGTTCACCATCGGTGGCGATTCTGGCGGTGGAGGTATGTTCGACCTTTTAATGCTCTTTGGTGAGTAATAACTGACCCCAATTATCCCAAAGGGACAGTCACTTATGGTGGCAGTCCCTTTTATTACGCTGAAACCCCAAGTGGTGACAATCACGTGACTGTCACCGTTTTAGGCTCTGTAATGGCTAATACATTTCCATGGATGACCATGTAACAATGTGAGAAGTTCTTTCTGGACGGATGAAGCATATCGATCTGGTTCAAATTGAATGCTTGGGCAGATTAAGGGTTTGATATCCGAAAGAAAGTTTGGGTCTATGAGTTTTTCGTGCAGGTTTGATTCAAACTCTGCTCTTGAAACTTTGTTCTCTTCATTGATCATGTATTGTTGAAAACATTCGACAACTATTTTTGGTTGAATTAATTTTCGCTCTAACGCAATCGCTAGGTCAAAGAGATCCCGTCCCTTTTTTCGCTGGTAAAGTGCTCGAAGTTTAGTTCCCATCAGTTCGTTCATGTCGTACACAGAAATGTTTGCAAAACTTGAATGCCATGGATTGATAACTTCAAACGGGTGTTTGGATATTGGAAGTACACAAAAATGTTCGCGGGTATTCATTTCGATTTTAAGTTTTAGTGATTGGGTTGGAGGGATCTCAGATGTAAACTGATACACGAGCGTTACACCGTTTTTTGTTGCGTTTCTCTTTGGAGTGCCCAGCCACGAATCAAGAGTGGATCTAATTAGGTTGATCGTTTCCCCGATTGGTTCAGCTCTTTTTTGAACAAGATCAATGTCTTCTGAATAGCGAACAGCGGGTTTTAGTAATAATTTTTGTAATGCAGTACCACCACGAAGTATGAGTGAGTCGCCAATATGTTTGTTCGCAAAAAGTTCAACCAATGCTCTTGAAAGAACTAAATCCTGTTCAATTTGCGCATCCTCTGCCCATGGCACAGTGTTTCTCCATGCTGTGATGTATGCTCTTGGAATCATGCTTCTAATTCAAAAGTTTCATTTGGGATAATATTCCAGCGGTTTGAGATCGTAGAGCTGCTTGATAGTTTGTTGTTTTGGTTATTTCTGGTGTTACTTTCGGGGGCGCTGCTTGGTCTAAGTAGCGTTGGGTTTTTGCGACGCCTTGCAATAATAGGGTTGAGCGCATTTGCTAGTTTGTTTTGATTTAGTTCTTCAAGAAGAAAACCAAGTCGTTGCAGTGTAGTTTGCATTGCATGTTCCGCTGCGATTGCAAGTTTAGCTGATGAGGCGTTGCTCGATAATTCAGAAAGAATCGTTGCCGTAGTATCTAGACCACCAGAATAATCCATTGCACGCACAACATCGAGCATCGTCGCTTCAAGGGTTGAAACGGTTATGAAACCGGTTGGGGTTTTATGCTGTTCGGTAAGAACGGTTTGGATGTTGCTGTTTTTATAGAAGACGATGTTGTTTCTTCCAATGTGCATTGGCCGCATTGATTTGTTCGTGACAACTTGAAATTCTTGGGGTTGTTGATGTGACGCTCCATGTAAAGAAGCTGCTGAGAGAAGACCAACATAGTAGGGGCGGTGTACGTGTTTCATCAGATCATCTATAAACCAATTTGCTGGAGGAGCGCCTTCGTTCATGTATTCAGTTGGAACGATGATTTGAAATCCATGAGTGGGTCTTGAGAGCCGGTTTTTATGGCAAAGTCGGCGAATGGCTGAACGTATTGCGATATCGGAACCTCCGTAAACTTTGGCAAGTTCCTTGGTAGTGAAGGTGTACAGGCCATGGGATTGGAGGTCGTTTACGTAATCGCCTATATGTTGTTTTGTGGTGGGAGGCATGTATCTACTATACGCTAGAAAAGATGGCAAAGTTACCAAAAAATGGTAAAAAACGTAATATAAATAGCAGAGTTGTTTGTTATTAGCGTTTCTAGTGACGTAATGGATGCCTAAGTTTTGTCGCTGGTTGATTATTAATTGATTTTAAACTAGGAGTTGCAAAATCTTAGAATTGTTGCCTTTTTTCGTACAATTAAACCTCCAATAATCTGATTTGGAGTGCCTCCAAGCACGAATCCGTGCATTGAGGTAGTACACCCTATTCGTGCTATTCTACGCCTTGTGACGAGAGGAACTCAAGCAATTCAACGACTTTGGTTTGAGCCGGTTTTAGGTCCAGACATAGATGGCTTTTG
>CAYZEX010000125.1:0-2186 GCA_964477675.1 uncultured Isosphaeraceae bacterium
GGGGTAGTTTTTACCTCCAGAATTATCTATATAATCAAGCATTTCTTGTCGGCCGATTGATTTAGAACAAGTGGAGTTTTCACAAGTAGTGGTCATCATGGTGACCAATTCCGTTCCTCGGTGTGTACGGGCTACAAGTTTGGAGCCACATCCAACCTTGATACCTCCTGCTTGTTTGTATTCACCAATCATTCGTAGTGAACCAAAACTTACAACCATTGTTTCGGGTTCCCCTGCTTGTTCAAGTTGCTCTTCAAGAGTTAATGCAGTTCGTTTTGAAGGATCTGCATCTTCTTCAAAAATAGGAAGTGGTATTATTGGCATAAAGCTTTCGCGTAACAACACGCTCGCTTTTAATTACGAGTGTCGTCTATTTTTTCGATGTCATCAGGTAGATCAGTAAATCCTTCGTCCGCCTGATCGAGCGAAGGTTTTAAACGCGTAAGCTCTGAAATTGTATCCTCTTTTTTGCCATGTTTGAGGTCATGCAGAGATTTTCGCTGGCGTTTAGTGAATAAAAGCCTAATTGGTATTTCACTATATGGCAGTTCCTCCCTAAGGCGGTTCATGAGATATCGTTCATATTGCCCTTCAAACATGGCTGGCTCGTTCACAACAATCGCGATTGTGGGCGGTTTCACTGCTATCTGAGATACATATAACATTTTTGCTGCTGTTCCAAGCCTTGATGACGGACCACGATCATTGAGTATTGCTTTAAGAACTGTATTAAGTTTTCCGGTTGTTTCCCGATGTTCCGATTGCTCCTTAAGGTTAAAGGCCATAGAAACCGCATCATTAATACCGTTGGCCTCAACCGCGCTAATAAAAACAATGGGGGCAAAATCTAAACCCCTCAACTCTTTGGTTATGTACTCAAGATAATCTTCTGGTGAAACATCCTCAGCAACAAGATCCCACTTGTTTACAACAATAACAGTTGGTTTGAATTGCCGCTGCAATTCCATTGCAAGTTTTTTGTCTACTTGAGAAATTCTGTCTGTCGCATCAATAAGCAACAAGGTTACATCAGCACGACGAATGGATTGGAGCATTCTTCGGTAAGCATAGTATTCCACATCATCAGCAAAACTTTTTTGTTTCCTAACCCCAGCAGTATCAATTGCGGTAAAAGATTTTCCATCAATATCAAACTGCACATCAATAGAATCTCTTGTAGTTCCCGCTATCTCAGAAACAATAACCCTATTCTCACCCACAAGTGCGTTGGTCAATGACGATTTGCCTGCATTTCGTTTACCGATAATAGCAAGTTTCATATCTGGGTCTTCTTCTCGTTCGCCAGTTAATCCATCGAGGCGTTCCCAAATTTGATCTGTAAGACATTTCATCCCATGGCCGCTCGTTGACGAAACACAAATGGCTTCACCTAAACCAAGGGCAGCAGCCTCGTGTCCATGCGGTTCCCATGTTCGTGAGTCAACTTTGTTCGCAACCACAAGCACTCGACTTGAAGCGCCAGCACGTCGTAACATTTCAGCAACTGTTTCATCCAGCGTGGTAATACCAGACTGCGCATCAACAACATACACAATCAAATCAGAGGTGTCCATTGCTTCCTTTATCTGGAATTCGATATCTGAAGTTAAATCACGAAGATCCCTTCCAGCATCGTCGATATGTTCTCCATCCACAACGTACACCCCCCAGCCACCGGTGTCGTGGATTTCAGCAATACGTGACTCGGTCCCCTTAAGAGTTCTTGAGGGTGGTTCAATGTCCAAAACAGCACTTACCCTGTCCCGTGTGACACCAGGAGTTGGATCAACAATTGAAATCCTCCGACGAGCTAGGCGGTTCAATAGACTCGATTTCCCCACATTAGGTCGGCCAACTATAGCTATTCTGGGTAAGGACATTCCGTCCATTGTACCAACACGATAAATTTACACCGCAATTGACGTGCGCACACCCAGAATTTCAACGCTCTTCATTAAACGATATAATCGCCCTATGGTTGAGCAAGAAAAAGGTCTACTGGTGGTTATTTCTGGTCCGTCTGGAGTTGGAAAAACTACGATTGTTCATAGGGTGAAAGCTACTTTTGATGCTGTGTTTAGTGTTTCTGCTACGACAAGACCAAAAAGTTGCACTGAGACCGATGGAGAGGACTATTTTTTCATATCACAAGAGAATTTTGATGAGAAAATTACAAATGGCGAGTT
>CAYZEX010000126.1:0-2144 GCA_964477675.1 uncultured Isosphaeraceae bacterium
TTTGAAAGGATGGAGTTGGTTCATGATTATCGATATGTGGCACGGACGCCACTTCCTTAAAACTCCTCTCTCTTTCTTCTCTCCTCTGCGAGCCACCGCCAAAAACGGTGGCTCGCGGCGTTTGGTAGAGGCTTTTAGACCCATTGAATTCACTCGAATTTCAATTAATTGGACCCAAAAAACCAAATTCCGCACCGGTAACCGTCATCATCTGGTTCTGAACTACTCCAAGCGACCATCATTGGCTGATGGACCGACTCACCTTCTGGGAGATATCGAGTAATAACACCTGTCATACCCTCTGAAAGTGGGAATTGAGAGACAATTTGCATTCCCCCCTCGCTTCGGTCTATAACTTGATAGCGAACAGGGGTATCAAAATCATGGCTCCAACGAAGAACTGCTTCACCACTATACGCGGTGCGTTCTTTATTTCGCCTGTTTTGATTTGTTACATCTGAATGGAAGGTTGGGTCGTACATCATTCCTTCGCAATCGGCACAATGCAATACCGACTTAAATGCGGTTAGAATAATATGTTACAAACGTAATCTTTATTGTTTTTCGTTATATTCTCGGACTTGTTCTTCTGCATGGAAGGAACTTCGAACAAGGGGACCAGATTCTACAACTCTGAATCCAAGCCGCAACCCTTCTCTTTTGTAGAGGTCAAATTGGTCTGGGTGCACCCAGCGGTCAATTGGCAAGTGGTTTCGGCTTGGTTGAAGATATTGTCCAATGGTGATGATGTCTGTATTTGCCTTTTTTCGTATATCTGTGAGTACTTCAAATACTTCATCATCCGTTTCACCTATACCGACCATGATTCCAGTTTTAGTCACAACCCCTGATTCATGAATTTGCCTCAGAACCTGTATTGAGCGAGCATAGGTTGCTTGAGGTCGCACCGCGCCATGCATCCGAGGGACGGTTTCTACATTATGAGCGAGTATGTCAGGTTTTGCTTCAATGACGGTCCTAAGATTCTCCTCATTACCTCTAAAGTCGCCCACTAGCGCCTCTACGGAGGTATCAGGCGCCATTTTCCTGACAGAGCGTATGGTTTCTGCCCAGTGTGATGCACCGCCATCATGCAAATCGTCACGATCAACGCAGGTAATAACAATGTGACGTAAACCCATAAGAGCAACAGATTTACCTACATTTAGTGGTTCGTCGAAATCAGGTGGAGAAGGTTTGCCAGTTTGAACATCACAGAAGCCACACGAACGGGTGCAGATATCGCCTAAAATCATGATAGTGGCAGTTCCACGCGACCAGCAATCCCCGATATTCGGACAAGAGGCCTCTTGGCATACTGTTGTTAAATGATGCCTGTCCATATTGCGTTTGATTGCTCTATACCCATCACCATTTGGAAGTTGTGCTCGAATCCAAGGTGGTTTTCGTTTTGTTGCAAGGGCGTGTTGCCCTTCTGTGTTGTTGAGAACTTGATTACTTAAATCGAAGGTTGCCGAACTTCTCGTTTTTCGAGCCGTATCACCCCCAAGAGTCCCTTTGTGGCGGGGGTTTTGTTTTGGATTAGATGTTGGAGAAAGTTTTGTCACAAGTTACACATTCTACCAATCAAATATCTTGCAGGCGTTCAACTAAGTGGGCTATATTGGTCGATGAAGTCCGATACCATCCCGCATTAAGATGTCACTGGGGCGGTTTGAATGAATTTTTTCCCGATAAGGGCTAATAGCAAAGACTGGATAATGATGGTTCTACGATTGATTGCAAAGAGAGTGTTCTTGGGAGCCATGGCTGTTGCAGGAATTTTCCTCATGGAGGGGTGCAATTCAAATGGTTGGATGGGCGATCCTGCAGCGCAGGGATACTACAAACCAACACCGACCACGATTCCAATTTTAGACAGAATTGACATTATTGAGGAATCAAGCGCGTGGCCTCAAGTTACAAAAGTAACTCCGGAAGATTTAACACCTTCGGATTTGGAGTATCGAATTGCCGCTGGGGATACACTCGATGTTGAAATCTATGGGCTCTATGTTCAGGGGCAACGGTATCCAGTTCAGCGAAGGGTTGACCAAGGTGGTTATTTTCGAGTTCCAGAAGCTGGTGAAGTTCTTGTTGCTGGATTAACGCCGCAGGCAGCCCAAGAACTTATTTCAAAGGAA
>CAYZEX010000127.1:0-2112 GCA_964477675.1 uncultured Isosphaeraceae bacterium
AAGAAATGCAGTTAACCTCGCTAGAACTTGCTGGGTTATTAAAAACACCTCAGCAAGATGCTCTGTCGTGCCTAGTTACTATTATCAACAATGAAAACTAAAGGTACTGTATATGGCGATGAATCAGGTGACCCGTTTCGTAATAATTGCTATCCGTTTTTTTCCAAGTCGCAGGGCGAATATTGTTAAGAGAGAACCTCTGGCTTCTTTATTCAATTTTTTCTGCCAATAATTTGGGTTAATGGTTTTGTCCCGAGTTTTTACCTCAACTTGTGTACACGATAACTCATGAAGAATATCTGATACCTTTTCTATTCTTAGCGGTGCTGTTGCAATAACTTTAAATGCAGTGAACCATTCGTTGCAAGGATTTGTTTCCATAGTCAGTAACCCAATTCCTGTCGCTAATTCGGTAGCCCCAAATGTGTTCCCTAAAGTGCCGTGTAAGCCAGCACGTTCAAGCGACACATTTGGTTCAAGAATCCATTGTTTTAATTCAGATGAAAAAGTTGGTGGCTCAACCTTTCCAGAGAATGAGGTGTTTAATGTCATTGAAGTTGCGATTGTTGAGTTTGCATTTAGAATGAGTGAGCCAAACCAAACCGCTGCTTGTACAAGGCGATTATTTGCTTCAATGTACTCGATTTCAATTAGGTGGTTGGTTGATTTGACGTCTTCTGGATTGATGGCTGGCGAGAGTTTGATACATCCACCTGAGGTGTTTGAAACAATCCTAGACACCTCAGAAAAAGGAGGTGTCATTGCATCGAGATTAAAAACCCTTCCAGCAGCGTTTCGCCTTGCAGGGTCTATGTGAATAACACAATCGTTTGGCATCACATATTGAGTAACATCATCACAGATTACTGTCTTCCCAGTGTTTTCCCTTGCCATCCAACTGCGAATTGGATCAAGGTCGATTCCAATGGTTGTGTTTGGAAGTGCACGTAAATCTGCTCCTATTCCACAGCACAAATCAAAGGCATTGTCTTGTTCAGCGAATCGTTTCGCCTTATGTTGCGCTATTGCGGAAGAGGTGGCTTGTTGAACACCTATAACGTCACTTACTACTGTACCGGCATTATCTAGTTTGCCGATGGCTCTCAATCTAGCTTCAGTGAGTTCGTTTGCAATGGTAATCTCTTCTACTGACCAATGTTTTCGTAGCATTGCCATTGAAGCAACATCTTTTAGGTTGCTTCTGCTGACTTCTTCAAGCAGTTTTACATCTGAATTAACTTTGAGCCAAAGGTCGCAATTTGTCATCATAAAGAAAAAAACCTTTTATTTAAGAACGGTTCAAATAGCATGGTAGAACAACAACATGAAGTCTGCCACAAACCCATGGTTATTGCTTGTTGATCACTTTGTTGAGGATTGGATTGGTATAACGTTGCCAAGACCCGCTGTCGCTATGCAAGATTTTGTTCAACAAGATGGTTGCACTTGGTGTGGCGAGACAATTCGTCAGGATGAAATGTGTCCCTGTGCAGCTAGCCATCTCCGATGGAATCGTGTTTTTCGTTTGGGTGCGTATGACGAACCACTCTCCTCAAGTATTGTGCAAGGGAAGTATTGCGCGTGGATTGAAATGTTGACCCTATTGGGTCGATTGCTTGGAGATCGAATGAAGGGATGCGTTCCCAATAACTCTATTCTAGTACCAGTTCCTATGCCATTCATGCGGCGTTTCTTTCGTAAAATAGATCACGCAAACGTCATTGCTACGCATGCTTCAATTTCCTCTGGTATTCCTATGAGAAGAGCCCTGTTTCGAAAAAACGCAACTCCACAAGCCGCAAAGACCGCAAGCGGAAGATCGAAAATGCCCAATAACTCTATGTGGATGCGGCCATTAGCAAGAGTCAAGGGGAAAAATGTGGTTCTTGTCGATGACGTCTTGACTACTGGAAGAACGTTGGAAGTGGCGACGAACAAATTAAAAGAGCATGGCGTATCATCAGTTCAGGTTGCGGTATTGGCAGTTACTGAAGCGCCAAGAAAAGGCAAAAAAACTTAGTTTACCGCTTGGGGAGCAGTTGACGGGGGCGTTGCGTGGTATACAATAGTCCTCCTTGCCTGTTTTTTAGCAGGACGGGATTTTTGCGGTCT
>CAYZEX010000128.1:0-2104 GCA_964477675.1 uncultured Isosphaeraceae bacterium
TAGGCAACTTTTGTAAATTGCTGCAATGGAGGGATTTTGCAGAGGAGAAGAACTTCTTCAACAGCACTTGACCCAATGATGAATAACCGAATCCCCATTTCTCTTGCTCTTCTGATAATCGCAATGATGCATGCTGCTAATTTTGTATCCGCAAATGAAACCTTAGTGAAGTTAATCCAAAGGGCGGTTGGCTTCAGAGCAAGTAGTTCAATCGCTAACTGCCAAAATTCACGAATACTGTCAGTTTTTCGCAAATCACCTTCCATCGCTATAACCTGGCTTTGATCTGGGTTTCTAGATGAACAAAGTTTATTCCTATGGGTTCCACCCATATCATTTGGTACAAACACTACAAATCCTCCATACGCTTTATCGCGGTTTGAAGATAAGTAGATTAGACTACGATTCTTTCAAAAAACTAAAAAAAAAGCCCACACGGTGTGTGAGCGCTTGTTTAAAGGATTCTTTACGTCTTAATTATCTACAACCGGATAATCAGATAGCATGGATGGTTTTTCTAGAAGCAAAATCTTATTCCAATCGTCCTTTCCCATTCGTTTGTTGAGATTATTGACAACTGCAATCCCTGCTTCTCGCTCAGCGTCCGTTTCTGAAATGCCGTTCAGGCCTGGGGTAAGGGAGGCTAGAATTGCTTTAGATGAGTACTGTAAGTCGAGATAGGCTTGATCTAAGGATTTAGTGGTACTCTCAATTTCATCCTGGAGTGCTGGTGAATATTTGCCAAAGAAATTGTAATATTGCCCTTCACGAGCATCTGCCATCTTTAACTTAAGGTTCTCTAACTCATTTCTTTTGAGTTCAGGCAATTCTTTAATTTGCCATGCATTGGAGTTTAAGGAAAACCAATCTTCAGGCATATACTGTGGATTACCAAGTCGGGTTGTGCTACTGCAACCAGCGACCAAGACAAAAGTGATAGAAAGTATGGCTAATCCAACTATCTTCATTGAAGAAAATCTCCATCTTCGGAAGCAATTTCAATATCTTTGAGCATCGCTAATGTCCTTGGCCCAAGAGGAATGCTGTAACTTACGGCGGCTACAACGGTGTTGTAATCAACGTTAATTAGTTGCAGATTCATATAGACTTTGTCAGGAGCTACTGAATATGTGCTCACTAGGACTGCTCCGGCGTTGTAATCGACTGCTAATGTCTGTACTTCACGTGATAAAAGGAATTCGCCTTTCTGAGGAATAATAGGCGTTGTACTTTGACGCAAAGTCATTTTTAGTAAATTGTTTTGCCAATGTTGAATAAGGGCAGTTGAGAACAACTCAGCATGCAGACGTCCAAAGTTTGTTGTTGAATTATAATTATTTAAATTAACTGTCGTTGAATAGAGTACAGCACGATCAGGGTTAAATACCTCTAACTGTCCGGCGGGAGGATGTGCAGTAGCAAGAAGATGGCTAATCGCGTTGTAGGCTGTCTTTTCATAATTAGCATCAACAATTGGCAAATGCGTTGGAGTTGCATCTAGTTCTAAAATATCTTCTTGTGCGTCTCTGTCATCATTGACTCTCCAACTGGCAGCACTGACTTGTCCTTGCTCCCAATGGTCTCCGAAGCGACTTTGATTCCAAGTTTCACATCCAGAGATAGTTGCGAATGATAGTAACGTTCCAATAAGTAAGAAACTTTTGTTCATCATATAAATCCTAAATCTTAGTCCTCAAGAGTGAATCGACGACCTGGCAATCCTTCGCGATCTTTATTAATTTCAATCGTATGTGCACGAGTTACGAGTTCGTCTTCACGATTCCATTCTCGTTCTGTTTCTTGACGGGCAAGAATAGTTTCCCGATTTGCATCTTCCCACTCAATTCGACGCTCGCGATCTTGCTCCGCTCGCTCGAGAGCTGTAGCATAGAAATCATCATATCGCTCTCGGAACTGTTCTGCGATTGAATAGAATTCTTCAGCAGGAATAGAGCAGAGCATCCAAC
The DNA here is from genome assembly GCA_964477675.1 of uncultured Isosphaeraceae bacterium. GTDB lineage: Bacteria > Planctomycetota > Phycisphaerae > Phycisphaerales > SM1A02. The sequence continues at coordinate 1,968 of CAYZEX010000128.1, forward strand.
ATTTATAGGATTGCCATTCATCCCTACCCTCAGCCATTGGTCGAGCATTACTATCATGTCCCTCGTGTACATGCCATTTCTCAAAGTAGACCTCTTCTTCTGACAGGTAAGCTGCAAGGGATGGCATCATGGAATCA
>CAYZEX010000129.1:0-2071 GCA_964477675.1 uncultured Isosphaeraceae bacterium
CAGCAATATTTAATGGATATGTTTCGCCATCGAAAAATATTTCAAGGGTATTTCCCGCTCGTGTCATGTCCAACCCCAAGAACGAAAGACCATAATATGACCCTATCGATGCAATGTCCTGCAACTCAAAGGTAACTATTTCCATAAATCGGTCTGAGATTGTTTGTCCAAATACAAAGAGATAAAGCAAGGGGAACCAAAGATACCGCATCGCTCGCCAACCAAAGATAAAAAGAACAAGACCCGAAAGCGTACTAGCAACCCCTAGGCCCATTAGATTGTGGTGATGCATTGAAGTGGGTCCAAGCGCACACAAGGAATACCAAGCCAACCCCAACACAATTGGGGCAAGCCCTAACCATGCTCTTTTAAATGGCTGTGCTAGCAATTTGTCTTTGCAAAGCCAAACAAAGTATCCAGCAATAAATGGGATAACTAGAGTATGCCCCCAATCAGCCTGTTGTTCAATGGCGAACCAAAACTGCCTTTGTAGAAAATCCCAAAAAATCCAACCAAATGCAATTGCCATAATAAATGACCACAGTATTAATTTCTGTGGTAACACTTCTTGGCTCAACGGGTTTTCTTTACCGTTTTTCATGGTGAATTATAATCGGTCATGCGTTGAGTTATCTCAAGAAGGCATTTCATAAAAAAAGCGAATCCTATCGCTTTTAATATAGTCAACCTGAACGAAGCCAACATTACGGTGGTCTTCCAAACACATCATTCCCAAAGTTTCGATCGAGCAGAAAACCGAATCCATACGTTGCCCTAAAACCATTTCTGATAATTGCCATTGGGGTCGCTCCCCAAGAGGTTCCAATACTAATATGGTCGTTCGGCTTTAGAAAAATATCTGGCTCGGTTCGTTGCAAAATTGCGGCGAAATTAAGAGTAACAGTTGCCTGCATATTATCCCCAATTCTACGAGTCAAGCTCACACGTTCAGGGACTGCGATGGGTCCAAGGTCACCTGCAGCCGTAATGAATTCTGATAGAGTCATCCGTTCACCAGAGGTTGGGTAACCAAATACACCGGGCCTAGCTATTTCACCTCTGATATACAAATTGCCAAGTGGTGGTGGTTCCACATAAATACGATCATCAGGACGAATGACGATATTGTACGAACTATCTCCTTGCCTTAACTTATCCCAAGGAACCTCAATGATACGTTCTAACACTTTTTGTTCTGCATTCTTTGAACCGCCTGTTGTACTCTCCAGTTCAAGCGGTTTATTGGGATCAGCCCCTACTAAATGCCACGAGTCACTTTCTGGAACGTAAATATATGTAACTTCTGAGGTGTCTTTGGACTCGGAACCCCTTGTAATATCGTCTACGTCTATTGGTCCCTTTTTGCTTGGAACTGGTCCTACTAAATCATCGACGTCAATAGGCACACGATTGTCTGATTGTAATATTCCGGGAGAAACTCTTGGGCTTGAATCATTACCACCCTCTGTCGAATCCCCAATATCAAGTTGATTGATTAAATCTTGAATATTCTGGTCAGTGTTTGGCTCTTCTTTTTGTGGATTAGGTGCGGGTATTTGTGTTGGTTCTACTTCTTGTTTGTTAAGATTATCAAGTTGTTTAATTAAATCTTCAATGCTTGGAGTTGGCGAGTTCGAATGATTTGTTGTCCCATCTTCCTTACTTGTAAGACCTGAGGTCCCCGCACCAGTTTCCTTATTTCGATCCCACGATGGCAACATAGAGTCACTTACAGGAAGTTGTCGGATAACGTAAACATTTTTTGTCGATTGAGGAACACCTCCAGCTAATGCAAGTACATTAACCAGCCGTAAATCTGGATCGACTAAACTAAAAACTCCCCACCTTGATAGTCCGCCATAGACGGTATATGTAAATCCAGTTTGGTTTGCAAGACTTACTTGAACACTTGGATGCGCTAATACTTTTTTAGCCAGTTCTTTTGAAATAAGTTCTTGGGCTTCCTGAGGTGTTAACCCAGCAACAAGAACTTCGCCAGCTTCTGGAACTCGAAAATAACCGCCTTGGTCAACCCTTCGTTGAACTGGATACCTTTGTCCTTGAACATAGA
>CAYZEX010000130.1:0-2065 GCA_964477675.1 uncultured Isosphaeraceae bacterium
TTGCGACAATTTTATTGTTAATCCATGCTTGTTGTTGTTCGTATACTCTGTTTTGAAGCAGTAAGAGCGAAGAGGTTGATGTGTCCAAAACGCTTTGCATTTCTTCGGAATATTTATCACCTATTTCTCCTGAAACAACAATAATGCCGTTTTCACTTGGTTTGTCCTCCCAAAAATTCTCCCCACTCTTCCCACTCTCCCCAATATCTATTGTAATATTGTTAAACAACTTTTGGTAAAGTTGGTTGTCACCTTTGGCTATAGTTGTAATTTCCGCTGGAATTAAAACAGCTTCTAGAAGTTGTTTTGACTCATCAAGGGTCATAATTTTATCAACCTGTTCACTTCCATCACGGATTGTTGATAGTTCACCAATAACTACAGCGGTTGACACCTTCAAACTTTGTTTGTTACCCATTAAATACACACCCGCAGCCACTGAAAGAATGATAGTAATCACGACGATGCTTTTTTTTCGCCAAAGCACAGCAACCAAATCAACAAGATCGATTTCTTGCTCGTGTGCGTTCTGGTATTGTTGTTGGTTATCCATATATCTCTTTGATAGTGCGTTAACTGGTAACAACGCCTTCGGGTTTTGTTGTTATATCAATTATCACGGTTTCTGGGGTGTTTATTTGGGCAACATATTCCGGCACCATTCTACAGAGCAACTGTATTGCTTCGGTATCTTCTCTACAGTCAAGTATAGACTCTAGTTGGTCTGTCTGTTTCAAAACCTCTTCCGGGTTTATCCCATTTTCCACAGAAAGTTGGATTTTTGGGTGCGATGTGTTTTTTAGTTCACCGGTGGTTGATAACTCTTCGAATAACTTTTCGCCTGGTCGAAGACCGTCAATAGCAATCTCTATGTCGCCGTGCGGATGTTCCTCATCTCGAAGAGAGTGTCCCGACAATTCAATCATTTGCACTGCTAAGTCGTAAATTTTCACCGGGTCACCCATATCAAGCACAAACACCTCTGCGCTGTCTGCCATTGCACCCGCCTGCAGAACTAGTTGGGATGCCTCTGGAATAGTCATAAAATAGCGAGTGATATCCTTGTGTGTAACCCTTACTGGTCCGCCGCAACGAATTTGGTTTTTAAACGTTGGTACAACAGAGCCCGACGATCCAAGCACATTCCCAAATCGGACAAGGCAAACATTCATTTGAGGGTTTGTTTTAGATATTGCTTGCACTACAAGTTCTGCAAAGCGTTTTGTGGCGCCCATTAGATTCGTGGGTCTAACTGCTTTGTCTGTGCTAATAACAACAAGGGATTCTACTTCTGCCCAAGCACACGCTTCGGCTACCCGCTTTGTTCCAATGACATTGTTTCGTATACCCTCAATCTGATTTTCTTCAAGCATAGGAACATGTTTATACGCAGCAGAATGAAAAACCGTTTGCACACTGTGTTTTTGCATAACTTCTTTCAGGCGAGTCGAATCCAAAACTGTCCCTAAAACCAACACTGTTTGAATATCCTGATTTTTGTTTTTTATTCGAGTGAGCAATTCTTGTTCGATATAAAAAAGTGAACTTTCCGTCATTTCAAACAGAACAAGTTTTTTGGGATTTCGGCTGCATATTTGTCGGCACAACTCGCTGCCTATCGAGCCGCCAGCACCAGTCACCATGACTGTTTTGCCAGAAACGCAGCAACTTGCCATTTCTTCATTCACTTCTACCGATGGTCGGGACATCAAGTCTTCAATAGACAGCGCGTGAATGTCTTCCAGATTTGCTTTACCTGAAATAATCTCTGTCAGATTTGGTGTTGTTTTAATCTCAACATCAAACTCTTTTAGTTTTTCAAGTTTAACTATTATCTTGGTGCGTTCTTTGTGAGTAATCCCTGGCACAGCAAGCATAATTATTTTTGCTTTTTTTTGTTTAACAATCTGCTCTAGAAACTGTGGTGCATACACACAAAGACCATGGTTTCTTTTTCCATGAAGTTCCCGGTTGTCGTCAACAAAAGCAACGGGTGCATATTCTCCACCATGTCGTAGCGCATAATAGAGTTGGTGGCCTGCTGAGCCCGCGCCATAAATTATTG
>CAYZEX010000131.1:0-2054 GCA_964477675.1 uncultured Isosphaeraceae bacterium
GAGCCGCTTTGAAGGGCGGTTTTACGAAACATCTGTTGTTGTATTCGCACGGGCAGTGGGATTGGATGCAAAATTATTAAAAATGCCCGATTTTGTGACTGATCAGGAAGCATCAACAATGATAAGAAAGCGTCATGTTTGTTCGAGAAAATGACGGGAAGTAGCCCTATGTTTTCAGCAGCGAATAGCAAGAATCAGAAATGTCTGAATTTGATAGGGCGGGGCTACGCCTGAACCCTCATGACGTGTAGACGCCGGGCCGATATGGGCTTTCAGTACTTCATTGTCGTGGTCGTTCTAAGTGAGTTATTCCGTAGCAAGCAGCTGTCGGCTGCATCTGGCTATGCCCTCTTTTGCTGAATTGTTTCGGGGCGTGGAAAACTTCATTGACATGCGAGCGCTTTGGTAGACTCTGTCAGCCCACGAGGAGATGTGAACAATGTTCCAAACGTCTACCATCTGTCGGATGGCCAGTGTTGCAGTGTTATTTATTGTATCTGTCAACATAATTAGTGTGGTTCGAGGTGACGACTGGCCGCAATGGATGGGCCCAAGACGAGATAATGTTTGGCGAGAACGAGGGATTATCACAACATTTGTAGATCATGCTCCCAAGTTGCTTTGGCGAACGCCCATTGGTGGAGGATACGCTGGAGCGGCTGTGGCTGATGGCCGGATTTTTGTTTGTGACTACTTCCCGACGGCAGCTTCAGATGACGTCAATAATCAGGCAAAGGCACCATCCGGTCGGGAACGTGTCGTTTGTTTGGAAGAAGAGACAGGGAAAATCCTTTGGGAATATGACTATCCAGTGACCTATACAATCTCATATCCATCTGGTCCGCGTTGCACTCCAACGGTACACGGTGATCGTGTGTACACACTCGGTGCGGAGGGTTCACTTATATGTTTTGAGGCATCGACGGGTAGCATACAGTGGTCGCGTGAACTTAAAGAAGATTATTCAACGAAGGCTGCTACTTGGGGGTGGGCAAGTCATCCACTTGTTGATGGTGATCGACTTATTTGCATCGTGGGAACTGATGTTGCCCATGCTGCTGCATTTGATCTCGATTCAGGTGCAGAGGTCTGGCGGACTGGCACGGCATCTGAGCAGGGATATGTTCCTCCCTCAATCGTAACATGTGCTGGTGCCCGACAACTTGTGTTGGTGAAACCACGAGGGGTGTACGCAGTCAATCCTGAAACAGGCCAGCTCTTGTGGGAAACACCGTATGACGCGGACAATGGGTCGATCATTATGGCCCCAGTGCGACTTGGCAACTATTTATATGTTGGAGGCTTCAAGAGTAAGAATCTGCTTTTGAAAATGGATCAGGAAACGCCTGGTGTTGAGGTTGTATGGCGAAATAAACCCAAACATGGAATTTCAGCGGTCAATGTGCAGCCATTCGTTTCCGATGGTCTCATTTTTGGTTTTCATGAAAATGGTGAACTTCGAGCCATGCGTATTCCAGAGGGAGATTTTGTCTGGCAGGGAACAGGTCCCTTTAGTGGTCGTCCGAAACGTTCAGCAACCGCATTCATCACAAAACATGACAATCATTTTTTTCTTTTTGCTGAAACAGGTGATCTTGTAATTGCAAAGTTGTCTGAGGCTGGCTACGAGGAAATCTCAAGAACACATCTTCTCGACCCGACAAACGTTGCGTCTGGCCGAGATGTGCTTTGGTGTCCGCCGGCCTATGCCAATAAAGCAATAATTGTTCGCAATGATCAAGAGATTGTGAGATATTCACTCGCTCAGTAGCACGGCGACAGCGATAAGCTTTCGGTTTTGGCTTAATCGCACAGGGGTAAAGCAACGGTCAATGCGATCGATTGTCTTTTTGCGACTTCACTTTTACTATTACGACTCTTTAAGGAGTTCGCATTAAGTATCAGCAGGTTTTAAGAAGTTCATTAAACGCCGGGAAACAGGGCATTAAGAGAAAGAGGAATGGGCGATATAGGAAAAATCCGACCTATAAAAATAGGTGTTATCTGAAGTGCGACTCTTTCCGCCGATCCGGCTCATAAATTTTTTGAGAAAT
>CAYZEX010000132.1:0-2040 GCA_964477675.1 uncultured Isosphaeraceae bacterium
GCAAGCCAAAGCCATCCGCTCCAGGAATCTCTAATGCGTCTGATTGCTTGATAGCAATCTGAGGTCTGCTGTTGTAATATGCGCGATCTCCATAAGGAATAACGGTATTTAAACCGTCGTTCCCACCGGCAAGTTGAATGACTACAAGTGTATGATCTTCTGGAATACCTGCTTGTGACGAAACAAGAGAGCCAACTGGTAACATGACACCCTCAGCTGAGCGCTGCATAAAGAGTGGAACTGTTGTTGCCATGGAGAGAAACGTCATGCCCTGCTGCATAAAAAGTCGCCGGCTGTAAGCATCCGATGTTCCAGTGCTTGAAGTTGTTTCATGATTGTGTTGATGGTGTGTCATAGTTCGATCCTTAACAGAGCTGATATTCTGGCATTGCAGTAATGAGTGTAAGCAATCCAGTGACCGTTTCGTTATTAATCTTATTGTTTTGAGTTTTCATAAAATCCTCAAGTGAAGAAGTTCTGTCACGAGTAGGATTTTCGATATTAAGAAGGGATGTAAGTAGGTGTTTGATAACTGCTCTTGGAGAAGATGTATGATTTTGGACAAGTGCCATTGCATCGAACTTGGCGCTGTCTGCATTCCATGCACTGGCGTCAGGTTTTTGCCCAGTGAGTAGATAGAGCAAAGTGTTTTGTCTCATGAACATAGTTGATGTATTAATCCATGATCGTCCCCCATCCCAACCTTTGACAGAAGGAGGCGCAAACAAACGCTGCCCCATGATGTCAGATGCAATTGCTAATGTTTGTACCATTTTCTTTCGTTCTGGTGGATTTAGTGTTCTTGCTGCTTGCACAATAAGTTGCACTGGACTTTTAATAATCGCATTCATGTTCGGTTCATTATAAAAATGCTCTGACAGGAAAATTGCTTCAATAATTGGTTTGATTTTCCAGTCATTGCGTTTAAATAATCTCGAAAGTGCTCGAACGTATGCTCTAGATTCTTTCGTTTCACCGTGAGGCAAATCATTTACAAAAAAACGATATAGTTTTTCAATTATAAATATAGACACGTTTGGTCTTGTGAAAATGAGATCAACAAAATCGTCTCCATCAAAAGTGCCTGATCTTCCAAAGATTTTTTTAGTGCCTGTGTCGTGTTGGCGGGTTTGAAACGCGAAGTCGTCATCTTCTACTGTGTATCCCGTGAGGGTCCGTGCACCTTCTTTGATATCGTCCTCTGAGTAACCCTCTCCTTCTCCTAATGTAAACAGTTCCATTAACTCTCTTGCAAGATTTTCATTTGGCGCTTGTTTTCGGTTCTGGTGGTTGTTGAGATATTTAATCATGGCAGGATCATGGATGATTCTGCGAACCAAATCTTCTTTGAAACTTCCCATCGCGTTGTTACGGAACATTTCGTTTTGCAAAAACATGTGATAACTGTTTTCGATAGTTCGGTACCCAGTTGCAAAATGCCCGTGCCAGAAGAGTGTTAGTTTTTCTTCTAAAGGTCTATGAGTAGATACCATTCGTTTAAGCCACCACCGTTCCATTTCAGCCATTTGCTTTCGATCTGCTCGTTGCCTTTTTTGTCTTTCTGTTCGGAATAACTCGACTTTCTCTTCGTCGCCACTATTTCTTGCTTTGCGGATGACTTCACGTTCAAAACGAGTTGGTGGTCGCATGATGTCTTTGTCATAATCATCAAGTGATGGCGGGTTTGGATCTGTTAGATTTTGATAGTTGACGATGTAGTCAATCGCCCCTTCAAGCCCTAGATCAGCTAGAGCATCTGCTTGTTGCGTTGTACAACCAAATCCTGCTCTTTGAAGAAGGTGTTGCGCCTTGCGCTGGTCAAACTCTTTGGGATCGAGTTGTTGTAATGAAGAAGCGGTCATAGTTCACTCCAGTTTGGTTTTTGCCTCAAACAAGCAAACGAGCATCTTTGCTGTGCTATTGCGTATTTCTACGACGTTTACGCAATTTATGTTTCAGGCGTATTGCATTTCCAATTACCGTAACATCGCTTAAACCCATTGCTGCAGCAGCGATGAGGGGTCCATTTTGCCCTAAAAC
>CAYZEX010000133.1:0-2029 GCA_964477675.1 uncultured Isosphaeraceae bacterium
ATCGCCTTGAACTTGGGCCACAGGTCTCGGACAACACGAGTGTTCGTGGGACCCCCTTCACGATTAGTGTCGATGGGCATCCGCGTCACAATGTTTCAACGGGGATTTCCGCCGCAGATCGGGTCAAAACCCTAGAACTCCTAGTTGACCCAAACTCTAGACCCGACGATTTTGTAAGACCCGGACATATCAATCCACTTAGGGCGAGAACTGGGGGAGTTTTAGCAAGAACTGGCCAGACCGAGGGTTCAGTTGATTTGTGCAAACTTGCTGGACTACAGCCATCTGCTGTCATAATCGAGGTCGTCAAAGAAGATGGTGAAATGGCGAGAGTTCCCGACCTAGAAAAAATTTGTGAAAAACATAATTTTAAAATGTGCTCAGTTGAACAAATTATTGAATACCGGCTTGCCCGTGAAAGTTTGGTTAAACGAATTGAACCAAAGTGCGGGACGCCGATTGAGACACCTTATGGCACGTTTAACCTAATTGCTTATCACAGCGCAATCGATGCGGTTCCACATTTAGCGCTTACAGTTGGCGGAGTTGGCGAGATGGATGAATATGGTGCAGCAAAACCCATTGAAGAACCGACACTTGTTCGTGTTCATCGTCGTAACTTATTGGGCGATATTTTTGATGCTGTTGATCACCCTTCTGGGAAGGAACTTCGAGCATCACTTCGAATGATTGCAAACGAGGGGCGCGGAGTTCTTGTTTATATGCGACCTGAACAATACGGTGATGAGTTCATTGATCGTCTTCAAAAAATTCAACGCCCCGACTCAGATGTGAACCTACCCGACCTTACTGTTTCAGAGCAGCCAATGGACAGGCGCGATTATGGAACAGGCGTGCAAATAATTCGAGACCTTGGTCTTAAGAAACTAAAACTTCTTACTAACCACCCTAAACATCTCACTGCACTTCATGGCTTTGGAATCGATATAGCAGAGGAAATTCCTATCGAAACAAACGGGGATCGTTAATCTCGATTGCCAAAAAGAACGGCTAATCTGAAACAAAGTTTTACTGCTTCAAGGTAGATCCAAACGAGGGTCACCATCAAGATGAATGCACAAAACCATTCCATCTGTTTTGGGGCGCCCGATTGGACTTGTTTCTCAACCATTCCAAAGTCAATGATGAGCCAGAGCGAAGCAACCCCAAGAATTAATACATTAATGCCTATGCCAATAAGAGCGGTGTTACCACCCTCCATTGCTGAGCCAAGAGAAAGGAATGGCATTTCTGAACCAAATAATGACATAACAAATGAAATCATGTAGGTAATAAAAATTCCTAGGGTGAGCACACTAACGGCAGCAGTAAATTTCTTGGTTGGTTGCAAAATGCGAAAATAATAGAGTGCAAGCATCGAGATAAGAACACTGATAGTAACAACGAACGCTTGCAACGCGAGACCGCCCATTGCCGTGTAGCCCATGTTTTCAAGCGCACCATCAAGAGCGTGGGTAAGTACACCAAGAAACGCACCCTGCACTGCCGCGTAAATCCACGCAGTCTGCTTTGCTCTTAGTGGGTTACGCATAATCATGAAGTAAACAGCGATAATTGCGATAATTCCAACAATCGCAAGTGGCCAAGCAAGCGATGGCTGATTCTGAGTGAGCCAGATGCCAAACATTCCTCCCGCTACCGCAACGCTCGTTAGCATGCCAGTTTTGTTTACAACCCCCGAAATGGAGGCAGTTTGGGTATCAGTGGAATCGGCGATTCCATCTCGCCAAGTATCGCGGTTTTTCAGCGCTGGATTACTTGTTTCAAGCATGTTTTTTCCGAGTCTCATATGTGGCTCCTTCATTTGTTTGACTGCTGTATTCTACACTATATTAAACCATGAAAACAAAACAACTCATCGCGGCTTTTGAATCCATCGCTCCTTCCTATCTTGCAAACGAATGGGACAATGTTGGGTTGCTTGTTGGTTCTCCAGAATGGGCAGCTGATACTATTTTGTTAACTATTGATTTAACGGAAGCGGTCTTGAAAGAAGCAATTGAATCAA
>CAYZEX010000134.1:0-2026 GCA_964477675.1 uncultured Isosphaeraceae bacterium
ACCAAGCACTCATCCGTGAACAATCAACGTTGTACGATCGTACTCCTGCACTTCAACGAATGGCGAAACAACAGTGGGGAATTTCAAAAATGCAGAATCCAGAACCTAGGGTTGAAGTCGAAAACCGTCGCATGGGGCCATGGGGAATCGGTGATGGGTTTTGGCCATTGGCAGAACAAATATTTCACGCATGGCGTCACAACACAGGGGTACGCAGCATTGCCGAGACCCATTGTGAACATCAGTGCCGACGCGGGATCGTGACAGATGATACTGCAATGGATGCTATTCATGGGAGCGAACTGGCCGACATCCGCCGAACTTGTATCGAGAAGCATCCAGGTTATTGTTGTGAGCGCGATGCCAATTACAAGGACCAGTGGAGGCATATCACCGGTGTTTTGCATAAGATCAGATCCGTTGCGACAGTGCCACCTTCCACAGATTGGACACCAATCGAAATGGACATGCCTATGATCTTGTTGCATTGCATTCACGCAGGCGTCGCAGGGGAATCTTCGGTGAAATTCTTATTATGGTGTCGTCATCGATTGAGTGATCCTCACGTGCAAGTATGGGTCACGTTTGTTCCAGTTGGCTCCGATGACATTCGAGACCCGGAATCGTGTCGCTGTCGGTGTCCCTTGGAGGTGTAAAAATGAAACCACAAGTGTGATGGGTTTTAGCAAAAAAACGAACTCCATAGTTGCTGAAACAAAGCGAACTATGCAAGTGGATGATTTTGACAAGTCGCTCGCTTTGGTGGTAGACAACAATGTGATACAGAGAGGCACAAGTTAAGACATTTCACAAAAAAACAATTTTCAACTAGTTGCTTGAAACCGATCTAGATTGAGTAGCTTGGACAAGTTCGAGCATTATAGTCTGCCATATACGTTAGGTTGAACTCATCCGTGACATCGAGCTGCGACCGTTTTCGGCTGGATTGGAGTTCCAGACATCTCATGAGACTGCTGTGACTCTTGCTTCCGGTCTGAGCAAGAATAAATCCATCAGTGATGCCGTGATGTCCCCAATTTTGTTTTCGTCAAATTTAGATTTCATGGATTTGTTCATTTTCGATTCTATTTGAGTTATGAGCTATGACGCGTCACCACACATTTGTTTTCGTCTTTTTGTTTTCCCCAATTTTGATTTGAGTGACGCGTCACCACACATACATATTCATTGTCGTAATGATTTGTACTTTCATCAGGTTTTGAATCCACGGACTTGTTTTCTTTGGAGACTCGCCTCTCGCGTGTGGACCGGCGCATGATTTTGACGATGGATCATCATCCTACGATTTTGTCCGGTACTATGGATGCCCCGGATTTGTCCGGTATCTTTGGGCAGCTTATTTCTATGAATCCGAGCTTGAGACGCAGAGGCGCAAGACAGGGTGCAGCGCGACAACAGGCCAGAAGACATGATGATGATGAGGCTGTTCAAGCTCCTGTTGACGCTGCTGAGGTTGTTCAAGCTCCTGATGATGATGAGCCTCCTGAAGCAGATGAGCCTATCCCGATTGATGTTGAGCAACTGCAATCTGCTGCTCAAGTTGTGAGAGGCTCCATTAGTTATGGAAACGGCTGGCGTGAAGATGCTCGTCACTTTGTGTATGCTTTGCCTGCTGCTGGTGGCCGAGAAGTTCCTCTTGGTCGACTCAGCATTGTTTTCGGAACGAAACTGGCAGCGAAATGCTCGAGGCACCCAGGGTGCTCCCGTTTATACAAGTTCGAGCAAATACCTCACCCGGATGCTCTCCACGAGTGGCTCCTTAAGGGGCTCGACTGCATGACCGCGGCGCAACATCGCGCCCTTCCTAAGTCGTTTGCTGCTGCATGACCGCTTGCATGACCGCTTGCATGCCCGCTTGCATTGCTCGTTGAAATATTTAAATTATATTTCCACCATGATATGTATGATGTCACCCACTCCTCCTCTGACTGCATTTCTCCGAGGGGGGTGGGGGGGGGGGGGGGGGCGTATGAAGAATGCATTTCTCGGAGGGGAAGGGGAGGCG
>CAYZEX010000135.1:0-2012 GCA_964477675.1 uncultured Isosphaeraceae bacterium
AGCCATTGAGGATAAGAACAGAAATTTTTTTTGTTGGTTCGGTCGCCATGGATTCTTAAATAGGGATTGCTTTACGTCTTTCGATCGACAGCAGAAGAACATCTGCTTGGATAATTTATAAGCGTGTATGCCTTACAAGCTATATGAAATTATAGGTGAGTTTGATGCATCTTGTTCTGAATGTTTTTTGGAAAATAAAAGAGTTTTCCGAGGCTGATTACGGGTTGCAATTTAGAGTTTGGTGGTTGAGGTATCCTTGATATTGAAGTAGAGAAAATGGACATAAACGCGTTTAAGACAAAAGCGAATATGCTCTAGTAAGAAATTGTTCTCACCAACATTTGTTCAACGACGGTGGTGTTTTGCCACCCAGAAAGATTCATGTAACTATGCCTAGAGAGATTTATGCAACTATGATTTTGCATTCGAGCCCAAATCTGAAAATCAAAGCAGTCCAACTTTTCAGGATGGTCCTCGTATCGATGGCGTGCTTCTTTTCCAGTTGGTGCTGGTCAGAATCATGCGCAGATGAAAGACCGTCAAGTCACTCAGACTCTACGGCCGATGGTTTTACGCGACTTAGTCAAGGAGATACCCTCACGAACTGGAAGCACAATGGGAACTGGGAAATTAAGTCAGGTGTAATTTCCAGACAGGGTAAAGGCGGCAGTCTTATCTACATTGGACAGAAAATACCTGATGACTTTGAGCTTCGATTCGAATGGAAAGTCAGTAAAGGCAGCAATAGTGGTGTCTACTATCGGCCAACCCAATATGAGTATCAGATCCTTGATAATCAGGTTCATCCTGATGGCAGGAACCCTCGCACGAGTGCTGCTTCTCTATATTTTTGTGTCCAACCCTCAAAAGACATGACTAATCCTGTAGGGCAATGGAATACAGGCCGGATTGTGTGCAAGGGAACCATTATTCAACATTGGCTCAATGGTGAAAAAGTTATTCACGTCGATTACACAAAACCAAAGTGGTCCTTTCACGTCGACTTGCTTCGACAGCGAGGTGGAAATCTGGATGCCCGTGGTGCAAACCTGAGCCTTCAAGATCATGGTGATCCAGTGTGGTACCGCAACATATGCCTGAAAGAGCTCAATGAAACAGATATCATTGATATGGCTGAGGTAACACCTGCTGAAATTCCAGAGAATGTGCTTGAACTTGAAAAGAAAAAGCTTGCTGGAATTATCAAGCGGCGAGCAGAATCAAAACAAAGCCAGTAAGAAAAGCCACAGTAAATAGATTAAGAGATGTGGTGATTATCTAAGTTCAAGCCAATGAACACGGGCTCTCGTAAGTTGCTAGATGATTGTCGTCAAAGAACCTTTTCGCCAAGTGCACAGGTGTACTTTTTGTCTTAGGACATAGCTGCTGTTCGAAAATGCTGGTTCAAATAGCAAGCCCGCGGTTGGGTGTGTTTACACAATCTGATAACACCTATACTTACGATTCAATTGGTTTTGGGAATCAATACAATTTTTCGAATCATTGAGGTACATGGATCATGGCTGCTACGACGTCAATTCTCGCTGACAAATTACACGAGTACCCACAGCAAGACGTAATCGATGGTACTGGTGGAGCGTCAGCAAAGATTCTTGATGACTGCCTCAACGAAAATGACGGGGTATTTCAACTCCTTCATAGGTATGCCGGCCGCACATTTTGCACGCCTGGGAAACGTCTTCGCCTTGCTGCCGAATCGTACTACCCAGACTATATGAATGGTACTGGTCTTGATGAAGTATGGATGTGCTGCACTGTTCCGATTGTCACAGGTGTCATCGACACACGCACAAACAAGGCGCCTTTTCGAGAAGGTGAGTCGCATGTTCTTACTCCGAACGGACAAGTCATTTCCCTGCAGGACCTGATTGTCGCTCATCCGGAAGTGGTTATGGGTGAAAAGATAACGGCCTTCTCGAAAACATTGTTTGGTGAACCAACATGGCCGATTGTTTCAAAGAAGTTTGATAACCTTAATCCAATTCCAGATC
>CAYZEX010000136.1:0-1981 GCA_964477675.1 uncultured Isosphaeraceae bacterium
ATGAGGAAGGTCCGTGAAGTCTTTCTCTTGGCGTGTTAACAGTATTGTCACTCTTGGTGCGTTTATAGGGTAACTTTCCTGGAGCGTGAGGCTTCGAACAGAATACATAAGACTGTGTGCCCATGGAATTGGTTTGGGGAATTAGTTTTCGTACAGCAATCTTCTAATAAGGTTGTTGTTACATACAGTCAGTGGTTGTGTGCTGAAACTGTAGTGGTAGTGCAAAACAGTGAAGTATATGCACATTGGCGGGAGCGGGAGGGAGTCGAACCCACCGAGGACACCGAAGGGTGCCCCCCAACGGGTTTGAAGCCCGCAAGGCCCACCGGGACCCATCCGCTCCCATAGAACCCATCAAGGCAAGGCCAAATTCTCTCTACATGTCGTGGCTAATTATCTAATGCTGCCTCTAGACGTTTCGTAAGAGCTGCCTTAGGCACCGCGCCAACAATTTGGTCGACCGGCTGTCCATTTTGGAATAGTAGCAGCGTGGGTATACTGCGTACTCCGTATTGCATTGCTGTCTGTGGACTAGAATCAACGTCTAGTTTGGTGAACTTTACTTTACCTTCATATTCGTCAGCTAACTCATCGACTATAGGTGCAATCATTTTGCAAGGACCACACCATTCTGCCCAAAAGTCTACTAGAACAGGTGTATCAGAGTCCAAAACTTCTTTTTGAAAATCACTATCGCCTACTGGTAAAGGTTTGACCATCTATATTGCCTCCTTAACGCGACACCCACAACTGGGATCTATTTCATTTTGGGATTCTTTGAATACTCATTTGATTAGCACGGAACATCAAAGACGACCAATCCACAGTGTATCTTGCTAATGATTCAGGAGTCAATCGAAATTGGTATGTTCTGAAACAAAAATCCAAAAAGTGTGTATTGGTCATGCGAGCAACATAATTACTGTTCCACTAGCGAGGGGAATCGTGAAATTATCATCAAGCGGCAATGGTAGCAGTTCTATCAGTGCCGCCACGGCCCCACCATATAATAGTATCTCAACTGAGGGTATCGTGCTCCAAGTAGTGAGACCTAGTGCGATTACGATGGTTACCATAAATAAAGCTATGGCTCCTGGCACACTCTTGCGACCTAGACGACCAAACCTTAATCGTCGTCCCACCAATGCTGATATTGGATCCCCTAGAGATAAGAAAAGTAATGCGGGGATTGCTGCCCAAATTTCAAAAAGTAGAAAACTGAGAGTTGTTGCTAGAAGCAGGTACGTTGCACCAAGGAACTTTCGTTCTTCTCCAGGTTTTAATAAAGGTCCCAGATATTGAATCACTTTCTGATTTATTGGCAGGTAGTATAATCGTATTCCTTCTAGGGTTAGAATTATTGTGGTGGCTATTATGGCGAAAACCAATATTAGCATTTGGTTTGTCCATAATGCTGCGATTGGGAAAAACGAACCTGCACTGATATGAACCAAACGGCGCCATATTTGGACTTCGGAGATTTCTCCAATTTGTTGCTTCATTACCTACAACCAACCAGAGGGCTTATTGACTAGAAATCAACACGGATACTATCTGTTTCATCCCACATCATGTAGTTTAGATCAGTATCCTTTGGTACTTCAAAATACAAAAAGCCTCTAACTTCCATACTTCGTTCTAGTTCCACTTGTCCCCATAAACGAGGTAACCCTAGTGGACTCCACAATGTTTCTTCCCCTGTTTCTTGGGTGCGAGCCAAAGGGTCAATCGGTACGTAATCCACACCATTGGAATCGACGAGTCTAGCCGCATTTTCGTTGATTACCAAACTCACCCGACCACCTCTGAAGTTTATAAGTGCCATTGAAACTGCTACAAATTCGGCTGAATCAATTGGTTTTGCAATGAGGTTAACGTTATCTACATTATCACGATATGACAGTTGGTTCATACGATGAAGCCCAGTGAGTTCAATGGTCAGACTTCGTCCGTGCTGTTGTTTGTTCATGAACTTGGATTT
>CAYZEX010000137.1:0-1963 GCA_964477675.1 uncultured Isosphaeraceae bacterium
CAGGTACTTCAGTGTAAGTACGAAAGCACTGCTTCACAAAACAGCGATGAAACATTTATGTTTCAACCGTATGCATTATTTTTTGGAACCCGTGCTTGGTACGTTGTTGGGTACCACGAAAAACGAGATGGAATTCGCACATTAAAACTAAGCAGATTTCTTGCTATCCAACCAACGACTTCTACTTTTGAAATCCCATCGTCATTTAATCTGGACAATCACTTAGGCAATGCTTGGAACATGATTCCTGGAGATACAGACTACGAGGTAGAATTGCTGTTTGAACCACCTTTTTCACAAACCGTCAGCGATACCAGATGGCACGCTACGCAAAATATTCAATGGCTAGAAGATGATTCATGTACGTTTACATGTACTGTCTCTGGGTTAGATGAAATTGTTTGGTGGGTTCTATCGATGGGTCCACACTGCAAAGTAATCAAGCCAGTTGAATTATCAGAAAGGGTTGCATCCCTCTCTCAACGTACTGCTGAAATGTATGAAAAAAGCCCCGTTTAAGCGATTCTTTCTAAACAAGCAATGAAAAAACCTGTTGTTGTGTTATTTGGAATTATCCGAACCGCCAAACTCACATCCTGAGTAATAGTACGCTCGTTCCATTGCAGTACTGGTTTTCTAGCAGTTGGTGGCATCAACTCCTTTGGAAGTTCAACGACCGATGCGTCAATATTTTTTTTGCGCAATACTTTTTCAAGCACCATTTCGTTTTCTTCGGGTGCAAACGTACAGGTTGAGTACACCACCAGTCCGCCAACACGAACACACCTAAGAGCCGCAATCAATAATTGTTCTTGCAATTTTGCTAGCCTCCGTATTTCTTGCATGTTCCATCTCGATAACCGAATTGGTCTATCGAGCCGAATTCGCCCTTCCCCACTACAAGGAGCATCAACAAGTACACGATCAAAACAATCCGCGTGTGTTTGCCCAAGCTGTTCACCAGGACTGCAGAGAATTTCAACGTTTGTAGCACCTTGCCTTTGTAAAATTTCTCGTAACCTGTACAGCCGTTTTCGGCTTCGATCATTTGCAACAAGCATACCACGGTTTTCCATCAACGCCGCAATCTGTGATGTTTTGCTTCCGGGGGCAGCGCATAAATCGAGCACGCGCATTTCTGGTTCAACTTGCAAAGCGTGAGCCGAAAGCATGCTCGATGCTGCTTGAATATAAAGTCCATTTGTTTGGTAGCATTCCAATGCTTGCAATTGCCGCATCGAACCATCAATCAGTTGATGGCAGAGTGGGCACCAAGGTACAGGAACCGATTGCATCCCCGATGCATGAACTTCATCAAGGACTTCCTGCTCAGATGCACATAGAGTATTTGGTCGAAAAGTGATCGGCTTTGGGTTCCCAAAACTTTCAAGGGAAGTGGCATAATCTTCTCTAGAAAGTTGGGAGGCTAACCGCTCAAGTAACAACGGTGGTAATTCCGCTTCAGCCCAAGTAATCAAATCATGCGTTGCACCAACTTCTTCTTCCATATTCGTACTAGTGTACGAGGAAGAGATGGATTCTGTTTCACGCCCAATCAAGCAACAATGTCAAGAATGGATATATCCTCTTCTAGATTACCGGTTAGCAATGGTTCGTCTATTACTATCGAGAGATGGGCGGGAATTCGTGTTTGACGAGCCCTAGGTCCTGCAACTCTTCGTCGATGCCTGAAATTTTCTTGCCCAGTGTGATGATTACGAAACATTTGTACGCTCCCGAATGATGTAGTTCCTTGAATTTGAATGACCATTGTTGTTCTCCTGATTAGAGTTTCTATTCTTCAATTCCGCCGCAAAAGACCCCCCCACCACGAGGGTCCTCATTGGCACAGGAGTAGTATCGCCTACGCCACTGACGACATACTGTCACCCTTCTGCTAGGTTTTTGTCACCAGTTCTAAAATATCCTTTAGAATCAAAAACCATTGTGGTTTCTTCTTCAA
>CAYZEX010000138.1:0-1754 GCA_964477675.1 uncultured Isosphaeraceae bacterium
ACGTCATTTTAATTTATATTAAATCTTAATCGCAATAATTTTTAATGAAACCCCTTTTCCTTATTGGAATATTACTCCTCGTAATATCCTCAACATCCTCTTTTGATTTCGTCGACTCCTTAGAAGACCTAGTGAAGAACCAGTTCAACTAACACTTTGGTGGTATGTTCGATGCCTTTACTGAAGATGCTACTGATGATGATGTTTAAGAGGAGAAAACGAAGGAGTAGAATGCGTTTGACGCGTATATCAACAAGGAGGACCCGCACTTCAAATGGGAGGATACGGGTGTGACGTTCACATCTTTGTTCCTTGGGAAGGTGTATATGTTAAATGTAACTTCTCTAAAATGGCTAGATGAAACAAAGCAATCAGGACCTTGGGGATCAATTTGGACTCATTAAGTTGCTGTAATCGTCCCATCAACTTTAAGATTTAAAAATATATCTCTTGTCTACCTAACTGGCGGCTGCAATGAACACCCCTCGACTCCATCAATAACAGACACAGAGCTAATGGTTGTTGATGAAATTGCCTGGAATACTGGCTAAATTGGGGCAGTTGTCTATCAAATACCCAATTGCCATATTGTTTATCCGTCAGATCCATCAAAAAAGCCCAGATCGGAAGATGCCATGATTGCCTGGGCTTGGTATTAGTACCTGAAAACGTTAGAGCCAGAATGGTTACCGAGATTTCCAATGGCAAAAGCTGGTTTCTAAGCAATGAGGGCTGTGTAATAGTTCACTTAGCTAAAAGGCCTCGCCAACATCGAAAGCTTTGTAGTAGCAGGGGCCTCCAAAAGAGGATGGACAACATGGATGGTCGGTGCTGCTACTTGCGAATCCTGTCCAAAAATCACTGCAATTGCTCCAATCGTTCCCATTGTTCCTTGCATCCAAAAGGTAATGCATCGTCAATGGAAATCCTATGGAGGATGGACCTTTGCTTTCAGTGACTACACAGCTATTAACCTAACCTAATAACTGGATACTGAAGGATTTGCTAGCATGATGGAACTTGTTGATCCTGTGAATTATTATGACCGACTTGAGAGGTTGACTAAATTTGTGGTTGTTTCTTCGGATGATGAATTCATGCAAATGGATTGGACTGAGTTTTGGTACAATGAGATGAAGGGGGAGACTCATCTTCTTATCGTTCCGAATAGCGAGCATTCTGAAAGTACTGGGATACCTGAGATAATCGAGGCATTGGGATCCTTCGCTGAAAGTGTAGCTAAAGGTCATACTGAAGAGTAACGTCCAAGTTTTAACTACACATATGATAATACAACTGGAGAAATTCAAGTAACAATTCCCGAAAGTTATAAACCAGACAAAGTTGTCCTTCACTATTCAGGCACACTTTAAACTGTTCGTAGAGACTTTCGTTGGGCGTTTCTCTCCAGTAATATCACTTACCCTTGCACATTTCCGTTTGTTAAGCCACCAAAACCACTCTTTGGGGCTAATTGTCTTTAACCAATTATTTGGTTCAAAAGAACTCTCGATGAAGTTGAAGGATCACCAGGAGTTTACAAAGTATTGCCACCAGAACCTGCGCCGGGATATTGGACTGGCTATTATGTTGAGGTATTCTTCAAATCAGATACAGGAATGAAATTTGATTTCGAGTTTTCTACACCAGGTTATGCTTGGCCCAACACTTTGCCGTTCTCTGACTGTTCAAAGGAAACTTGTTTACCAATTTTAGTTTGATTTGATAATTAGGTATAGATTTAAATTATTTTT
>CAYZEX010000139.1:0-1742 GCA_964477675.1 uncultured Isosphaeraceae bacterium
ATAAGAGAGAGATTAGAGCAGAATAACCAAAATCAAACAAGTATCCCTTTACATGTTTCCTTTGAGCAATCCTTAAACGGCAAAGTATCGGGCCAAACATACCCCGGAGTAGACATTTAGTAATTCCATTTACACGTCGCATCTGGCTTGAAGAAAATCTCAAGATAGTACCCAACCCAGTAGCCCTTTGCTGGTTCGGGTGGCAGTGTCTTATATACCCCTGGTTGCCCAGCAATTTCTTCGAGAATCTTTGTTCCCCAGACAATCGGCTAGATGCACATGCCATCTTTATTACCAGGCACTGGTATATTCGGTAGTTTGCAGGGTCCCGTTTGATTGTTGGATTGGAACGCCCAGCGGAAATCTCTTCGAACGGTTGAGATCGTTTCACCCCAATGAAGGACAACGTGATCTACTTCATGGATATCTGAAGTTTATGCAGTGATCTCTCCGTTGGTAGGATCATATGTGTAGTTGAAATATGGTCGTTATGCTTCAGTATGACCTGCAGCTATGCTCTACAAGAAACAACTCGCAGCTGAGATAACCTCTGGTAGACCGGTAATCATCGCATGCTCCTCATTAGGTACAACTAAAAGATGAGTCTCCCCTTTTATTTCATTGTACCAAAACTCAGTCCAATCCATTTGCATGAACTCATCATCTGAAGTCACGAACACGTATTTTGGTAGTCTGGCAAGTCTGTCGTAGTAAGGCATTATATCTGACAAGTTGGTCATCAAAGTCTAGAATTGAGGAGTATCGATCCATGTGGTGAGGTTGACCTCTGTGTAGTCTTTGAAAGCGAATGTGAATCCACCATAGGATTTCCATTGTCTGTGGAGGCACTTGCTGAGTTCTGGGAGGATTGGTTCAAGTGGGATGAGACCAACAATTTTCACACAGCTTTCACAAGTCGCTGCTCCCAGCCCCCACGTTGTCATACCCCACTTACTCGGACCAATTGGCACAAATCCCGTAATTTACGCAATTCCCTGTTAGTCCATAAATTCCTACGCAGCTTTCAAACATGCAAAAGCTCCTTTAACCATGGCCCATATACCATTCCACTCGGGATTTTCGGTTGTGAACATCATGTGCCAGCTCCAAGCGATGAGAGAGTCATAACTTCGGTGTTTTTTCTGTGGATCTGAAGGGAAAACGATTGGCTCATTGGGCAGTTGATTTATTGCTACCCCGATCATCCCGGTTAGTCCTACAATTGCATCGGTAGCGACTAAAGCAATGTTATCAAGGGGGATACGCTCTGGTGGATCTTTGTTGGAGCCGCCGTTTAGGATAGCAAATGAAACGTTGGTGGATCGGAGTGTATTTGGAACGACAACGGCAACTTGGTGAGTCCAGACTGCTCCGTAAGGTCCTGATTGCTTTGTTTCATCAAGCCATTTTTGAGAGGTAACATTTAAGCAATACACTATGGACCGTGGTAGTATCCATTTTTGACCTGTGTCTCGCCATTTGAAGTCGGGTTCTGGTCGATTGATGAATTCATTGAAGGCATTTTGTTCTTGCGTTTTTTCTTCTTTAACATCATCATCAGTAGCATCTTCAGTAAAGGCATCGAACATATCACCAAAGTTCTTGAACTAATTCTTCAGCAGTTCTTCTAAAGTATCGGCAAATGATATCGATAAGGTTGGAGACGTCAGAAGAAGTATGATCCCAAAGATTATGTAATTACTAGATTTCATTATTTTAATTTTTAATTTTAAGTACTGTAA
>CAYZEX010000140.1:0-1678 GCA_964477675.1 uncultured Isosphaeraceae bacterium
TCTTTGCTTAATATCCTCTAATGCTGTGTCATCAGCCATAAACCGCATTATTAAAGCTTGTTGATCCATACCACGTACACCCAGTTCATCTATCTGATCAAGAGCGAATTCAATTGCTTTGACTACAGCATCAAACCCATCCTTGACTTCCTTTAAATATCTAGTGTCGTAACTATCCAACACCGAATCGATTTCAATATTTGTATCTAAGTTCAACCGAGAGTACAATTTTCTCATCTGCCCCTTTGCACCTTTGTTTATTTCTCCTAGAAATTTCGTAATAAAAACATCATACGCTTCAAGTTCACGAGCAATCTTTATTCGATTAAGCACCACCCGTTGTTTCTCTATCAACATTGCTGAAACTTCTTCAAAAAACAAATTGTCCGAGCGGTGAATTGCTTTTATTGCTAGGCGGGCTTTGCGCACAAGTTCTTCAACCAACTCTCGTTCTGGAATATTGAACCGCATAAAACCCAATGTTTCTGCTGCACTCGCAATTGCGTCCTCAAAATCTTTGATTTCACCAGAACGTACTCGAGCAAAATCCACAAGATACCGATCATAATTTTCGATTACTGCTACGCGTTGTGGATTAGTCAGTTCAAGTTTATTAGTCATCCTCTCTAATTCACGAACCTTAATAGGGTCAGTCAATAATGGGATTGATTGTGCTTGCACCTTATGTACAAAACTAGAAGACAACACTAAAAAGACAACTATAACTGTATAAAGTGTATTTTTCATGTTTATATAATAGCAATAAAAAACGCAACGAACTGATTCGTTGCGTTTTTGGGGTTTTCATGTGTAAATAGATACTATTAAGCGGCTTTGCTTTGACGAATGTTTTTACCAACAGTACGTTGGTCTTCTGTTGCTCGTCGTTCCGAATCTGTTGTTAGTTTAGTTTTCAAGTCTGCTGGTGTACTTGCCCAAAGGTCTGCACCAATTTCTTCAGCAAGACCTTCAACTCGATTAAATAGCCCACCGCCAACCACTACCTGAGTGTCTGGCGATGCTCCAATAGTTTTAATTGTGTCAATAATATTTCGTATGTGAGGGGCATCGCAAGGAGCAGATGAGAACATACAAAGTGCATCTGGTTTGAATTCGTTTGTTTCAGCAAGAATTTCATCTGCTGGTACTCCGCCGCCACCAAACTTCACTTCCCAGCCATCTGCTTCACAAAGATCTGCAACTATCTGTGCTGCTAAGTCATCCGCTTCACTTGGTCCACAAAAGAGTAGAACACTTTTGTTATTGGTCGTTTTTTGTGTGTATCCTGCCTGCACTTGGTCAACAAGTGTTCGTAGAAGTCTGGTTGCATAGTGATGAGCAACGCTCGTCATTTGGTCTGATCGGTAAAGTGTATTAATTGCATCAAGAACTGGCCAGAAACCGTTCTCGGAAATTTCTTCGGGTGTCCAACCGCTTGTGATTGCCTCTGCAACAAAAGCGCGAGCAGCTGGTCGATCACCCGTTATGAGTAATGGAAAAAGTTTTTCAATAAAAGTATCAGTGTTCACGGCAAAACCCCTTTTGCGTTTTATGCCTCACATCCACGAGGCGTACCAAACTGTCAATGACAGTGTCCTTGGCGTGCCAACCATTGGAACTTAAACCAAGGACAACCCTACAATCGTTTGATGCCACAACTTCGCTCGACAAATATCAT
>CAYZEX010000141.1:0-1639 GCA_964477675.1 uncultured Isosphaeraceae bacterium
CGTACAAAATGAGCTTTCCAAGACCACTCGATTGTTTCTGTTGTTTTTTTGCCATGAGAACATTCTTCAGGGAAATGTGAATAAGAACTCTACATCATGTTCCATTGCCTTCATCAAGATCAGATGGGTCATCGCCATCTCCAATAGCAGCGTACTTTAAAAGTACATCGACATCAGTGTCGTTCGTCAGTGCTTCAACATGACCATCACACATGACAAATTGAGTCGCACCGGGATGAAGACTGCCAAATTTTCGGTTATTCGTATCGCGGGGACTTGAAGCCAAGCCACGAGCCGTATCTCGGAACAACGTGTGGGGAGTATCTGAAACAAAAACCGCAGTATCACCTTGGTTATAGTGTTCCATAACGCCCGCTCCTGCAATAGCTGGTGGAATATGGCGATCTCCAATGACCATTGTTGTGGAAAGTCCGTCAGTAATTTGAGCGGGTCTGATCTCTGAGAATGTATGGATCACACCTGCACGTTTTGGGTCAGGCCCACCTGTTGTTGGCGTTGCGTAATTAAAATATGTCCCACCGCATGCAGAATAGTCACCACCTGCCGCAACGCCAATTCCACTGGCAACTGGCGGTTGGTTGTTGTTATCGAAGTTTCTATCAGCAGCGGGACTGCGTCGACTCGGGCAGTAAAATGTATCGACTGGTGTTCGAAAAGCGGTCGAATTTGAACTATCCCAACATGGAACCGTTGCGTCCAGATTTCTCGCATTGAATATTTGCGATTGCTCAAGAAACGGGAGCAGCCGGAAGGCCCACGACACATCGTACGGATCACGCGTCTTACGACCACTTGGAAAATGCTTCTGTGCATCTGCATGAAGGGCATTCGCCAGCCCAATCTGCTTGAGATGATTTGCGCATGAAAGACGGCGGCCGGCTTCTCGAGCCTGCTGAACTGCGGGTAATAAAAGACCAACAAGAACGCCAATAATCGCAATGACGACGAGCAGTTCGATTAATGTAAAGCCTCTCGATATATCAAGAGACATCTTTGAACGGCTTAAACTAGGACACATGAATCGTCTGAACATTGTTGTTACTCCAACATAAAATAAAAAACAAACTAAGTTTTCGTTGGCTCGAGGCCAGGCATTGTTCCGGTTGACGTTGCAAATCGCTCAGCCGAAAGACCTGTCTGCTGCAGAATCGACAGATAGAGATTCGGAAGGGGATGGTTTTTATTTTGGTTAAACGCAAGATGCTGCCCATGTTGAAAACCACCACCTGCGAAAAGCACCGGCATGTTCTTATTCGAGTGACTTGAAGCATTTCCGAGATTACTGGTCAAAAGGACACTTGTCGTATCAAGAACACTTTCACCTCGCTCATCAACTTCTTTAAGCGATCGTAGGAAATCACCCCATGAATCAATGATTGCTTTTTCAACAATTGCCAGTTGAGACAGTTTCCCTTCGTCTCGCCCGTGATGGCTAAGTGTGTGATACCCCTCTTCGACGCCGTCGAGTGGAACAACGCCTGATCCACTACCAAAGTGGCACACAACAAACCGTGACGAATCCGTTGAAAGAGCTAAACGAATCATGTCACTCATGAGCCGCTGCCGTGCAATAAAGTCATTTGGATTTGCAATATCCAAAGGTTTTGGGGCCTTCACT
>CAYZEX010000142.1:0-1615 GCA_964477675.1 uncultured Isosphaeraceae bacterium
AAATCGTTATTGGTAAAATTAAAATTCAACTCTTCGCAAATGTCTTCGGCGATTGAATTAGGAAAATGAGAGGACAGAATTTCACTGGCAATTAGTTCAATGTTTTTAGTATTTTTTGATAGGTCATCAAATATTTCTTGTTTAAAACCGCCATGTGCGTTTACTCTAATTAATTCGTTTTTATTGTCTTTTCTTTTTTCAGGGTCCATTTCTCCATCAGTTCGCAATTCCCAAAAACCAGCGTCGGCATCACTGGTCTCTTCAAGGCGGGTGAACGGATATTCTGGATGGTGGATTCGTCTAGGTGGCCCATATTTTTTAAGTAGTTTTTGGAGTTCTGGGTAAACGACATTTTCAAAAGAAAGGAGTCTTTTTCCCTCGGCAACTTTTGAAAGGGCAAGTAGAAGCAGAAGTGGTTTGTGTGGTGCTCTTTGTTTTCCACTTCTCCACATATTTAAGTTTTCAATACAACTCAGTAAGTCAATTTTCATAATCAGAATCTTAGTTAATCTAAGGCAAAGGCACAGATGCTATGGTCATTATTTTGTCCCATTCGGGCATATTGGACTGGTGTGACCAGGACCATCGCATTGTTTCGTGGGCTTCAGTGTTTGTTAATCCCATTGCAGCTAAAACATGACTTGGTTCAACGGTTGCAGATGTGCATGCAGACCCTGTTGAGGCAGCAATCTCATCTTTTAATAGCAACAGGGCTGCGTCGGCATCAAGCCCAGGTACTCTGAAGGAAACTATGTTTGGCATCACAGATGTGTTGCCAGTGTTGATGACTCCGCCGATCGAATTAATAAAAGATGTTACTTCTTCCTTAAGCGATTCACACTTTTGTGTCCGTTCTTTTTGTTCTTGTTTTGCCAGTTCAGTTGCAAGGCCGATACCGGCGACAAGTGGGGCAGCAACTGTACCTCCTCTTAATCCTCGCTCCTGGCTTCCGCCAAGTTGTAGGGGGGTCAGTGGAATCTTCTGATAGCCTCTTCTTCGAGTAAGTAGAAATCCAACACCCATTGGCGCGCCGATCTTATGGCCACTCGCTGAGATAAGATCAATTCTTTTGTTGTGCAGCGTATTGAAAATCTTTCCAAAGCTTTGAGCCGCATCAGTATGGAAGTATGCATCATGATTTTGAAGTAATGTTGCGATATCATCAATAGGCTGAATCACTCCCGTCTCATTATTCACGTGCATCACCGAGATAAGTCCTGTGTTTTTTGTAAGTGCGTTTGCAATTGCATTTGCATCTACATAGCCTTCCTTAGTGGGCGGAACAAGCGTGACATCAAAGCCATGCTGCTCGAGATGAGCAAGTGGTTCAAGAACTGCCTTATGCTCAATGGCGGTGCTGACAATATGCGTTTTGCCTTCCAGTCTCAGATGCTCGGCTAGTCCAAGAATTGCTAGATTATTTGCTTCTGTTGCCCCGCTTGTGAAAACTACCTCTTCTTTAGCTGCATCTAAAACATCAGCGACTGCAGATCTGGCTTTTGAAACAAGGTTTGCAGCATCAGAGCCATACGAATGAGTCCTACTATGAGGGTTCCCGTGACCGGAGGTCATGGCTGTTAGTACAACTTCAGCAACCCGAGGGTCTACTGGGGTG
>CAYZEX010000143.1:0-1591 GCA_964477675.1 uncultured Isosphaeraceae bacterium
TCGTAATGGCAACAAAGTTTGCGACGGCAGGAAACCTTGTCAAGAAAGTCAAGAGCATTATGAAGAACCTCCCAAACTGGTTGAGAATTGCAACCATTGATGTGGACAACCGCACTTCTTTTGAACTTTCAAATGGATCATCGATCAAGGCTGCGTCTACCTCTGGTGATGCTGGTCGTTCTGAAGCGCTGTCTCTGCTCGTGCTGGACGAGGCAGCACACATCGAGAATCTAGAGGAACTGTGGACCGGCTTGTATCCTACCCTATCGACTGGTGGGCGCTGTATTGCGATATCTACCCCTAACGGCGTTGGTAACTGGTTTCATAAAACTTGCGTAGATGCTGAAGGCGGCGCGAACAATTTCAACCTTACAACGCTTATGTGGGATGTACACCCCGAGAGAGACGAAGAGTGGTACAAGAAAGAAACCAAGAACATGTCCAAGCGCCAGATCGCTCAGGAGTTGTTATGCAATTTCAATACCTCTGGTGAAACGGTGATTGACCCTGAGTGTATGGAATGGCTGATTGCTACGACTATGGAGCCCAAGTACCGCACAGGCTTTGATCGCAATTTTTGGATTTGGGAGGAGTATGATCCGACTTGCAACTATTTACAAGTCGTTGACGTCGCCAGGGGTGACGGCGCAGATTTTTCTACCTTTCATCTTCTCAAGCTTGAAACTCTAGAAATCATTGGAGAGTATCAAGGCAAGGTGGCTCCCGATATGTTTGCCAACATGCTCAATCAAGTTGGAAGAGAATTTGGAAATGCTATGATGGTGGTTGAGAATAACAATATTGGTTTTTCTGTGTTAGACAAATTAATTGAGTATGGATACCCGAACATATATTATTCAATTAAATCTACGCATGAATATATCGAACAACACCTAGGGGAATATCGCACCAATGCAGTCCCTGGTTTTACCACGTCTATGAAAACGCGCCCTCTTATAGTTGCCAAATTGGAAGAGTTTGTAAGGAATAAACTAATTAAGATATATTCGCCCCGGACCGTTAACGAAATGAAAACATTTATTTGGAAGAATGGAAAACCACAAGCCATGAAAGGCTACAATGATGACCTGATAATGGCCCTGGCCATAGCATGCTGGGTGCGCGACACCGCTCTGCAGACAACTGCGCGAGATTTAAATTATCAAAAAGCGTTCGTAGACGCCATCGTCACTACCAAAACAACATTTAATACACGAGTTAAAGGCCAACAAGGCTACAAAGAAAACAATATTCTTGATAAAATGTCAGAAGCAAAAAATCTATATGATGAATTCATGTGGATTATAAAGTGAGATAACATATGCCCCCTAAAAAAAGTTCAACAAATCCTGAATCAAGATTGTTCAAAGCTCTGACTAGATTGTTTTCAGGTCCAATCATTAATTACCGCTCTCAGTCGGGCCGTAAGATCAGAAGGCAACATCTGGATAAATTTTCATCCAGATTCAAAACTGCTTCTGGCCAGCAGTTTAAAAAGACCCTCTACAACCCATTAGATGTATTAGCCAATAATGCGATTGGGAACCAAAGGCGCTCTGAACGATATATTGATTTTGATCAAATGGAGTAT